>NZ_OZ038525.1:2980000-3322818 GCF_964036645.1 Tenacibaculum sp. 190524A02b | reverse complement strand
AGCTTTAAATTCAAATAAGATAGCTTTCGAGTTTAGTTTTTATGATCCGTATAAAGTAGTATATGTTGATAATGATGATTATACTGCAAACTCAGGAAAAACATGGACTTTTTTTAGAATAAATGGAGCTGAAAATGATAGAGGTTTTGGAACATTCTTTGAAAATAACGCGCTTAAATTAGAAACCTATCAAAAAGCATTGGTTTGTCAATCTGGAACTAGAAACCCAATTCCGCTAGCACTAAATACTGAGATCAACCAACAAAGTTCTTGGGTTGCAGGTGGTGCTTATCCTGATTTACATGTAATTCGAGATGCAAATTATACAGCATGGGATGGGAAAACAGCTTATATAGGATTTCAATTTCAATTATACCCAGGCAAAGTAAACTATGGATGGTTTAGAGTGCGGGTAAATAGTAATGGAAGTTCTTATACATTGCTGGATTATGCGTATAGTACAGAACCTAGTGGTAAAATTAGAGCAGGAAGTAAAGTTTGGGATGGTGGTGATACTGGAGGACCAACTTGTAATGACGGAATTCAAAATGGAGATGAAACAGGAGTAGATTGTGGCGGTTCTTGTGAACCATGTGATACAACAGTTACCTATTGTGATTCTAATGGTAGAAGTATTAATGATGAGTTTATCAGTAGAGTTCAGTTAAATACCATAAATAATAGTTCGTCTGGTTCAAATGGAGGATATGCTGATTATACAGCTACGGTATCTACTAGTTTATCTAAAGGAAGTAACTATTCAATAACCATAACACCTAGCTGGAGAAGTACTGTGTATTCTGAAGGATATAGTGTATGGATTGATTATAATAAAGATGGTGATTTTACAGATGCAGGTGAACAAGTATGGAGTAAGGCGGCCTCAAAAGATACTTCAGTTACAGGGCAGTTTACAGTGCCTAATTCAGCAACCTCTGGAAATACTAGAATGAGAGTATCAATGAAATATAATGGAGTAGCAACTTCGTGTGAATCGTTTGGATACGGTGAAGTTGAAGATTATAAAATTGTTATAGATGGTGGTGGAAGTACACCAACGTGTAACGATGGGATTCAAAATGGAGATGAAACAGGAGTAGATTGTGGCGGTTCTTGTGCACCTTGTAATACAAATGATGATATAGTGTATGTAAACATGGATGATGTAACGGTTACCTCTAGTGATACTTGGAAGTTTTTTAGAATTGAAACAGGTGATGATACAGGGTATGGTGCCTGGTATACGGGAAATTCTGTGAGATTAGTTACCTATAATAAAAATATTGTTTGTGAAGGAACAAGTAGTAATGCATCTTATTTAGGTGAAGGTGTCTCAGTGGGAAGTTCAAGTAATTTTGTAGCAAATTCAAATAGTTATATTGTAAGTGATTCTGGCTATACTTCTTGGAATGGAAAAACAGGGTTTATAGGTTTTACATTTAAGATTAATGGAAATACTCATTACGGTTGGTTCCGCATATCAGTAGCTAGTAATGGGTTATCCTATACAATAACAGATTATGCGTATAATAAAAATGCTAATGGAGCCATAACAACTGTGACAAGAAATGGTGCTGTTGGTCCCAATTATAATAAGTTAAGTACTAGTGGAGCTATTTCAGCAATACCTAACCCATTTACAAAACATACTAAAATAGATATTTCTAGTTTATCAAAAGATGGGGCTATTAGATTAGAGGTATATGATTTATTAGGTAGGCATATTTATAAGGAAAACATTCAGTCACCATCAAGCTTTATTTTAATTGATGATGCAATGTTGAAAAATGAAGGAATGTATTTGTTAAAAATACAGTCTGGAAAACAAGTGAAGACTCTTAGTATACTTAAACAGTAAGAAAAGAGTTTTGTAGGGTTTAAAAGCTGCTTGATATTTTCAAGCAGCTTTTTTACCATTTATTAAAAGGTAATTTACTTAAATTAGAATTGTAATATTTAGGAATTCCCGTAACTTCTATTCCTAGCCAATTAGGTTTAGTAAAAGTTTCATTTTCATTTGTTAATTCAACTTCAGCTATGAGTAATCCATCATTATTTCCCAAAAACTCATCAACTTCAAAAGTATGAGCATTACTTTTAACTAGATATCGGTATTTCTCTATAATGTTTTCCTCACAAAGAAGAAGTAATTCCGCTGCTTCTTGCTTACTAATTTCTTTTTCCCACTCAAATCTTGAAGTTCCAGTATTATTAGAAGGCCCTTTAATAGTTAAAAAACCAATATCATCCTTTATTCTAACTCTAACCACTCGGTTTTTGTTGGAATTTAAAAAGCCCTGTTTTATATAGTTTTTCTGAAAAGCATCAGCTTTAAAGTTTAAAGAACTAACTAAAAACTTGCGTTCAATCTCTATGGCCATAAAAACAAAAAATCAAATTTGTACGAATGTACCGTTTTTTATCGTTAATAATAAATATCTTTGAACTTGATATGAAGAAAATAGTAGTACTTTTCTTAGTGTTTTTGAGTGGAAAACTCGTTTCGCAGACAGATTATAGTGACCGTTGGGAAGATTTGTATTCTTATACAAATGTAAAAGATTTTGTGAAAATTGATGATGTAATTTATGCAGTAACAGATAATGCTGTTTTTGTATATAATATACAAACAAATGAAACAACAAAAATATCATCAATACAAGGTTTGTCAGGTGAAACTACATCTGCAATTCACTATAATGTTAAAAATAAACGATTAGTAATTGGTTATGAAGATGGATTGATTGAGGTAATTGATGAAAAAGGAAAAATAACTACCTCTCCAGAAATAACCAATTTTAATCAAGCTGGTGAAAAAAGAATTAACCACATATTTGAATATAATAATAAATTATACCTAGCAACTTCATTTTCAATTGTTGTATATGATATTGATAATTTAGAGTTTGGTGACACTTATTTTATAGGGCTGGGTTCAACGGATGAATTGATTAATCAAATTACCGTTTTTAATGATACTATTTATGCTGCAACTAAAAGCGGAATTTATACAGCAGCTATAAACAATCCGAATTTAATTGACTTTAAAAATTGGACACTTCAATTTACAGGTGATTATACAAATGTTACAGTATTTAATGATCAAGTTTTTGCTTCCAAAGAAAATGAATTATTTAGAATTCAAGGAAGTGTTAGTAATAGTGTGCAAACTTTCACAGAAAACATAGAAGGATTAAAAGGAGGTAATACTAGTTTGTCGGTTGCTTTAAAATCAAAGGCTATAATTTTTAACTCAAGTTTGAGTCAAGTTGCTGAAGTAAATAGAACAAGCGATTTTTCATTTAATTTAAATGAAGTTTTAGAAGATAATAACCAAGTTTATTTAGCTACAGCTAAATTTGGGATATTAAAAACAGAATTAGGAGCTTTGTCTACTTTTCAAGAAGTTCACCCAGATGGGCCAATGCTAAATGATATATTTTCTGTTGAGACTCATAATAATAATGTTTGGGTAGTGTATGGAGGGCATACAGGAACTTATGCTCCTTTAAATAGAAGAATTGGGTATTCTCGTTATACGGGCGAAAAATGGATTAACACACCTTTTAACTCAAATCAACCACCAGATTTAACATCAATAACTATAGATAAAACTAAAGAAAACACAGCTTTTATTAGCGCGTTTGGGGCTGCTTCTGGGGCAGATATGAACACACCTTTAACTGGAGGTTTGTTAGAAGTTGAGGATGATAAAATAAAAACTTTCTATAATCATTTAAATAGCCCTTTGGAAGATATAGAAAAAGATTTACCCAATTTTGTAACGATTAGAATTGGAGGAACAGCTTTTGATAACCAAGGAAATTTGTGGGTTTCTAATATAAGAGGAACCAAAAAAATAAAGAAGCTATCGCCATCAGGAGGATGGACAGAGTTTGATATTGAATCTTTAGTTATTAATAATAAGGCTTTAGGAATGAGTGATGTGGTTGTTGATAATTCAAATACGGTTTGGATAGCTACAAGGAGTAATGGGGTTTATGCGTTTAATGAAAGAGGAGATAGAAAAAAATCATTAACAACAGAGGCAACAAGAGGAAGTCTACCTCATATAAAAGTAAATACTTTAGCTGTTGATAAAAATAATAGAATTTGGATAGGTACACTTACAGGTTTAGTTACATTTAATAATGGAGCTGGAATTTTTGATAATAATGTAAATGATGCAAATCCTATTGTTATTTTAGATGAAGGTATACCTAAAAGACTTTTGGGGGATCAATCAATTAACTCTATAGTGGTTGATGGAGCAGATAACAAATGGTTTGGAACGGAAACAGGAGGTGTACTTTATACTAATCCAAGTGGGCAAAAAACTTTAGCGCAGTTTAATAAGGATAACTCTCCTTTACCAACAAACAAAATAAAGAAAATAAGCGTAGACCAAGAAACGGGTAAAGTGTACTTTGCAACAAGTAAGGGTATGGTTGCATACAACAGTAAAGTTGCACCATTTGGAGAAACATTGGAAGAAGTGTATGCTTATCCGAATCCTGTTCTTAAAAAACACGATATCGTAACTATTGATGGGAGAAATGGGACTCATTTACCTAAAGGCACTAATGTGAAAATTTTAGATACTTCAGGTAATTTAGTTTATGAAACAAATGTAGTTGAAGGTCAGCAATTAGGAGGAGGGAAAGTAGAATGGAATAAAAGAAATTTAGCAGGTACAAAAGTAGCTTCAGGAATTTACATTGTCTTACTTTCAAATGAGGACAACACAGAAACAGCTTCAACCAAAATAGCGATTGTTAATTAATGGCTATTATAACTACAAAAGCCATTGTTTTTAATACAATTAAGTACGGAGATACTAGCTTAATAGTTAAATGCTTTACTTTTGAAGATGGTGTAAAGTCTTACATGATAAAAGGAGTTTTAAAATCTAAAAAAGGAAAATTAAAAACAGCTTATTTTCAACCTTTAACACAGTTGCAAATTGTAGCAAATCATACTAATAAACAAGGGTTAAATTCTATAAGAGAAGCTTCAATTATCCATCCTTATAACACATTACATACCTCTATAATAAAACAAACGATTGTGCTTTTTCTTTCAGAAATATTGTCTAGTATTATACAAGAAGAAGAAAAAAATGAAGCATTATATACGTATATTGAAACAGCACTTGTTTGGCTAGACACACATACTGATGTGTCAAACTTTCATTTATTGTTTTTGTTAAATTTATCTAAGTTTTTAGGGTTTTATCCAGATGTTTCTGACCAAGATAAGGAAGCCTTTAGTTTGTTAGAAGGAAGCTTTACTGATACGATTCATGATAAGTTAATAATTCATAGTAATGAATTAATTTCATTTAAAAAGCTGTTAGGCATAAATTTTGATGCAATAAACACAATTTTATTTAACAAGAAAGAAAGGCAAATGATACTTCAAGTTATAATTCAATATTTTGAACTACATTTGGAGGGGTTTAAAAAACCAAAATCATTAGATATTTTAGAAACGGTGTTTAGTTAGTTATGAAGCAGATAATAGCCATACTTTTTTTTATTACAATTACTCCAATGTTTTCCCAAACATTAACAGTTATTGATGCTGAAACTGGTAAGCCTATTGACGCTGTTGCTGTTTTCAACCCAAATAAGTCAAAATCGTCTATAACCAATGAAAATGGAGAAGTAAATATAACATCGTTTAAAGAAGAAGAATTGCTTATTTTTTCTCATGTAGCTTATGCAGAATATCAGTTAAAAAAATCTATAGCTAAACTTAATAACTATCAGGTTTACCTATCTAAACAATCAGAACAGTTAAATGAGGTTGTGCTTTCTGCTTTTAAAAATAATGAAAAAGCAAACCGAATTGCAGAACAAATAGCAGTAATTACAGCTAAAGATATTGAAAAAGTTTCGCCACAAACATCAGCGGATTTATTGGCTAATATTCCTGGTATAAAAGTACAGAAATCTCAATTTGGAGGAGGTAGCCCAGTTTTAAGAGGAATGGAAAGTAATCGTGTGTTATTGGTTGTTGATGGAGTGCGAATGAATAATGCAATTTATAGAAAAGGACACTTGCAAAACTCAATAACAGTAGCACCAAATTTACTTGATAGAACTGAAGTGATTTTTGGGCCATCTTCTGTAATGTATGGTTCTGATGCCTTAGGAGGGGTGATTCATTATTTTACGAAAACACCAAAGATTTCAGAAAAAAATGAGGTTTTAACGTCGCTGTATTCAAGGTATAGCTCGGTAAATAACGAAACAACAAACACTTTGTCCACAGAATTAAGGTTTAAAAAATGGGCGTCTTTTACAAGTGTTTCATACAGTAATTTTGGTGATTTAACTATGGGAGAAAATAGATCCCATGGGTTTCAAAATTGGGGTAAGGTTCCTTTTTATTCGGATAATTTAAACGGAAATTATAGCGAAAATCCATTAGCTAATACTAATGTGAACCTCCAAAAAAACACAGGATTTAGCCAAACAGATGTTTTACAAAAATTCTATATACCTTTATCTAAAAAAACAGACTTTAAACTTAATTTACAATATTCAACCTCTTCGGATGTTCCACGGTTTGATAAACTAATGGAGTTGAAATCTGGAAACCTGAAATTTGCTGAATGGTACTACGGTCCTCAAAAACGTTTGTTGATTTCTCCACAACTAGAAATCAACCCTAAGAAATCATGGATTGAGAAAGGAGTATTTACGGTAGCTTATCAAAATATAGAAGAAAGTAGAATACAACGTAAGTTTGGAAGCTTTGATAGATCATACAGGGAGGAAACTGTTCACATATATAGTATTAACGGAGATTTTTCGGTACCATTAGCAAAAAAAAGGAATTTAGGTTATGGTTTTGAAGTAGCTTATAATGATGTTGGGTCATATTCATATGGGAAAACACTAGATGTAGTAAATGATGAGGTAGTTGGTTTTAATGGGAATTTTGGAGTGCAATCAAGATATGCAGATGGAGGAAGTAGTTACTTAAGCTCTGCTTTATATGTAGATTATAGGCAAGATATAAACAGTAGATCTACTTTGAATACAGGTGTTCGTTTAACAAACACTAATTTAACTGCTAAATGGAATGACGAGCAGTTTATTCAACTTCCTGATAATGATATTAGTCTAAATAATACAGCCTTAACAGCAACAATTGGCTATGTGTTTAAACCCAATAAAACTTGGCAGTTAAACGCGGTTTTATCTTCAGGTTTCCGTTCGCCCAATATTGATGATGTAGGTAAAGTAAGGGAAAAAAGTGGTAAGGTAACGGTGCCAAACGTAGATTTAAAACCAGAACATGCTTATAATGCTGAAGTTGGAATACAGAAATATTTTAATAACAGAAGATTTAGAATAGGGGCAAATGTGTTTTATACATTATTAGATAATTACATTTACAGAGAAGCGTTTGAGTTAGGAGGAAGTGGAAAAATATTATTTGATGGAGAAGAAGGAGCTATTGTGGCTAATGTAAATAAAGGAAATGCTTATGTTACAGGAGCTACTGTCAGTTATCAAGGTAAATTACATGAAAATTGGAATACTTCAGGGTTTATAACATATACGAAAGGAGAGAGTTATGATTTAAAAGAACCTATGTCCTCTATTCCGCCTTTATTTGGAAACTTTGAAGTAAATTATACAAATAAAAAGTTTGAAGGTGGTGCAAATTTGATTTTCAATGCGAAAAAAGATATCAAGGATTACAATATAAATGAAGGAATAGACAACCATCAACAAACACCAGTAATAAATGAAAACGCTGATAAAGATGTGGATAAGTATTATGGCACACCTAGTTGGATGGTAGTAGGGCTTTATGGAAGATATAAAGTAAAACAGAATATATTTGTACAAGCAAGTGTAAATAACCTATTTGATGAACATTATAAAGAATTTGCTTCTGGTATCTCAGCACCAGGAAGAAATTTCTCTATAGCAGTCAACGTAAATTTATAAAACCAAACATGATAAACGTATTTAAAATCGTTAGTTTTTTAGAAGGAATCTCTTATATCTTATTATTATTTATTGCCGTGCCTATTAAATACCTACAAGGCAATCCAGAATATGTAAAACTTCTAGGTATGCCGCATGGGCTTCTTTTTGTGGCTTATATAATTATAGCTATTATGCTTAAATATGAGTTGAATTGGAATGGAAAAACTTTTGGTATAGTTTGTTTGCTTTCTATACTACCTTTTGGAACTTTCTTTGTAGGTAAATATTTAAAAAAATAATTGTTTTTTGTAAAATTATCCGCCACTTACAGGTGGGATAATAGCTACAACATCATTTTCTTGTAGCACAGTGCTGTCTTGTGCATAAGACTCATTTACAGCAATAGCAAAAGAACTAACATTTTTCATTTTTGGAAATGTTTCTATTAAATGTATTTTAAAATCTTTAACTATAATCCTTTCTGGAACGTTTATGCTGGTAGAAGATGTATTAAGGATGTCTCTAACAATACCAAAAGCTAATAATTGAATGTTCACTAATTTGTTTTTTAAGCTTGAAAATAAGCTATTCCTATAAACAAAGTTACAAAAGCTATTTTACCAGAACAATAGTGTCTTGAAAGTTTACAGAAGTCATTTCTTGGTGTATGACGATTCTGTATTTGATGCAAGAGGTATTTCACAATGCAGGAAGCTTTTGTAAGCTTACATTTTTAAGTTTCCTAGTGCATAGTGATTCTGTAGGTTAAGAACTTGAAATAAAGTCACACTTATTTTGTATGACTTTATTTAATGTAACGTTTAGCTGTTATTTAGGGAGATAAATTTTTCTTAAAGCAGTGTTTCCAAATTCAGAAACATAGAGAATTTTGTTCTTTTTATCCGCGGTAATTCCATTTGGGTTGCTAAAAGCAGCTTCAGAAAAATCACCATCAATCGTTTTAAGTTCGCCAGTACCTACTAATTCTGAAAAGCTTCCGTCAGGTATAGAAACTTTAAAAATTTTATTCACACCAATTCCAGTAGCAAATACTGTATTTTTAATAACAGTTATATAGCCAATTCCAAACCCTTGAACGACAATATTTGGGATGTTAGTAACTAATGATACTTCCCCATTAGGGGAAATGGATAAAATATCGGCTGTAGCAAAATTCCCTACAATTATATTTCCAGAAATATCAAAATCAATCCCAACACAACCCGCTAATCTAGGATCAGAAGCAAATAGGCTAACTGTCCCATCAGGAGAGATTTTATGTACTGTTGGAGCTGAAAAGTTTGAAACATAGATGTTATTGTTTTTATCAATAGTTAACCCAGAAGGAAAGCCATCAATAGTAGCTAGAATAGTTCGTTTTCCTTTTTTAGAAATTTTTAAAACATTACCATTACTGAGGTTATTAGCATCATTTACATAAATATTTCCTTTAGCATCTATGGCATTCCCTAAAGGACCGCTTAAGTTTGTTACTGCTTCAGAAACAACGCCGTTTTTTGTAACTTTAAAAATTCGAGTACCAGAGCCGCCTGTTTCTCCAAAAACACCAAATTCAGAAACAAATATGTTTCCATGTTTATCTAATGAAACAGCATCATTCCCTAATAAATCAGATGTGATAGTTTCTACCTTTGGCACTCTTGGAAATTCGTTGTCTGTGCAAGCAGATAGTCCAATAATAATAAGTAATAATGAAATAGTTTTTTTCATAATGGTTAGATTTATAGTTCAAAGCCAAAACTATTTCTTAAAACAGTGGTAATCGACATTCTGTATACAGATGGACTATTTTAAGGAGAGTGTGCTATGCTTTTTATAAAACCAGAAGGTGTTTGTTGTGTGATTTCTTTAAATACCTTATTAAATGTTGATTTTGAACTGAAACCAACATCTAGTGAAAGTGCTAAGATTGTATGTTTCTTATATTCTCCATTATGGATTTTTTCAATAAAAGCTTGCACTCTATAAGAGTTTACATAGTCATAAAAACTAGATTTATGAACATTATTAAGTAGCCATGAAGTGTTATTAGTAGTTGTGTTTAATTTTTTAGCTAATTGAGTTAATGAAAGTTGATGATCTAAATAAATTTTTTCTTGAATCATTAAAAACTCTAAATCATTTTTTAAACGTTCTAGTTCTATTTTATCTATTCGTTCTTTTTTCTCTGTAATTTTTTCTAGAGGTTGCACTCTAAATATTTCAGGTTGCTTTAAACTAAAAAAACTCACAATGTAAATAAATAAAGAAATACTAACCCAAACAGAGTTGTAGTTTATGTAATTTGAAACTAATGATAGTTGTAAGTTTCTGTTTAAAAAACTGCAAAGCCAAAGCGTTACAAAAATTGAAATACCCAACAGTAAGCAATGTAAAAAAACACTGATAGCTTGATGGTAAGACAAATTATTTTTTTCTGCTTTTCTAAATCTAGAAAGTAAGATGAGTGATTTTAAGATGTAAAAAATTACGGATAAAATACCCAAAAGTTCTATAATAAAATAAACACCATTTAAAACACCTAATCGAAGTAATTTGTTGTAAGATGAATTGTTATAACTGAGTGTGTAAAGAAAAAAAAGAAAGTGAAATAAAGGAAGGGTATAATGATAGAATGGTAATTGAAACCTTTTTGAGTCCTGCACTATTAGTCGTCTGACATAGGTGTATAATAAGGGGCCAAAAAAGAAAATGATAATATCTACAAATTCGGTGAACCTATAAAATTGTATGTTAGTAGCGTATTTAAAATAACAAAACCTTCCTAGAAGCATTATTGAAATAATAAGAAGGAGTAAAGACAATGTGTTGTTGGCTACTTTATTGTTTTTATGTATGAATTGTAGTGTACTAGCTAAGAAAATCCCTTGACTAATGCCTAAGAATAAAATAAGTTCTAAAAATCCAATATTCATGAGTAGGTTAGTTTTATAGTAAAACTACTAGAATTCTAATAAATTAATGTCCGTTTGTATATAAACAGACCTATTTGTACGATGTTTTTTGATTTCAGAATAAATGCGAATATTATTCCCTGTGCTTTAGTTTAATGCTAAGTTTACTAATAAGAAAAATCAATTATACAACAACAATGGTTTTCTCTTTTATGTTTTGGGAATACAGTAACTGTGTCAGTAACATTATCTTTACTAAGAATCAAATCTGATTCAGCAAAGTTGGGTTACATAGCATAAGATTTCATAGGATACTCAGATATTATATCAATTTTTGAAGATATAGAAGATGCTATTTTAGAAAATAGCAATTAAATAAAAAAATCCCGATTGGTTAAATCGGGATTTGTATTTAGTAAGCTCTTTTGTTGTTTCCTTCATAAAAGTTAATGAATGCTTGGTTTACCACTCGGTGTCCTCCATCAGTAGGGTAATCACCAGTAAAGTACCAATCTCCTAAGTTTTCAGGACAAGCTTTATGAAGCTTGCTTACTGGTTGGTAAATCACTTCTACTTGCGCTTTAATTTCTGGAGTTTTAAGCATTTCTGCAATTTTACCAGAAATCTGCTCGTCAGTAAAAGGCGCATAAATTTCTTTTACGTAGTTTACAATGTCTTTATCGCTATTCTTCTGCTGTGCAATGCATTTTTGGTATACGTCATATACAATATGATACTGATTAGTTTCTTTTAAAAGCTCTAAAGCAGCTTTAAAAGCAATAAAGTCACCAATTCTAGCCATGTCAATACCATAACAATCAGGATATCTAATTTGAGGAGCAGAAGAAACAATAACTATCTTTTTAGGTTGTAAACGATCTAAAATTTTAATAATACTCTTTTTTAGAGTAGTACCTCTTACAATACTATCGTCAATAATAACTAAGTTATCTGTAGGTTTAACAACACCGTACGTAATGTCATATACATGCGCTACTAAATCATCTCTACTACTATCATCCGTAATAAAAGTTCTAAGTTTAGCATCTTTAATAGCTATTTTTTCAAAACGAGGTCTTTGTGATAAAATTTCAATAACTCTTTCTTTAGAAAGTTTACCGCCACCAGCCAAAATAGCTTCTGTTTTTTGTTGATTTAATACATCTTCCGCAGCTTCCATCATTCCAAAAAACGAAGTTTCGGCAGTATTTGGAATGTAAGTAAAAACCGTATTTTCTAAATCATTATTAATAGACTTTAAAACTTCTGGAAAAACATATTTACCTAAATTTTTACGCTCTTCATAAATACTAGCATCACTTCCTCTTGAGAAGTAAATACGTTCAAAAGAACACGCTTTTTTAGGTCTTTGATCCAAAATTGGATCCATAGAAATTTTTCCATTCTTTTTAATGATTAAGGCATGTCCTCTTTCAATTTCCTTTATCTCATCAATTTTTACATTGAATACTGTTTGTATTACTGGACGTTCAGAAGCAACAACTACCACTTCATCATCTTTATAATAAAATGCAGGTCTAATAGCAGCAGGATCTCTTAATACAAAAGCATCTCCATGACCAAGTAAACCAGCCATGGCATAACCGCCATCCCAATTTCTAGAAGAACGTTTTAAAATTCGCTGAATATTTAAATTTTCTTCAATAAAGGGTGAAGCATCTTTTTTATTTAAGCCTTCTTTTTTAGCATCTAAGTATGTGTCAGCTACTTGATCTTCTAAAAAATGACCAATTTTTTCCATTACAGTTACTGTATCGGTAGATTCTTTTGGGTGTTGCCCTAAATCAATTAACTCTTTCATTAATTCTTTAGAGTTAGTCATATTAAAGTTACCAGCTACAATTAAACTTTGATGGCGCCAGTTACTTTGACGTAAAAAAGGATGGACGTTTTCTATACTATTACCTCCAAAAGTTCCATAACGTACATGTCCTAAGAATAAATTACCAATGTAAGGCATGTTTTCTTCTTGCCATTGTACATCATTAATCTTATCAGGATTCTTTTCAAAAACACCATTAATTCTTTCATTAATTTGTCCGAAAATATCTTGAATTGGTTGTGATTTATTAGAACGAATTCTACTAATGTATCTCGTTCCTGGCTCCACATTAAATTTAATACTAGCTATACCAGCACCATCTTGACCACGATTATGCTGCTTTTCCATAAGCAAGTACATTTTGTTAACACCATAAAATGCAGTACCATATTTTTCTTTATAGTATTCCAATGGCTTTAGTAATCTAACCATCGCAATTCCACATTCATGTTTTAAAGCGTCACTCATTTTTCAAAGTATTTAGTTGTGTTTGTGTGTGTTGTATGAAAAAAAAGTCCGCAGATTTCCTGCGGACTTTGTTTATGATAACTCTATGTCAAAGTGTGTTAGTTCTTTAAAAGCCTGTAAGCGCTCTCGTACTTCATCCTTGCTTAGCTCTTCCATGCGTTGTGTTCCAAACTTTTCTACACAGAACGAAGCTAAATTAGAACCATAAATAATGGCATTTTTCATGTTTTCAAATGAAACATCTTCGGTTTTAGCTAAATATCCGCAAAAACCACCTGCAAACGTATCTCCGGCTCCAGTTGGGTCAAAAACTTCCGCTAAAGGCAATGCTGGTGCAAAGAACATTTTACCTTCGTTAAAAAGTAAAGCACCGTGTTCTCCTTTTTTAATAACTACATATTTAGGACCCATTTCATGGATTTTCTTAGCAGCGTTTACTAAAGAATACTCTCCACTTAATTGACGGGCTTCTTCATCGTTAATAGTAATTACATCAATGCGTTTTAAAACTTCATGTAAATCATTTAAAGCAATATCCATCCAAAAGTTCATGGTGTCTAAAACCACTAATTTCGGACGCTCATTCATTTGGTCTAAAACAGAAGCTTGTGTTAAAGGGTGTAAATTCCCTAACATTACTATTTTTGAATCTTTAAACTTTTCCGGAACAACTGGCTGGAAATGTTCTAAAACATTTAATTCAGTCACTAAAGTATCTCTTGAGTTCATATCGTTATGATACCTACCACTCCAGAAAAATGTTTTACCATCTTTAATAATTTCTATTCCATCAGTGTTAATTCCTTTGTTTTCCATCATATCCAAATATGATTGAGGAAAGTCACCACCAACTACAGAAACAACTCCAGTTTCTACTCCAAACTGAGCAGCTGCTAAACCAACAAATGTTCCTGAACCTCCTAAAATTTTATCCGTTTTACCAAAAGGCGTTTCAATAGCATCAAAAGCTACAGTACCAACAGCTAATAATTTACTCATAAATTTTAATTAAACTTTCCATATAGGGAAAGTATTATATTAAGTTTGATTTAATAAATACCAAACAAAATTAATAATTACGTTTACTTTATACTTAACGGGTATTATAAATACCTTATTTTGTCGTAATTTTGCACCTTTAATATAAAAAGTGTCGTTTGACAGTGCAAAAATAGTTTTAAAAAATGACTATCAAAGAAATACAAGAAGAAATTATTGATGAGTTCTCTATGTTTGATGACTGGATGGAACGTTATGAATATATTATAGAATTAGGGAAATCATTACCTTTAATTGATGACACATATAAATTGGATGAAAATTTAATAAAAGGATGTCAGTCTAAGGTATGGTTACATTCTAATCTGGATGGAGAAAAGATTAAATTTACTGCTGATAGTGATGCTATTTTAACTAAAGGAATAGTAGCTTTATTACTTAGAGTATACTCAAACCAAACTCCACAAGCTGTTTTAGATGCCGATACTAGTTTTATAGATGAAATTGGTTTAAAGGAACATTTAAGCCCAACAAGAGCAAACGGATTAGTATCTATGGTAAAGCAAATAAAAATGTATGCAATTGCTCAACAAAGTAAATTAGCAAATTAAATAGTAGATTATGACTGAAGAAAACTTAGAAGAATTAGGAGATAAAATAGTACGCGTTTTAAAAACCATCTTTGATCCAGAAATTCCTGTAGATATTTATGAGTTAGGATTGATCTATGATGTATTTGTTTCTGAAGATAATGATGCTAAAATTTTGATGACCTTAACTTCACCTAACTGTCCAGTTGCGGAAACACTGCCAGTGGAAGTAGAAGAAAAGGTGAAAACATTGAAAGAAATTAATAATTGTGAAGTAGAAATTACTTTTGACCCTACTTGGACACAAGATATGATGAGTGAAGAAGCAAAGCTTGAATTAGGACTTTTGTAAGGAATGGCTGACGAAATTATAAATAGAGTTGCAAATAGCAAATTAGTAACCATTGATTTGGAAGACTTTTACCCTAAAGGAAATCGATTGGTTTTTGATATAAAAGAGTGGTTGTTTGAAGGGTTAATTCTTAGAGAAAAAGATTTTAGAGAGGAAGTGAAAAATCATGACTGGTCTCAGTATCAAGATAGTTATATTGCATTAACATGTAGTACAGATGCTATTATTCCATCTTGGGCATATTTACTAATTACAGCTGAAATGTCCATTTATGCTAAGAAAGTAATAGTAGGTGATTTAGAATTATTAGAAACAGTAATTTATCAAGAAATAATAGCAGACTTAAATGTAGAAGAATTTAAAGATAAACCTGTTATTATAAAAGGTTGTGCTAATAAGCCTATTCCGCCTTCAGCATATACATTGTTAATTCAAAAGGTGAAAAATACAGCTAAAAGTTTAATGTTTGGAGAAGCATGCTCAACTGTGCCTTTATATAAAAGAAGATAAATTATTAATTACCTAATTGCTAATAATGATTTAGAATGAAAAAAGTGATTCTAACCAAACTGCTTATATTCTATTCAGTAACTACCACTTTATCACAAACAAGTACAGATAGTATTCCAAAAAGCTGGAATGATAATGGGAAGTTTACCTTTCTATTTAATCAATCCTCATTTTCCAATTGGGTTGCAGGAGGAAGTAATACCATAGCTGGAAATATTATGCTTTCCTATAATTTTAACTATAAAAAGAACAATTGGAATTGGGATAACGAAATCAATTCTAGTTACGGTCTAAGTTATATAGATGGTCAAGGAGTAAGGAAAACAGATGATAGGTTTGAATACAATTCTTTATTAGGGCTTAAAGCAGAGAGATATTGGTACTTCTCATTTATAAGTAATTTTAAGACTCAGTATACAAGAGGATATAACTATAAAAAAGAGCCTAAAGAACCTATTTCAGATTTTTTGGCACCTGCATATTGGGCTTTTGGTCCAGGTATGCTTTGGAAAAAATCTGAGAATGCAAAAATAAATATTGCTTTAGCTACTGCCAGATTTACTTTTGTCTCAGATGAGTTTTCTGGAAAATATGGAGTGAGAGAAGGAGATAACTCAAGTTTTGGATTGGGTTTTAATTTATCTGCCTATTTTAAATTCCAGTTAATACAAGACCTTACAATGGAAAATATTTTGGCGGTATATTCCGATTATTTAGATAACCCTCAAAATATAGATATTGATTACCAAATGAGGTATTTAGTTAAGGTAAATAAATACCTTTCTATGAATTTAGGTTTTCATCTTATAGTAGATGATAATGCTTCTAGTAAGATACAATTCAAACAAGTTTTTGGGTTAGGATTAAATTATATTTTTTCTTAAAAAGTGACTTTTATAGAATAACTTTGTCTTAAACCAAAGTAAAGGTGTACTTTTGCGCCCCGAAAAATTAAAAATCATACAAAATGAAAAAATTATTAGCTATTGCAATTTTATTTGGAGCATTGTCTGCTAATGCTCAAGAAAAGAAAGAAGAACCAAAAGAAGGATGGAAAAAGAGTGGTAACATTTCGTTCTTATTCAACCAATCTGCATTCAACAATTGGTTAGCTGGTGGAACTAACAACATTTCTGGAACATTAGGTGTAAATTATGACTTTAATTACGCTAAAGGTGATTGGACTTGGGATAATAAAATTATTGCTTCTTACGGTTTAACAAAATTAAAAGGACAAGGAACTCAAAAAACAGATGATCGTTTTGAGTTAAACTCTTTGGCTGGTAAAAAAGCTTCTGAATACTGGTATTACTCAGCATTTTTTAACTTTAAAACGCAAATGTCATCTACCCATGATGCTAATGGAGTACATCAGTCGCACTTTTTCTCTCCTGCATATTTCCAATTTGGTCCAGGTATGTTATGGAAAAAATCAGATAACTTAAAGGTGAATATTGCACCAGCTACTTCTAAATTAGTTGTGGTAAATAAAGATTTTACAGCTAACTTGCCAGCTGGAGCTAGTTATTTTGGTGTTGAGCCTGGAGAAACTACTCGTTATGAGTTGGGAGCTTCTATTAGTGGTTATTATAAGTTTAATATAATGGAAAATGTTTCAGTAGAAAACATTTTAAACTTATACAGTAATTATTTAGAAGAGCCACAGAATGTAGATATTGATTACACAGTAAATGTGGTAATGAAAATTAACAAATATTTATCTGCTAACTTAGCGTTACAAGCTATTTATGATGATAATGCGTATAAAGGTTTTCAAACAAGAGAAGTGTTTGGTTTAGGAGTTAACTATAATTTTTAAGTTAAAAAAAACATAAAAAATTGAAATACCGTCTTTAAGACGGTATTTTTTTTTAATATTGCAAATTGTTATTTAAGTTCTTTGAGGAGGTAGGAAAATTTTTGGCATGCAATTTGAATTTATCATAGTATAATGTTAACCACATATGCTTATGAAACGTTTAAAAATACTATTACTGCTTGTACTAACAGGAACTACATTAACATCGTGTGTAGTTACTAATAATGAATATGTAGACGATGCTATTTCTTTAAATGAATTAGTTTCAAGTTACGATTTATGGTACATAGATTACCACAGAACAGAAGGGAATTCAGATGTTCCTTTTGTGTCTAAAGCTTTTACAGTTTCCTTTTTAAATGGGAGGATGTATGCCAATAATAATATTGTTGATGTAGGAAAAACAGGAAACGGATTAGGAATTTATATTGGAGCCTATGATACGTTTAATAATGTTTTAGAAACTAGACATAGCTTAGATGGAAGATATGATTTTGATGTTGTACAGCTATCAAGTAACGAAATACGAATTGATCACATATCAAGAAACGTTAGTTATTATCTTATAGGTTATAACAAAGGTAACTTTGACTATGATAAATTGTTTTATGATAATATAGAGTATTTTTTACAAGAATATGTAGCATGGGAGCGTACCAAAACAGATGGCGGAGCGCCTAATGTATTTGATAAGGAACATTATTTACAATTTACACCTGAAAATGATGTAACGTTTTACTCATCTCACGATCCATTTGGCATGAATATTGATCATATTAGTTGGGACTTCATAGGAAGTTATGAAGTAGCTAATGTTTTAGGGTATGATGACCTGAAAATTTTAACACTTAATTATGAAGGTGGAGATACTGAAAAGTTTGAATTAAGCGTTATAAATGATGAAACGATAGCGTTGTTTCATATACGTTCAGAAACAACTTATACGTTTTCAGGAAGGGGCTTTACACAATATTTAAAAAGAGAAAATACAAAAAAATCACAAACCCTTGTAAGGAATAATAGTAGGAAACGTACTAAAATACAAAGAAGAACCTTACAAAGAAGGGTTTTAAAATAAAGTTTGGTTAGTTGATTTTTGGTTGGTTTTTTAAAACCAATTGAAATGGCCGCCCCGCCTGGGGCGGTTTTTTTGTTTTATAATATTCCGTTTACATAAAAAAAAGTACCTTTATAAGAAATTAAAAACATGGCTAAAACTGCTTTAATAACGGGAGCAACTTCAGGAATAGGAAAAGCAACAGCACAACTTTTTGCAAAGAATAATATTAATTTAATTATTTGTGGAAGACGCATTGAGCGCTTAAACCAATTAAAAAAAGAATTATCAAGTTATGTAGATGTTCATATTTTACAATTTGATGTTCGTTATAAGGAGGAAGTGCAAAAAGCAATTGAAAATTTACCAGAAGGTATTAATCAAATAGATATACTAATTAACAATGCGGGTAATGCACATGGATTACAATCTATACAAGAAGGAAGTTTGGAAGATTGGGATGCGATGATAGATGGAAATGTTAAAGGATTGTTGTATGTGTCAAAAGAAATTATACCTCAAATGGTAGAAAGAAAAGAAGGTTTTATACTGAATATAGGTTCAATTGCAGCAAAAGAGGTGTATCCTAATGGAAATGTATACTGTGCTTCAAAATTTGCTGTAGATGCTTTAAATAAGGGAATGCGTATTGATTTAAATCAACATAATATACGTGTTTGTGCTATACATCCAGGTCTAGTAGAAACTGAGTTTTCTGATGTCCGTTTTAAAGGAGACTCTCAGAGAGCTAAAACGGTATATCAAGGCTATAAGGCCTTACAACCTGAAGATATTGCTGATATAATATATTTTGTGGTTACAAGGCCTTATCATGTGAATATAGAAGACCTAATTGTATATCCTACTGCACAGGCCAGTGCTACCATATTAAAAAAGGATGATTAATAAACGGCTTCTAATTAAAAACCTGCTTTCTAAAAATGATGAAAATAGTTTTTACGATAAAAAGCAAAAACTCTCATTAAATTCAAAAGAAGGTAAAGCAAAGTTTGTAAAGCATGTATGTGCTTTATCTAACTCTAATCCTGATAATAACTCCTATATTGTAATTGGGGTTGAAGATGAGAATAATAAAATTGTTGGAGTAGATTTTTTTGATGATAGCAAAATTCAAAATTTAGTCAATGCCTATTTAAACAATCCTCCAAAAATTGAATATGAAAATGTGCCATTTCCAAGATTACCTAGGTATAAAGTAATAGGTTTGGTAACGATTTACCCTAACAGTGAAATTACCTCGTTAGCAAAATCAGCTTGGAAATATTCAAAAGGAACTGTTTTTTTTAGAAGAGGTAGTAATTCTATTCCTTCAGAAGAAGGTTTTGAGTTAAAAAACACCAATAAACCAGCTGTAGATTCCATTGAGAAAAATGCTCGTAATAATATTGAATTAACTCTAAACGGAGTTTTTGATTTCTTTAATCGCCATAAAGAATACAATCCTAAATACAAAGTTTTTAAAGAACAGTTTGTGTTATGTTGGGCAGGTAAAGAAAATAAAATAAATAATGAAACCTATTTTTCAAGAGTTGATATAGAGTTGGTTAATGAACAAGTGCGTTTGTTTTTTTCAAATTTAGACGATGTGCAGATATTTTATAATGAGCATTCATTTATTATTACAGAATATATTGTTTTAGGGATAGATACCATACAGAAACATTACCCTCTTGAAAAAACAATTATTCATTTTAAAGATAACGGAATTCATGATATTGCTACTGAATTTTTATTTGAACCACCTCAATTTGATAAAAAAATCTTACATCATATTTACAATAATAATAACACGATTATATCTAAAATAAGTAAGGGGATTCCACTTTCTGATACAGAGTTTGAGGATGTTTCAAAGTTGCCAACATCATACTTGATTTGTTATCTAAATGGTTTTTTAGAAGCACCGTTATATTTGAGAAAAGCTAAAAAATATATTAGAAACTTAGAAGATAAAACTACTTACGTAAAATATAAAGAAGCAATGCGTGTATTACGTAAGGTAAAGTATAATTAAAATAAAAAGACTTCGAATTTCCGAAGTCTTTTTATTATTACCTAAGTTTAGGCTTTTCCGCCGTCAAGCTCATCTTGCCATTTTAGTAGTTCTTCCCACTTGCCTTCGTAAGCCATTTGTGCTTGTTTTGGCCAGGTGTTAGGCTTATGAATTTTATATCTTTCTCCACCGCTATCCAAAACCTCTTGACATTTTTCTATAGAAGTTTCTCCTAAGGCTTTCCATGTAGAGATCCCAAAGCTTTGAAATAGTTGTTCTATTTTAGGTCCAATACCTTCTACAATCTTTAAATCATCTTGTTTAATTTTTTTGCCAAATACAGCTTTAGCAGCATCAGCATTAAAAGGAATTGACGCTACAGTAGTTGCTCCTGCAAGTGAAGCGGCGAAATTAGTATTTCCAGTATTAGATTCTTTAGCAACTTTTAAATCAGATTCTAAAGTTAATTTACTTTGATTACAAGCATCTAAGTCAGCTTGTAAAGCTAATCTAGCTTTTTTACAAGTTTCTAAATCAGTTTCTAATTTTGCTATAATATCATTAGAGTTATTGTTGTCGTCAGATTTATTTTTTCCCAGTAAATAACCAAAGTAAGCACACAAAGCACCTACTAGTAAAGGGATTAGCCAACAAGGTATAATGTCAAATAAGTTCATGTTTTTTCTTTTTTAGGTTTGTTTAGTTTATGGTTACTTCTATTCGTCTGTTTAAGGCTCTTCCTTCTTCAGTAGCATTGTCAGCAATAGGTTGGTTTTGCCCTTTGGAAGTTGCAGAGATATTTTCTTGTAAAATTCCATTTCTAATCAAATAGTTTTTTACAAAATTGGCTCTATCTTGTCCTAATTTCATATTTGCATCAGGGTTTCCAGTATTGTCAGTATGGCCAAGGACTATTATTTTAACGCCTAATTTATCCACACATTTAGAAATGTTAACAAATTTTTGTCGTTGTTCAGGTGTAAGATTAATACTAGCCTGACCAGTCTTAAAATATAATTTTAAAGGCTTGTTTTTTAGAGAGTCACAAGAAGCCTTCAAAAGTTCATCGTTTTTAACCGATTCTTCATTTCTTGTAAAAATATCAAAAGCTAAAGGACCGTGTAGAATATTGTTGCTATCAGGAATCAAATCATCATTTAATTTACCAAAAATATTAATTAACTTAGGTGAAATCCCTTTAGAAATCATGTAGTTTTCTACTGCTTTTGCTCGAGCTAATCCTAAGTTAGGGTAAGCAGTATCATTTATTTCATCACTTCTATAAAAACCAACTATGTTAAAACGTTTGTTTCCGTTTGCATCTAGATATTCTTTAATAATTGAAGTACCTTTTTCAATAGAAGAAGATATAGGAGTAAGTATTTTAAAATCTGAAGTGTTGAAATTGAAATTATCATTAATTTCATAAGATAAATCTCCGTTGGCATCTTTAATACTAAAAGGTATTAAAGTAGGTTCCTGTTTAGGCTTTGCTACTTCAGTATTGATTACCTCATTTTTATTAGTGCCTGTTATTTTGCCACAGCAAACTTTGCAGCAAAAAAAACAATAAAAAAAAGTACCAATAATGATGGTAAGTGCAATAAGTCCTAATAAATAAAGTGATTTTTTACTCATTAAGTTAGTTGTTTAAGTTAATGAATGTTAAAGTATTAAAAAATAATTAGAAATGAAAATTTGTTTTTTTAACAAACTAATATTACAAATGCTAAATAAATGTTAAGTATTGTAAAAAAGTGAAACATTTTTTTGTGAAGCCAGTCTTATAGGTGTAAATTTAATCTTATAAAAATCAACTCTCATGAAGAAATTTTTAGTAACTACCTTAGTACTTGTATTGTCATTTTCAACAATGAATGCAACAAACTCGATAGAAGATAATAAAACTACAACTACAAAGTATTTTAGACTAAGTACTTTTTGTAAAATGATCCAATCTGGAGATTATGAAGCTGTGGCCGCTTTTGTTAAAAACGGAACAGATATCAACAGAAAATCTATGGGATTAACTCCTGTAATGTATGCAGCAAGGTATAACAGAACAAAAATATTAAAATTGTTAATAGATAAAGGAGCTAGGTTAAAAACAAAATCAGATAAAGGGCATACAGCTCTTGATTATGCAAAGATGTCTAAAGCAACTGAATCTTACGATTTATTGAAAGCTGCATTGGAAAAATAATAAAAGAAGGTGTAATTATTTGAATTAAGACTGTCTATGTTGACAGTCTTTTTTATTTTTGCTAAAAATTTTAAAAATGACTTTATTACTGATTTACGCAACACTATCTATCTTATTTTCATTTCTATGTTCTATTTTAGAAGCAGTTTTGTTAAGTGTAACACCAACGTTTATTAATGTAAAAAAGAAAGAAGGAAAAGCATTTGCTAATGATTTAGAAGTGTTGAAAAAAGATGTTGATAAGCCTTTAATTGCCATTTTAACGGTAAATACAATTGCACATACAGTTGGGGCTATTTTGGTGGGAACACAAGCTAAAAAAGCATTTAATGATGATGGAAATGGTGTTTTGATTGTTTCTGTAGTGATGACCATTTTAATATTAGTGGCTTCTGAAATTATTCCAAAAACAATTGGGGCAACTTACTGGAAAGGGTTGGCAGGATTCTCTACAAGAGCTTTAAATATTTTGATTTTTGTTTGTAAATACACAGGAATTATTTGGGTATTACAATTGTTTACGAAAATGTTTGGTAAAGGTGCACATGGAGAAAGTGTGTTGAGTAGAGAAGATTTTTCTGTAATGACAGATATTGCTGAGCAAGAAGGAGTTTTTAAAGAGAGTGAAAGTAAAGTAATTCGTAATATGATAGGTTTTAAAGAGGTGCAAGCAAAACATATTATGACACCTCGTACTGTTTTAAAATCTGCGGATGAAAATCAAACCATTCAATCATTTTTTGATGAAAATAAATCTTTGCGATTTTCAAGAATACCTGTATATGCTAATAATTCGGATAATATAACTGGGTATATTTTAAAAGATCAGTTATTAGTTTCATTGATTAATAATGAAGGAGATAAACCGTTAAAAACAATTAAAAGAGATATTATTGTAGCAAAGAGAGATTTGTCTATTCCTAGTTTATTTGAGAAGTTAATAGAGCAAAGAGAGCACTTAGCTTTAGTGGTAGATGAATATGGTACAGTAAGTGGATTGGTAACACAAGAAGATGTTATTGAAACCTTGTTAGGTTTTGAGATTATGGATGAAAGTGATAACGTAGCAGATTTACAAAACTTTGCAAGAAAGAACTGGGAGGATAGAGCAAAACGTTTAGGAATTATTGATACTACTGAGGAAGCAGAGTAGGCTTCAGGTAGTAATAAAACAAATAAAAAAGAGAGCTAAGGTTGAATAGCTCTCTTTTTTATCTATTATAATTTTATCCCAAACAACATAGTGTTTTCTTTACGACCATTGAAGTTAGATTGTACAAAGTCAACTCTTAATATATTCCATTCTCCAATACCTATATTGTCAAGACCAATAGAGAATTCTGAATAAGGTTTGTTTTCTTTCGTAAATAATGCTTTAGCGCCAATAACTAAATGATAGTTTAACTGGTTGAGTAGTGGTATCTTATTAAGTAAAGCACCTCTAAAGTTTTGTTCTGCGTGCATTTCACTATACCTGTCATTGGTACTTAACGTATAGTATGGTAAAAGTAAAAAACCATTTAAATAATTGTTTTGTGGAGCTACGGTTAAACGATTACTATTAAAGTGAGCATAATCCATAAAAGGAATATCTTTCTTTTCTAAAAAGAGTCCACCTTTTACACGATATTTAAAGTCTCCCCAATTATCTAACGAAACCTGTTGGTTAATTTGAGAAAATACAACATCAGAATCCCAAGCTTCGTTTCCTGAGCCAAAATTCTTTTTATAGCCAATATATAACGATGGATATTTCTTATTGTCAATGTTTATTTTTCTATTTGGGTAAGACAGGTATTTCTGACCAAACTGAATAGAA
Organism: Tenacibaculum sp. 190524A02b; assembly: GCF_964036645.1. NCBI lineage: Bacteria > Pseudomonadati > Bacteroidota > Flavobacteriia > Flavobacteriales > Flavobacteriaceae > Tenacibaculum > Tenacibaculum vairaonense. Next base: position 3,298,277 of record NZ_OZ038525.1, on the reverse strand, counting down.
AAACCTAAGTCGAAAGTCCACATTTTATGAGCAATGAATGAGGGAGTATTAAAGTTATTAGGCTGTAGTGGATTGTTAGAAGTGTAATTAACATCTTCTTGTGGGAACATTACGTAGCTTGTAGTGTTAAATAATGGATTTCTATCAGCATATTCTAAACCGGTGAATAAATGTAGGCCATTGGTTAACTCTTGAGAATAAGTAGCTTTAGCAAAGGTTTTTTCATATAGTTTTAAATAGTTTCTTTCAAAAAAAACAGAACTAATAGTATTCCAAAATCGAGAAATAGGTTTTTTACTGTTAAATTGAGTAGTAGTTACTCCACCAGATAGTTGTAGTTTTGGATAAGAAATGTTATTCCATTTATAAGAGAAGTGCCCAGTAGTTCTTGCTCTTTTGTCAGAGAAACCATAATCCGTTTTTAAGCCAACATCAAGGTTTTTTCCAGTTTCATTAAGTTGTTTTGAAAAATTTACATCAATTCCAGTATTCCATCCTTGAACTGTGTTGAAGCTCAGTTTTTCAATAGGTGAGGAAACATCAATAGACCATTTTTTATAAGTATTACTATACGTGTAGCCTGTAAGTATATTGAGTATGTTAAATTTATTCATACCTGTATCTACAGAATCTAAATATTTTTTTGAACTTCTAATTGTCTTAATACTATCTTTAACTTTATAATCTTTGATTTCTTCCTTAGTTAATGGCATTGGTCTAATTGTGTTCCAATAAGCAGAGTCTTTTTTAGTGGCATTTTCAGAAAAAGCAAGAACTTCGTTAGTAAAAGACTTACTAGAAAATGTAGGCTCTAAATTGTAATTAGAATAAGTAGCAGTAAATCTACCATCAAAATTAAATCCAAGTAACCCAGCTTTAAAATCAATTATCTGTGTAACAATAGGCCAAGATTTGGTGCTGGGGTCAAAATTGTAATTCTGTTTAATTTTAAGGTCTTTAATCATAGGGATACCTACTTGTTTACCAGAAATATAAACATCGGCACCATAAATAGCCCAATCGTCTTCTACAATATAAATAAAACCATTGAAAACACGATCTTTCTCTCTTTTAGGAAGTAGCTTTATTTTATTAATTAAGCGTCCGTTTTTATCATAAAAAGTACCTGAAAGTTTATAGTTATAATATCCAAAAGCACCGTTAGCAATAGGCGATATCATTTTTATATCAGCCAATTCAAAAGAGTTTTCATAGAAGTTAAAGTTTACATCATCTGCCTGATTAAAGCTAATACCGTTATCTTTCCCCGAAACTTTAGATGCAATAATATATTCGTTAAAGTTTTTCGGATTTTTTTGATATTTTATTTTAGAAATAGTTTCAGATAAGTATATAACTCCAGTACGTGTAGAATCTAATCCGCCACCAAAATCACCAACATCCATCCCTAGAAATGTTTCAGGAGCATCTTTGATTTTAAACAACCCTCTTGAATAAAAATCTGCAGTATATTTACCTAGTTTATCCGTGTTTTGATCTTTGTTAGCAATAGTGTTTCTTATAATTCTGTTAGCAGGGTTTTCTTTGGTGTTTATTTCAACCTCTTCTAAAGATACTTGTTCCTCTTGGAGTGTAACATTTAGTGTATATGGGAATTTAGAAACATCAATACTTTTTTTAACAGTTTTAAAACCTAAAAATTGGAAAATAATAGTGTGCTTTCCTTTATGTTTTATCTCTAAATTATAATCACCATTATTGTTGGTAGTTGTACCTGTTACAGAGTTTTCTAAGTACACACTAACAAAAGGTAATGGTTCTTGTTTTGTGTTGGTTACTTTCCCTGTTATTTGGGAAAAAATAGAAAAAGAAGTTAGTAAAAAAAGAAGCAATACTTTTTTTGATATAGTTTTCATAATTAATGATTAGTTTTATTGGTACCGCCAAAGGGTATAATAACCCGAGGCTTGCCTCGAAATTAAACTTATTATCTTATTAAATGCCTCGTGAGCTAGCCCCGAGGTAGTTTACTTATAGGCAATAACAGGTATTAATTTCCCATGTTAGGTCTAATTGTTTTGTAACAAAATTAACTTGAAATCTCAAACACTTATAATTGAGAGAGTTCATTAGCAAACGTAACAACTATATAGCCGATAACATGTCTTTATTATGTTAAAGATGTTATAATATAATCTTAAAAAAAGACGCTTCTATTTTATAAAAGGTTGCCTACTGTTTCTTTTTTTCTTCCTTTTTATTCTTTTTACCAAAAAGCCCGCCCAAAACATCCGTTACTTTTTTAACAGTATTGTTTTTTGTGTTGTTGTTAGCAGATGTTTTTGTAGTATCCTTTTTACTGCCTCCTAACAAGCTTCCTAAGGTGTTCTTAACAAGGTTGTCTTTTTGCTGTTGTACTAACTTTTGAGTTAGTTTAGAAATAGAAGAAGATAAATCAGTTTGTATGCTGGGAGAAGTCATGTTTCCTGTAATATTTGCTGAAACAGGTACCGTAACATTTTGCTGATTATCATTAAGCTTAGCCAATAAACCAGATACCTCCGATCCTAAGTATTTTGCAGGAACATCAAAAGTAACATTATAGTTCATACTTTGGTCAAAACCATGACTACCGCCTACTTTGATACCAATGTCTTTATATTTTAAATTAAAAGGTTTTACGTTTACTTTTCCATCATTAAAAGAAAGATGTGTTTTGATGTCAGATAAGTCAAGTTTAGTTAAATCAACAAAAGATAATTTGTTATTTAATAAGTTAAGTGCTTTTGTTTTTTCAGGATTAATTTTAGTTGATAATAGCTGCGCTAAAGCATCACCAGAAATAGAGTTCATATTAGGTGTAAAATCTTTATTTAAACTACCAGATAAATCAATTTCAGAATTTAACTTTCCATCCATAGCACCAGCAATTGGACTCAATGATTGTAGTAAATCCATACTAGTAAAAGATTGTGCAATGTCAAATGATTTCATTCCTAATTTTATAGCAAAAGTAGGTGTTGTTTTTTGTGTGTTTACTTCACCATTTAAAGAAATTTGACCGTTAAAAATACCAGCATTAACATCTTGTAAAGTGGCTTTTTCATCCTTTAGCCATAAAACACCTCTAACATTTTTCAAAGTTAAATTATCATAGTACACTGTTTTTGCATCAGCTAATACCTTGCAATCTAAAAAAGCAGGGATTTTTAAAGATTCTTCACCAGTTTTAGTTGGCGTATCTTCTTCAGAATTTTCTTTTTTAGTAGTTGATTCAGGTTTTTTCTCCATAAAATCACTCACGTAAAAGTTATTAGATTTTACGTTGAAAGTTCCCTGAAGTTTTTTGTCAGAAAGTAAAAAACCTAATAAATTGTTTATTTTACCAGTAGCATTTAAATCACTTTTTCCAGTTTTAGCATCAAATTTAGTTAAAGAAATAACCTTGGGGTCAAAATTTATGTTGGCATCTTTAATTTCAATAGCGTTCACTACATCTTTAGAGGAAAAAACAAAATCACTAATTCCTACAGTACCTTTGTTTTTTATTCGGTTTACCTTATTGGTTTTGATTGCGTCAACATCAAACTGTGTTTGTAAATTTGCTTTTAAAACACCTTGTAATTCATTTTCTAAATCAACAGGATACGCTTTGTTAATATTAGCTAAGTTGAGGGTTCCATTAATAGTAGCATTTACATTTGGATTTGTAGTTAAATTATGAACATTTCCTTTTCCTGAAAAAGTGTCTTCATCAATTTTAAAAGAGAGTTTATCAATAGTAACAAACGTATTTTCTACTTTTCCAGTCGTGTTTTTTATTTGCGAGTTTATATTGATGTTTCTAACACTTTTAGGAAGATCAGGATATTTAAAAGAAGCATTTTCCGCATTAATAGCAATATCTAATTTAGGAATATGTTTGTCATCTATAATACCATCCACTTTTCCTGCTACACTAAAGTTTCCAGAAGTTTTAACATTACTAATGTTTTTAGCATATACTTCAGGAATTAATCCTAAAAAGTTTTTAAAATCAGAAGAAGGTGTTTTAAAATTGATGTGTACTTCTTGATTATTTTCATTTATCTGAATAAGGCCATCAAATACCAATGGTAAATTATTTAGTTTGGCCTCATTTTTTAAGAATGAAAACTTTTTGTTTACCAAATCCATTCCCAAAACCGCATCCAAAGAAACTTTTTGATTTTTAGCATACGCTGTACTGTCCATTATAAAGGATACATGTGTACTAGTATTAGTTTTTAATTCAGAATTAGATTGAGAAAAGTCTCCACTACCACTATGGTTAAAGTCTGAAAGAAGTAAAGACATTTTACTCTTTTCATCATTATAGTTTATAGTTGTATTGGTAATACCATATTCTTGAATAGATAAACCAAAACTAGAAGGAGCGTCATTTGAAGTCTCTGTTTCTTGTTTAGAAGTATCAGAAGGTTTAGCAATATCATAATTAGCTTTACCATTTTTATTGGTTAGTACATTTACTAGCGCATTATCAACTTGAAAAGATTTAATATTTAATTGATCAGATGAATTTTTAAAAAGCTCTGTGAGTTGTAATTTTAAAACTATAGCTTCTGCATATAAAAGTGTATCTCCTTTAAAAGGTTCGTAATTAATTACAGAAACATTAGAAAGTTGTACAGCAGCATTTGGGAAATTTCTGAGTAAACTTAAATTACTATCAGAAAAATCTACTTGAGCATTTACATTATTATTAATAGTTTCTTTGATTAATCCAACAATCTTATCTTGAAATAAAAGAGGAATACTGATTAATAAAATAAAAAGACTTACTACAATACCGATTACAATTTTATAAACTTTTTTCATGAAGGAAGTTTTTAGTATACATATGCTAACGAACAAAGTTCAACATTTATTTGTTAACATATCGCTAAGAAAAGTATAAAAATAAAAGAATTGGTAATTTTGCAACAAAATAATTCCTCAATATAAATAGTCTATACAGGCAATTCTTAGACTGTTTTTGATAAAAATAAGCGTATTAATGGATCAAAAAGAGCAATATTCAGCATTTATCAAAACCCAAGCAAAACGTTTGGGGTTTTTAGGCTGTGGTATTGCCAAAGCAGATTTTTTGGAAGAAGAAGCACCGCGCTTAGAAAAATGGCTACAAAATGGATTTCATGGTAATATGCACTATATGGAAAATCATTTTGATAAACGTTTAGATCCAAGATTATTGGTAGAAGGTTCAAAATCGGTGGTTTCACTTTCGTATAATTATTATCCAGAAGAAATACAGGAAGAAGGCAGCTATAAAATATCAAAATATGCGTACGGGCAAGACTATCATCATGTTATAAAAGATAAACTGAGAGAATTATTACAATTGATTAATGATGAAATAGGAGAAGTCTCTGGTAGATGTTTTGTAGATTCGGCACCAGTAATGGAAAGAGCTTGGGCAGAAAAATCAGGATTAGGATGGAATGGAAAACACTCTTTATTAATTCAAAAGCAACAAGGTTCTTTTTTCTTTTTGGCAGAATTAATTATCGACTTAGAATTAGCATACGATCATCCGTTTACAACAGATCATTGTGGAAAATGTACCCGTTGTATTGATGCCTGTCCTACACAAGCTATATTACCTAATAATACAGTAGATGGGAGCAAATGTATATCTTATTTAACGATTGAATTGAGAGATAATATTCCCTCGGAATTTAAAGAAAAAACAGCCGATTGGATGTTTGGTTGTGATGTTTGTCAAGATGTGTGTCCATGGAATCGTTTTTCAAAACCTCATTCAGAACCTTTATTTGCTCCACAAGAAAGCTTACTAAAAATGTCAAAAAGAGAATGGGAAGAAATCACACAAGAAACCTTTAGTAAAGTATTTAAAAAATCAGCGGTAAAAAGAACAAAGTTCTCTGGATTGCAACGAAACATTTCTTTCTTAAAAAATGAATAACTAAACCAAGGATGAGCCTGTTGAAGTCGATACTTATAAAGTAAAACAGATCTTCGGCAAGAGTTGAGGTGTTCCCAATGCTGTTGAGACACTTTTGTTAGTTGTTTAGAAGCGCCCCAACATAATTGAGATGTTTTAAAGAAAATTAAATTTAAGTACTAGGTTATATTAAAGTCTTTTTTAGTATGTATTTTAAGAATTCAAAATACTAAGCAAACTCACCGAAGAAAAACCAATGCAAGCCTTTTTTAAAGTTGCTTTTACCGTCTTCTTTTTCTAGGTATTCTGCTTTTTTACTCTCTTCTTCAAATAAGTCTACTACAAATTCATTGTAGTTTTTTCCAACTTCTTCTTTTAAATAAGCATTAAAATAGAGTTCGCTAGCTTTTTCGCCTTTAAGATTTTCAATTTCTAATAATGTTCTATATAAAGGTTCAATTTTTTCTACAACTCCATTAGGGACTGCTTTTCTTCTAGCGGTATAACCTGTAGGATTTCCGCTTTCATCTTTATCAATTGAGAAGTCAGTAATTACCCAATAATACCTTCCTGTTCTGGTTAAGTTTTTAATTATAGCATGGAAATTTTCTCCTTTTTTTAAACTCTCCCATAAAATTTTAAAGGCAACTTTAGGCATATCTGGATGTCTAATTAAGTTGTGAGGTTCACCAATTAATTCAATAGCATTATATTCTGAGGCTTGGGTAAATGTGTCATTTGCATACAAAATTGTTCCGTGTAAATCAGTTTTGCTAACAATAACTTTGGAGGTGTCCCAAGAGACCTCTTCGTTAATTATTTGTTTTGGGGGCATATTCATTTCGGTATAATTTATAATTATTTACCGTGCAAAACTCTATTAATAAAGGATAAATAAATATGACTTTTATCAGGTTGTAAGTTATTTTAATTTCTAACAAAGCGTATATTTGTACGCTAATACAAACAACAACTATCATGAGTGAATCTAGAAAAAGGCGAGAAGCTTTGCTATACCACGCAAAACCCAAACCTGGAAAAATTTCAGTAGTTCCCACTAAAAAATATGCTACACAGCACGACTTATCTTTAGCATATTCTCCAGGAGTTGCAGAACCTTGTTTAGAGATAGCAAAGGATAAGAATAATGTATATAAATATACTGCTAAAAGTAATTTAGTTGCGGTAATATCAAATGGAACAGCAGTTTTAGGATTAGGAGATATTGGTCCAGAAGCATCTAAGCCTGTAATGGAAGGGAAAGGGTTACTTTTTAAAATATTTGCAGACATAGATGTTTTTGATATTGAGGTTGATGCAACCGATGTAGATAGATTTGTAGAAACTGTAAAAGCAATAGCACCAACTTTTGGAGGAATTAATTTAGAAGACATCAAAGCGCCTGAAGCTTTTGAAATTGAAACTAGATTAAAAGAAGAACTGGATATTCCTGTAATGCATGATGATCAACATGGAACGGCTATTATTTCTGCAGCAGCCTTAAAAAATGCGTTAGAAATTAATGGAAAGGATATTGCTAAGGTTCAAATAGTAGTAAATGGAGCAGGAGCAGCGGCAATTTCATGTACCCGTTTATATTTAGCTTTAGGTGCTAAAAGAGAAAATGTGGTAATGTGTGATAGTAAGGGAGTGATACGAAAAGACAGAGGAAACCTAACATCTCAAAAAGCAGAATTTGCTACAGATAAAGATGTAAATACATTAGAAGAAGCAATGTTGAATGCAGATGTATTTATTGGGCTGTCTAAAGGAAATGTGGTAACTCCAGAAATGCTATTGTCAATGGGGAAAAACCCAATAGTATTTGCTATGGCAAATCCAGAGCCAGAAATAGCTTATGATTTAGCAGTAGCTACCAGAGAAGATATTATAATGGCTACAGGAAGATCAGACCATCCTAACCAAGTGAATAACGTATTAGGTTTTCCATTCATTTTTAGGGGCGCTTTAGATGTAAGAGCTACCAAGATTAATGAAGAAATGAAAATGGCTGCAGTACATGCTTTGGCTGATTTAGCAAAAAAATCGGTACCAGAGCAAGTAAACATAGTGTATGATGAAGTAAGTCTTTCTTTTGGTAAAGATTATATTATTCCAAAGCCATTTGATCCAAGGTTAATTTATGAAATTCCACCAGCAATAGCAAAAGCAGCTATGGATTCTGGAATAGCAAAAGAACCTATTACAGATTGGGAGAAGTATAGAGAGGAATTAATGGATCGTTCAGGAACGGGAAGCAAAGAGATTAGATTATTACATAACCGAGCTAAGAAGAATCCTAAAACGATTGTATTTGCAGAAGCAGATCATTTAGATGTTTTAAAAGCGGCACAAAGAGTTTATGAAGAAAAAATAGGAACTCCTATTTTATTAGGTAGAAAAGATGTAATTCTTGAATTAAAAGAAGAGTTAGGTTTTACAGGTGAGGTGCCAATTATTGATCCAAAAACAGATGAAGAAGAAGGAAGAAGAAATCGATTTGCAAAAGCTTTTTGGGAAACACGTCAACGTAAAGGGGTTACTTATTTAGAAGCGCAAAAATGGATGAGAGAACGTAATTATTTTGCGGCAATGATGGTGAATACAGGGGAAGCAGATGCTTTAATAACCGGATATTCTAGGCCATATGCTTCTGTTGTAAAACCAATGTTAGAGTTAATTGAAAAAGATAAAGGGGTAACAAGAGTAGCGGCAACTAATCTTATGCTTACAAAGCAAGGCCCTATGTTTTTAGCAGATACAACGATTAATATCAATCCAACAGCTAAAGATCTAGCAAAAATTACACAATTAACATCTTCATTAGCAAAAATGTTTGGTATGAAACCTAATGTAGCTATGTTAGGATTCTCAAATTTTGGCTCAGCCAAATCAGAAACTTCAGCAAAAATTAGAGAAGCAGTAGCTTACATACATAGGAATTTTCCAAATGTAGTAGTAGATGGAGAATTACAAGCAGATTTTGCATTGAATCCAGAGTTGTTAGCTAAAGAATTTCCATTTTCAAAATTAAACGGAAAGAAAGTTAATGTGCTAATTTTTCCAAATCTTGAAGCGGCTAATATTACGTATAAGTTAATGAAACAGGTAGATGGAGTAGAGTCTATTGGTCCAATTTTATTAGGAATGAGTAAGCCAGTACACATTTTACAACTAGGGGCAAGTGTAGATGAAATGGTGAATATGGCAGCTGTAGCAGTGGTTGATGCACAGAATAAAGAGCTCCAAAAAAAGTAAGGAAAAAACCTTGAAAATGAATGTTTTTAAAAACAAATAATTTTTCTACTTTAGACAACGCGAAAAAATTATAGATGATAACACAAATTAGGGGAAGACTTGTTGAGAAAAATCCAACATACGTTGTGGTTGATTGTAATGGTGTTGGTTACTTATTACATATTTCTTTAAACACATTTTCAGCACTTACTAGTGATGAGAATATTGTGCTATATACACATCTATCAATAAGGGAAGATGCACATACCTTATATGGTTTTATCAATAAAACGGAAAGAGAAGTTTTTAGACTTCTTGTTTCGGTATCGGGAGTTGGCCCAAGTACAGCACGTACTATGCTATCTTCAATGAGTTCCGAAGAAATTCAACAAGCCATTGCTTCAGAAGATGTGAAATTAATCCAATCTGTAAAAGGAATTGGAGCAAAAACAGCGCAGAGAGTTATTGTTGATTTGAAAGATAAAATTCTTAAAACGTTTGATTTAGATGAAGTTTCTGTGGTTCAAAACAATACAAATAAAGAAGAAGCGTTATCTGCTTTAGAAGTATTAGGATTCGCTCGGAAACAAGCCGATAAAGTAGTTAGCAATTTATTAAAAGAAACTCCTGAAGCTACTGTTGAGCAGCTTATAAAACAGGCGTTAAAAAATTTATAAAAAGGTTGGGAAAGACATTTAGGAATAAATTATTTACAGCACTTACTTTATTAGTAAGTGTTGTTTCGTTTTCACAAGGTATTACAAAAAATAACAAAGAAGAAACTAAGAAAGACTCGGTTGTACCGCTTAAGTATAACTTTAAATACAATCAAAGAGGGAAGCTTTTTCTAAACAACCCATCTGAGTTTCAAGTGTCCTATGACAAGGCATTGAATAAATTTGTTTTGGTAGAAAAAATAGGTGATTATTATATTGGAACTCCTATTTTTATGACACCAAGAGAGTATGATAAGTATCGTTTAAAAAACGATATGAAAGCTTATTTCAAAGAAAAAGTAGATGCTACTGATTCAAGAAAAAAAGGAAATAAAAACGCTAGAAAAAACTTATTACCTAAGTATTACGTAAATTCTAAATTCTTTGAATCTGTTTTTGGAGGAAATACCGTTGAGGTGATTCCAAGAGGACAAGTTAATATTAAGTTAGGTGGTGTTTATCAAAATAATGAAAATCCACAAATAACTATAGACCAGCAAAGTAGTTTTACATTTGATTTCGATCAGCAAATTAGTGCTAGTTTACAAGCTAAAGTAGGTAAGAGATTAAAAGTAACAGCCAATTATGATACGCAGTCTACATTTGATTTTCAAAACTTAATAAAATTAGAGTATACTCCAACTGAAGATGATATTATTCAAGGAATTGATGCAGGTAACATTAGTATGCCTATTAAAAACTCATTAATTAATGGGGCACAAGCATTATTTGGTGTAAGAGCAGATTTACAATTTGGAAAAACAAAAATTACAGCAGCATTTTCACAACAGAATTCACAATCTAGAACGGTTGTTGCTGAAGGAGGAGCTACTATTGAAGAGTTTGAGTTAAGAGCTTCAGATTACGATAATGATCGCCACTTTTTCTTATCACAATACTTTAGGGAGAATTATAAAGAAGCTTTAAGAAACTATCCATTAATTAGTAGCCCTATTAACATAACAAGAGTTGAGGTTTGGATTACTAATAGAACACAAAATGTAAATGATTTTAGGAGTATTGTTGCTGTTGCCGATTTAGGGGAATCTGAAAATAGCAATAAAGTAAATTCAAATATAGATAATAGTACAAATCTTGTTTCGGTTAGAGGAAAAGTAATTCCTTACAATGAGGTAAATGAAATAGGAGGTTTATTAACTGAAAATAGTGGTCTTAGAGAGGTTTCTACGGTAAATGCTGCATTAGATGGTTTGTTGCCAGGAGGTAGCAAAGTTACTCAAGGAACTGATTTTTCATATTTGCAAAATGCACGTAAACTACAAGCAAATGAGTATAAATTACATCCACAATTAGGATTTATTTCTTTAAATAGAAGACTAAATGATGGTGAGGTATTAGCCGTTTCTTATGAATATACAGCAGTTGGAGCAACAGAAAATGGAGCGCCAACAAATAAAACAATATTCAAAGTAGGAGAGTTTTCTAATGATGGAGTTATAGCGCCTGCTAATTTAGTGGTAAAGTTATTACGTAGTGAAATATTAACAACCGTTAGAGAGGTTGCTGGTGTTAAAGAATCATTTCCAACATGGCGTTTAATGATGAAAAATGTATATGCTATTGGCGCATATCCATTGCAACAACAAGGATTTCGTTTTGATCTTTTATATCGAGATGATGAAACAGGGACATTACAAAATACGTTACAAAATGCAAGTGCTTCCACTATAAAAAACACACCATTAATGCAGGTATTTCATATTGATAGATTAGATCAAAGTCAATATGCAGTTGCTGGCGGAGATGGTTTCTTTGATTTTATTGAAGGCGCTACGGTAAACTCACAAAAAGGATATATTATTTTCCCTGATCCAGAGCCATTTGGAGACAATTCATATTTAGATAGTAAGTTAGCTCCAGCGGATAAAAGTAAGTACTTATTTGAAGATTTATATTTAACTACTAAAATTCAAGCAAAAAATGAGTTTCAGAATAAAGATAAATACTTCTTAAAAGGATACTTTAAATCTGAAACAAGTAGAGGAATTTCTTTAGGAGCTTTTAATATTCCAAGAGGGTCTGTAAAAGTAACAGCAGGAGGAAGACAACTAGTTGAAGGGGTTGATTATGTAGTAGATTATCAGTTGGGAAGAGTACAGGTTTTAGACCCAGGTTTAGAGGCTTCAGGTGTACCTATTAATGCTACTGTAGAAAATAACACCTTCTTTAATCAACAAAGAAAAACATTTATAGGTATTGATGTAGAGCATCGTTTTTCTGAGAACTTCACATTAGGAGGTACTTTTGTAAATGTAAGCGAAAGACCAATTACACCTAAGGTTAATTTTGGAGGAGAACCTATAGATAATACCATGTTAGGTTTAAATTTAGACTTTTCATCAGAAGTTCCTTATTTAACTAAGTTAGCAAACAAACTCCCTTTTGTAGAGACGGATGCACCTTCTAAGGTATCCGTAAGAGCTGATATGGCATATTTATTACCAGGTTCACCTAGTGGAATTGATGTAAACGGAACAGCTACATCATATTTAGATGATTTTGAAGCTTCGCAAATTCCTATTAATTTAAATGCACCACAACAATGGTTTTTAGCAAGTACTCCAGAATCTCAAGGTTTTGAAACCGATGGACAAAAGAATGATGATTTAGGATATAATGACCATAGAGCTAAAATGGCTTGGTATAATGTAGATCAGTTGTTTTATGGAACTGCAAATAGACCAGGTAGTATTGATGAAAATGAATTGTCTAGAGATGAGGTTCGTCAAATTCGTTATGAAGAACTATTTGATATTGATTTAGATATTACACAACAAAATTTAGTAAGAACATTAGATTTAGCTTATTATCCAGAAGAAAGAGGGCCTTATAATTTCAACACAACCGATGTAGATTCTGAAGGAAATTTTGATTCACCACCAGAAACTAACTGGGGAGGTATTATGCGTCCGTTAACTACTAATAATTTTGAACAAGCCAATGTAGAGTACATTCAGTTTTGGTTAATGGATCCTTATGAAAATTATTCGATTACAGAAGCAGAAGGATTACCAGCAGGAGCTAACCCAAAAGATGTTACCAATCATGGTAAGTTATTTATAAACTTAGGAAACATTTCTGAAGATATTTTACGTGATGGACGTAAGCAATATGAAAATGGATTACCGGAAGATGGTGTTAAAAATGCAGGAAGTAATGTAAGACAATCTGCTTGGGGATACACACCTATTAATCCTTCTATATTATATGCTTTTGCAACAGATGAAGCAGCTAGAGCAAATCAAGATGTTGGATTAGATGGTTTAACAGATGCAGAGGAAAGAACAATTTTCCCAGCACCATATTCAAATTTACCAGATCCGGCTGGAGATAACTTCCAGTTTTTTAGAGGAGGTAATTTGGATGCGGCAGATGCATCTATTTTAACAAGATATAAAAACTATAACAATACTCAGGGAAATTCACCAACAGCAAATCAGTCACAAGAAGCTTTTCCTACATCGTCAACAACTTATCCAGATACAGAAGATATTAATAAGGATCAAACGATGAATCCTGTAAGTAGTTATTTTGAATATGAAATACCTTTAAGCGCTACAGAGTTAAATAAAGGAGTTGGTTCTAATCATATAGTGGATGTAAAAAACAGTTCGGTTTCTTTGCCAAATGGAGAGACTAGAACTACTAGATGGTATCAATTTAGAATTCCAGTAAAAAGTGGTACACCAATAAATGGAATAACAGACTTTAATAGTATTCGTTTTGTTAGATTATTTGTTACGCAATTTAAAATTCCAGTGGTTTTACGTTTTGGAGAATTGGAATTAGTACGTAGTGATTGGAGACGTTACACTCAAAATGTGCCTAGTGGTGAGTTAAATAATTTTGAGATTGGTATTATAAATATTGAGCAAAATAGAGACAGATATGCATTGCCTCCTGGTATTCAAAGAGAGCAATTACAAGGAACGAATAGAATACAACGCCAAAATGAACAATCGGTAACTTTAAAAGTAACTGATTTACCAACTGATTCTATTAGAACTATCTATAAAAATATAAGTATTGATATGCGTAGGTATAAAAACTTACGAATGTTTTTACATGCTGAAGACCCTAATAGAATAGCGAAGCAAGGAGAAAATGCGGAAGCGGTGGCTATTATTCGTTTAGGGACTGACTTGAATGAAAATTATTACGAAATAGAAAAACCTCTAATATACTCCGAACCAAGTGGAACACCAGTTGATACTAGGGTATGGCCAGTAGAAAATGATTTAGATATTTTAGTAGAAGAGTTAGCAAAGCTAAAATTAGAAAGAACAGGTAGTTTAACAGATGTGTTTTCTGGAACTAGTACCAACGGATTAAAAATATCTGTAAAAGGTAATCCTACTTTAGCCCAAGTAAGAACTGTAATGTTAGGAGTTAAAAACACTTCAGCTTCTTCTAAAGATATAGAAGTGTGGTTTAATGAATTAAGAGCTGTAGGTTTTGATAATAAAGGAGGTTGGGCAGCTGTTGTAAATGCAGATGCTAATCTTGCGGATGTAATGGATATTTCATTAGGAGGAAGAATGTCTACCATTGGTTTTGGTAATGTTGAAGATAGGGTGCAACAGCGTAGTATCGAGGAAGTAAAGCAATATAATGTAGCAACGAATGTACAGTTAGGTAAAATGATGCCTAAAAAGTGGGGCATGCAAATACCAATGAGTTATAGTTATGGTGAAGAGTTTAGAGATCCTAAATATGATCCGCAGTTTCAAGACGTGACTATTGAACAAGCAAGAGATGCTGCTAATAATTCAGGAAATGAAAAGGCGAAGGAAAATATAGCAAATGCACAAGATTATACAAGAAGAAAGAGTATAAGCTTTATTAATGTTAAAAAGAATAGAAATCCAGAAAGTAAGAAAAAACAAAAGTTCTATGATGTAGAGAATTTGTCTGTTTCGTATTCTTTTAATGAAGAGTATCATAAAGATTATAATATAAAAAAATACGTGAATCAAAACGTAATGGCAGGAGCTAGCTATAATTTTAATTTTAAACCTTGGGTGTTAGAACCTTTCAAAAACTCTAAAAAATTAGGTAGTAAATATTGGCGTTTTATTAAGGACTTAAATATAAATCCAGTACCTAAAACTATAGCTTTAAACTCAAGGATAAATAGGAATTATAGTGCACAACAATCAAGAAACTTAATTGAAGGATTATCTGAGCAACCAGAACTCAAGCAACGAAATTTTGTGTTTGATTGGGACTATACAGTTGGTTTCGATTTAACTAAATCGCTACAGTTAAACTTTAATGCGACTAATAATTATATTTATGATAGTTTTGGTAGAGATGAAGATTTAGAAATCTATGATAAGTTTTTTAATATAGGTAGGCCTAATAGCTACCACCAAAAATTAAATGCTACTTATAAAGTACCGATCAATAAACTACCATATTTAGGATTTATTTCTGCAGATTATGGATATACCGCAGATTTTGACTGGCAAGCAGCATCACAAAGTCCAATTTTTAACGATGTAGGAGAAATTGTTGGAGATGTAAAAGACAAAGTTGGTAATATGATTCAGAATGCAAATACGCATAATTTGAATACAACTATTGATTTTGGAAGATTTTATAAAACATTAAAACTAGATAGACTTCTAGTTAAAAAAGCTAAAAATGCTCCAATTCAAAAAGGTTCCGTTAAATTGGGAGCAAATAATCAAGTTGCAAAACCTAAACTTAAAAAGAACGCTAAGTTTGGACAAAGAGTTTTAAAAGGAGTGTACGATGTTTTAACCTCTGTAAAAAGAGCAAAAATAAGCTATAGTCAAAACAATGGTACTTTATTACAAGGGTATAGACCATCTATAGGTTTCTTAGGAAGAAATAGTTATAGTGGAGGCATGGCACCAACATTTGGATTTGTTTTTGGAAGTCAAACAGATATTTTAAGAACTGCTATTGATAATGGTTGGTTAGTAACTAGAAATCAAAATGATCCAAATGATGAATACTTCAATAAAAACTATGGTAAAACAAGTAATAAGAAGTTAGATTATACCATTTCTGTAAAACCGTTTAAAGATTTAACTATTGATTTTAGAGGTAACAGAATAAAAACAAGTAATCTTACGCAGCAGTTAGATGTAGTTTTAAAAAATGGAGTAACAGATATTACTAATCCAACTAACTTTGAGCAGAATAGAGAAATTAGAGCGTTTGAATCTGGTAATTATAGTATTAGTCACTTTATGTTAGGAACTATGTTTACAAATGGAGAAACATTATATCAGAACTTTAGAAACTACCGAAGTACTATAGCTACTAGACTTCATGCCCAATCAGGTTTACCTAGTAACACAAATGGTGCGTATCAATTAAATGGTCAACAGGTAATGTTACCAGCATTTATTGCTGCGTATTCTGGAAATGATCCAAATTCAGTAGATACAGGTATCTTTAAAAACATACCAATACCTAACTGGACACTTCGCTACAATGGTTTAATGAAGTTTAAGTGGTTTAAGAAAAACTTCTCTTCTTTTGCTGTTACACATGGATATAAATCATCGTATACTATTGGAGATTACACCAATAATTTACAATATGGAACTGCCGATAACCCAGGAGTAAATACTGCGAAAAATTACCAATCACAATTGTTAATTTCATCTGCTACTTTAATAGATGAGTTTTCTCCTTTAATAAAAGTAGACTTTAGAATGAAGAACTCTTTATCTTTTAAAGGAGAGATTAGAAGAGATAGAAGTTTAACTTTAAACTTTAATAATAATACGTTAACAGATATTAATGGAACAGAATATATAATTGGATTTGGATATAAGATCAGAGATGTTAAATTTGTAACCCGATTTACAGGTAAAAAAGAAACCTTAAAAGGAGACATAAATTTAAGAGCAGATATATCATTAAGAGATAATTTAACATTAATAAGAAGCGTTGATGAAGACAATAACCAAGTAACAGGAGGAGAACGATTGTTTGGAATTAAATTCTTAGCAGATTATAATTTAAGTAAGAACTTAACAGCTTCTTTTTATTATAATCATCAAACATTTAATTACGCAATTTCTACAACGTTCCCAAGACAGTCTATCAATGCCGGAATTAATTTAGTATATAATTTAGGAAATTAAACAAACACAAAACAATAAAAACAATACAATGAACATTCCATCAGAATTAAAGTACACAAAAGACCACGAGTGGATCAAAATTGAAGAAGACGTAGTAACTATTGGTATTACGGATTTTGCTCAAGGTGAATTAGGAGACATCGTTTATGTTGATGTTGACACTTTAGATGATACTTTAGACGCAGAAGAGGTTTTCGGATCTGTAGAAGCTGTTAAAACAGTATCTGATTTATTTATGCCAGTTTCTGGAGAGGTAATTGAATTTAATGAAGAACTAGAAGACGAACCAGAATTAGTAAATTCTGATCCTTATGGAAAAGGTTGGATGATTAAAGTTAAAATCTCTGACGCTTCACAATTAGAAGACTTATTAAGTGCAGAAGCTTATCAAGAACTTATTAAAGGATAAAAAAATTAAAGTAGCAATAGCGATATTTATAACAATAAGTATCGCTATTCTTAGTTTAATACGGATAGGTAAACAACCGGTTGCTATAGCCAATATTGATAAAATAGAGCATATAATAGCCTATTTTGCTTTAACTTTCTCATGGTTACTTGCGCTTCCCAAAAATAATAAGCAAGTATATTTTATAACCTTTTGCTGCCTTATTTACGGCATAATAATTGAGCTTTTACAAGCTAGTATAACGACGTATAGAACTGGAGACTATTATGATATAATAGCAAATTCGGTAGGTATTTTAATAGCTTTTACATTTTTTAGCTTCTTTTTCAAGAAAAAACAGTGTTAATTGAAAAAATAGCTTGTAAAAGTTGGAATAAATTAATTAAATTAGCGAACTATTAAAAACTTATAGGATGGAAATTAAGAAAAATCCAAAATCAAACTTAGAGAATTACAGCAAGCTGTTTATGCAGTTAGGTTTGGTTTTAGCTTTATTTGTAACGTATGTTGCCATAGAGAATAAAACATACGATAAAGAATATGGAGATTTAGGGGTTGCAAGTATGAACTCTGATGTAGAGGAAGAAACTATTGAAATTCAACCAGAACCTATTAAACCACCACCAAGTACACCACCACCACCAGCTCCAGAAAAGATTGAAATTGTAGAAGACGAGAAGGAAGTTGAGGAAACAGTAATTGAATCAACTGAAACTGATGAATCTGAAGCTGTAGAAGTTGAAGAGATTGTTGAGGTGGAAGAGGAAGAAGAAGTAGTGGAAGATGTACCATTCTCAATTATTGAAGATGTACCTGTATTTCCAGGTTGTACGGGAAGTAAGGCTAAGAAAAAAGCTTGTTTAAATAAAAAAATGCAAAAACACGTACAACGTCACTTTGATGCAGATTTAGCAAATGAGTTAGGATTAGCACCTGGTAAAAAAAGAATTTACTTAATTTTTAAAATTGGTAAAACTGGTAATATTGAAGATATTAATGCAAGAGCTCCACATCCTAGATTAAAGAAAGAAGCAATTAGAATTGCAAAAAAATTACCTAAAATGCAGCCAGGAAAGCAAAGAGGTAGACCTGTAAGAGTTGGGTATACATTACCAATTACTTTCAATGTAGAGTAAACTTTTTTACAATATAAATGTTAAAAAAAGCAATCCATCACGGATTGCTTTTTTGTTGGCATATTTCTTGCTTCTTAACAAAGCATTAACATAAATTTTTATACTATGAAAATGCTTAAAAAAAATCCCAGAAAACAACTTGAAAAATTCTCAACAGTATTTACCCAATTAGGGTTAGTATTGGTGTTATTTGTGGTTTATGTAACACTTGAGTATGAGTCCGAGAGAACAAATACAATACCTGAACCCGTAGGAGAAGAAATTGGAGAAGTTTGGGACTTAACTGAAAAACCTAAAGTCTTTGTAAAAGAAGTAAAAAAGGTAAAAAGAGTAGTTGTAAAACCTATTTCTAATGATTTATCTAAAGTAAAAAAAGTGGATAATAATGAGGTTATTAAAAGAGTGGTAGATATTACACCAACAGATGAAGACCCAATTTTAGATATAGATAAGTTACCTGAGGTAGATGAAGGAGATGATATTGAACCTATAGATGATCCAAATACATATACCATACGTAACTTACAAAACGCCCCAGTTTTTAGAGGCTGTGAAGGACTAAATGAAGTCGAAGGCAGAAAGTGTTTGGAAAGAAAAATTAAAAAACATGTACAACGCTATTTTGATGCAGATTTAGCACAAGATTTAGGAATGCGTGCTGGAAAATATAGAATTTCAACTCAGTTTATAATTGATAAAGATGGACAGGTGAAAGGTTTACAAATAAGAGCACCTCATAAAAAATTAGAAAAGGAAGTAAAGAAAGTAGTTACAAAATTACCTAAGTTTACACCTGGTAAACAAAATAATAGGCCTGTTAAAGTAAAATATACCTTACCTATAACTTTTAGAGTAAATTAGTATTGAAAAACTCAACTATAAACAGTTGAGTTTTTTTATTTTTGATTTATGAGTGATTCAAAACAGTATTTTGCGCATGAAACTGCGGTAATAGACGAAGGTTGTACTATTGGTAAAGGAACTAAAATTTGGCATTTTAGTCATATAATGCCTAACTGTAAAATAGGAGAAGGTTGTAATATTGGTCAAAATGTAGTGGTTTCTCCTGAAGTAGTTTTAGGAAAAAATGTAAAAGTACAAAACAATGTATCCATATATACTGGAGTAATTTGTGAAGATGATGTTTTTTTAGGGCCTTCAATGGTATTTACCAATGTGATTAATCCAAGAAGTGCTATTAAACGAAAAAATGAATACAAAAGCACTCTAGTAAAAAAAGGAGCCAGTATAGGAGCCAATGCAACCATAGTTTGTGGCAATGATATTGGTGAATATGCATTTATTGGTGCTGGAGCCGTTGTAACAAAGGAAGTTTTGCCATATGCTTTAGTCGTTGGTAACCCTTCTAAACAAATAGGCTGGATAAGTGAATATGGACATCGTTTAAAGTTTGATAAAGAAGGGGTCGCAGCTTGTCCTGAGTCAAATGAGGAGTATAAGCTTACTCAAAATACTGTGATAAAACTTATTTAAGCCTTTATTTTTATGGAAATGTTAAATTTTTGTAAAAAAATTTGGTGATACTAAAAAAGAATTATATATTTGGAGTGTGGTTGAATAAACCACTTTCTTTTTCTTTTTCATAGCAATTTTTCCCACTCAGATTTTTTTGAGTGGGTTTTGTTTTTATAATATTTCATTTTTTTAAAAGAAGGTCAGATTTAGTTTTTGTGTTATCAAACCTATTTAATTTGAATTAATGGGTCTTGTAGATTCTCTTATTACTAAATCAGTTCTAATAACTTTTGTTTCATTTTTATTAGAATCTGCAGTTTTCTTTTTTTCTAACTTATTAATTAACATTTCAGCGGCAGTTTCTCCCATTATTTCACCGTGTTGACTTACAGTTGTCATTTTGGGACTAGAATGCCTAGCTAAAATTCCATTTGAGAATGATATTACTGAAAAATCTTCTGGAATTCTAAGCCCTTTTCTTATAGCTACTTTCATTGAAGCAACAGCCGAAGATTCATCTGTTGTAATAACACTATCAATAGTGTTGTTTTCAAATATAGGCGTTAAAATAGACTCATATTTTTTATAATCTTCCTCATGAATATTAATAACAAGGTTTTTGTCTAAAGGAATATTTAAGTCCTCTAAACCTTGTAAATAACCTAAATATCTTCGTTCACCAATTCTTAAGTCGCTCATTGTAGAAATAAAAGCAATTTTCTTGTGTCCTATTCTGTATAAATGCTTAACGGTGTTAGCGGTAGCTTCAAAATCATTGGTAATAACTTTATCGCATTGTATATTTGGGGCAACACGGTCAAACATTACGATAGGAATACCATTATCTATAGTTTTTTGAAAGTGTTTAAAACTATTTTTTCGTATCGTTTCCTCCGCTAAAGAAAGGATAAATCCATCAATACTACCATTAGAAAGCATTTTGATAGTTTCAACTTCTTTTTCATAGGATTCATTTGAAATACATGAAATTATTTTATAACCTTTTTTACTAGCAACATTTTCAATGCCTTTAAACACTTGAGCAAAAAAGTAATTTAACATATTGGGTATTATAATTCCTATAGTTTTTGTTTTTCTACTTTTTAAACTTAAGGCAGTTACATTGGGTTGGTAGTTATTTTCCTTAGCATATTTTCTAATTCTCTCTTTGGTAGCTTCACTAATTTCGTAACTATCATTTAAGGCTTTTGAAACTGTAGAAATTGAAACATTTAAATGCTTGGCTAGGTCTTTTATAGTAAGTCTTTTCATATCTAAGAGAATATTGGAAAAACAATAATATAAAAATTCCTTTTAGATTACTTAAAAATTGAGGTTAACTTTCTCTTAGCATTCTCAGGAGAATATTTTATTTCAAAAATTAGAAAGGTATAAAGCAGGATGTATTCAAGAAAAACAAGCCATAAGTTTTCCTTCCAAGGGACATTGGCATAAGCTTGATAACTAATAATTATTACAAAGCTCCAAACAATGGGAAATCTATAATTGGCAAAAACAGAAAGTATTATTAATGTAGAAAGATACCATGGATGAACTGTTGTTGATGTAAAATAGTAAAAGGAAAGACCAAATAACATTATAGCACATAACTCTTTAATTGTTTTTCCTTTTTTGAGGAATGTAATATATAAAAGGAAAAGAACAGTTAAAGCGGGCATTATTTTTCCAATAGTGGCAATTTCATTATAACCTCTAAATAAATAGCCTATTTCTCTTGCTATATAATAAATACTTGCGTTAAATTCAAAATTACGAAACCATAAACCAACAGAGTTACTATAGTTTTGTATAAACTCAAAAGAGAAAAAGGGCAGGAATAGCAAGAAAGTGGTTACTAATGTTATTAGATAGAATCCAATTAGCTTTTTAGCACCCTGAAAAAAAGTAGCTTCATTTTTAACAAAATACTGATAAAATAAAGGTAAAAAAAGTAACGGGATTAACTTGACAGATACAGAAAAGGCTAATAAAACAGCTGCAATAACCCATTTTTTTTGATGCAATTTGTACAAACTTAATACCAAAAAAAATAACATTACAGGCTCAAAATGAAGATTTCCTGTTAGCTCTATAATTACAAAAGGATTCAGTATATATAAGAATATATTGTGAACAGGTATATTTAGTTTGGTAAGTAATTTTTTTCCATAAAATAGGATTCCAATATCTGCGGCAATAATTAATAGCCGCATAATAATTACGGAACCTAATATACTTTTGTTAGCTAATACTCCTGCAATAAAAAAGCATAATTGATTTATAGGAGGATAATTGGTATAGTGACTTCCATTCATTTCTCCCATACCTTGATATAATTCGGTAGCTTGATGTATAGGGTATATCCTTTGTTCAATAAAATTTTGAGGTAAAGAAAGGTATGGGTTCAATCCTTCAAATAACATTCTCCCATCCCAAATAAAACGATAAAAGTCTTGAGATAAATTAGGTATTGAAAATAAAAACGCTAACCGAAATAGTATAGAAATACTTGCTAAAAAGCTGAAATCATTTTTTCGATACTTTATTAGAAAGTAAGAAGAAGTAAATAAAATACTCCAAAGTGTTACCAACCAAGTGAATTGTGTTCTTTCTAAAAAGTAAGCAAATAAAAAATAACAGAGCAGAGTAAACCCTACTAAAGTATGAATTTTATATTTTCTCAATGTAAACATCTATGCTTTTGAAAAGATAGATTTAAAAAACACATACCCAAATCCTATAAACAACATGAAATGAAATGGAAATAAACCAAAATCACCACCTTGATCACCAACTATAAAAGCACTGTACATTCCAAAGGCAAAGTAAACTGCAAGCAATCCTTCAATAATAACATTTGTGCTTAATTTATTTTTAATGTATTTATTGTTTTTCCAACTATCCTTTAGCGATTTAATATTGAACTTAGGAGTTCTAACAAATTCACTCTTTTTTCCAAAATGTCCTTCTAAAACAGCAACAGTATTATGAAGAGAAAATCCCATTGCTATTGAAAAAAATGAAAAGAAAGCACCAATGTATTTTATAAAACTGAGAAAACCTCCTCCGTATATTTTTTTGTACATAAACCAATAACAAATAAAAAATATAAGTGTGCTAACAATAAAAAAGCTCATTACTAAAAAATAAATCTTTAAATGGGCATATTCATTTTTTATATAAAGCATTGGGATACTTAATACGGCGACTAAAAATATACAAGTAAACATGGAGCTATTTAACAAGTGTAACATTCCATGTATTTTTGTTTTCCATGAAATAGTATCATTCACAATAATTTTACGCAGCATTTTTTGAAAGTTTTCAGCACCTCCTTTATTCCATCTAAATTGTTGCGAACGAGCAGCACTAATAATAACAGGAAGCTCAGCAGGAGTTTCTACATTTTCTAAATATTTAAACTTCCATTTTTTTAATTGTGCTCTGTAGCTTAAATCAAGGTCTTCAGTTAACGTATCTCCTTCCCAGTTTCCAGCATCATAAATACATTCTTTACGCCAAATACCAGCAGTGCCATTAAAGTTGATAAAATGCCCTTGGCTATTTCTTCCAACCTGTTCTAAGGTAAAATGAGCATCTAAGGCAAAAGCCTGAATTTTAGTTAATGTAGAATAATTTCTGTTAATATGTCCCCATCGTGTTTGAACAACACCAATTTCAGGATTTTTAAAAAAAGGAACTGTTTTTTCTAACCAACAAGGTTTTGGTAAAAAATCGGCATCAAAAATGGCAATAAATTCACCTTTTGCAATTTTTAAACCTTCTTTTAAAGCACCAGCTTTAAAGCCTTCTCTATTTTCTCTTCTAATATGTTGAATATTCAGCCCAGATTTTTGTAGCTTTTGAATGTGTTTCTCAGTCGAAGTAACAGATTCATCTGTAGAATCATCCAAAACTTGTACTTCAAGCTTTTCTTTAGGATATTTCAACTGTGCTATATTATCTAACAAACGTTCCATAACATACAACTCATTATAAACAGGAAGTTGAACAGTTACATAAGGAACCTCATCAGGATTGTTTAAATCAAATTTAGGAGAATTGTCTGTTTGTTTACTTGCTTTTAAGTAATTAAAAAGTAAGTTTAATTGTGCCAGTGCATACATTAAAATAAGCACTAATGCTACAGTGTATAACGAAATTATAATATATTCAAAAATCATTATTTAAAACTATATTTAAATATCCAACTTAATATTTTTACGCCTGCTAAAATGCTTCCTTTAACCGTTCCAGAAACTTTAGATACACCTATTCTATTTCTATATTTTACAGGTATTTCCATGTAAGTTAGCTTTTGTTTTAAAGCTTTTAATTGCATTTCAACTGTCCAACCATACGTTTTATCTTCCATATTTAAGTTTAACAGTTTTTCATATTTAATAGCCCTGAAAGGTCCTAAATCTGTAAATTTTGCCCCAAAAAATAATTTCATTAAAAAGGTAGCTAACCAGTTACCAAAAATTTGTTGCGGTGTCATAGAACCCTGTTCACGTAGTCGTTTAACACGAGCTCCAATTACAAAATCAATATTATTATTTAAAATAGGAGCTATAATTTCTGTAAGCTGCTCAGGGTAATCAGAATAATCACCATCTAAAAAAACAACAATGTGAGGTTTTAATGATTGATTGGCTATGTAATCCATTCCTTTTAAGCAGGCATAACCATACCCTTTCCTTTTTTCAACCAAAACAGTAGCACCTGCATTTTTAGCATTGAGCTCAGTATTGTCTGTAGAATTATTACTAACTACAATAACTTCGTCAACTACTGTTGGAATATCTTTAATTACATTTGCTATAGAACCTTCTTCGTTGTACGCAGGTATAATAACTTTTATAAGTAAGCTCATTATTTATTGTAAATCCTTCAAATTATTCTCTTTTTTAAAAGAAGAGAATTCAGTCCATTCATTTATTTTCTTACCATTCTTAAACCGAATGGCTTTTACTAATCGTTTTTTCTTGTATAGTAAACAATAACCATTTTTTTTATTGTCTTTTAATTGACATTTATAATTAACTTCTCCTTGTTTGTTATAAAATAACCACCATTTATTTTGTTTACCATTAATATAATGACCTTCTTTTTCTTTAATTCCATTTTGACGGTAAAAGTACCAATATTTTACAGGAAGGTTATTAATAAAATGTCCCTGTTTTTTTACTTGTCCATTTTTGTAATAAAATTTCCAGTAATCTACTTTATTATTAGCTACTAACCAGCCTTCTTCTTTTAAGTTACCGTTAAGATAATAACTTTTATAATATTCTTTTTGAGAAAAAGTTTGAAGGGAGAAAGAAAGGAAACAGATATATAACATCCATTTCATTTCTTTAACTAATTCATTTTTAAGTTTCATTATTATATTTAAAAAATGGAATAAGTTTTATTGTTTATTTACAAGCTTCATTAAATCCACGTCGTTCCCTAATAAAATTTCTGTAGGATTAATTCTGCCTTCTTCAGGCCCATTTTCTAGCTTTAATACACCTCTAGGACAAACAGCAGAGCAAATACCACATCCAACACAACTAGCTCTTACTATATTCTCTCCTTTTTGAGCATAAGCGCGTACATCAATACCTTGCTCACAATAGGTTGAACAGTTTCCACAAGAAATACATTGCCCTCCGTTTGTAGTAATTCTAAAACGAGATTTAAAACGTTGTACTAATCCCATATAAGCTGCTAATGGACAACCAAACCTACACCATACTCTATTTCCAAAAATAGGATAGAACCCTGTACCAATAACTCCTGCAAACCAAGCACCAATTAGAAAGCTATAGGTGTCTTTAATCCATTGCGATTTAATACCTAAAAATGAATGTGTTCCAGTAAAGTAACAATATAAAGTAACTAGGGTCATTACTAAAGAAAATACTAATACAGAATGAATTACCCAGCGTTCAAGTTTCCATGCTTTTAGGCTTTTGTCTGAGTGCTGACGATAAGGGTCACCTAAAGTTTCAGCCAATCCTCCACATCCACAAACCCATGAACAGTACCATCTTTTACCAAAAAAGTAAACCATTACAGGAACAATAACTAAGGTTAGTAAAATACCCCAAACAAGTATAAAAATTCCAATTCCACCACTATTAGTTAGAGTATCAAGATTCCACTCAAAGAAAAAATCGTAATCTAGAGGAAAAGCATTTTTAAAGTCATAACCAGGCATATTTAAACTAGTCATGATTTCTGGGATTAAAAAAGCAAAAACAATTTGAAAAAATAACACAGAGGTAGTACGTACTATTTGGTATTTATTATGACGGTATTTTATGTACATTCTAATGCCCATGACAATCATAATTACACAATATAAAAAACCATATACAAACCACTGACTGGCAGCACCGCCATTTAGCGCTTTACTAATAGGATCTAAAATAAAGGTCCAATTAACCACATAGTCAGGTAAAAAATATAGAAGTATATAAAACAGCACTAAGTATACTAACACCATCCAAGCAATCCAGCCTCTATTTGTACTAGCTTCTAAGTAAATTCCATTATTTTTAATACCTGGATTCCCCAATAAAATAAAGTTAGGTAGTATAAATAATAAAGCACCAATAATTCCAAGTCCAAAAGTTAAAAACCATAATAAACCGGGATTGTTTTTTACAAAACCTTTTCCTGCTTTTTTGGCTAAATTGTAACTTAAAGTATGAGGTTTGCCAAATATTTTATACTGATATTGTGCTCCTTTTAAATCCCAATTTTTTTCAGCATCGTATTTAGCTATTAATTTATCGTAATGGCTGTTTGAGTTTTCAAACGCTTTACGAGCAGCTGATGAAAATTCAAAAATATTCATGGGCGTTTCCGTGACAACTGCTTTTGATAGTTCCTCTTTAATAACTTCGTTTTTAAAGCCCTTTTCTTGAATATAGCTGTCTAATTCAGCAGAGCTCAAGTTAAAAGATCCAGTAAATAAGCTACCTGTAAATATGCTAAGTCCTAGTAAGAAAATAACTAGGCCAATTTGTTGTATTGCTTTCATATTTTAATTTCTGCTAAAAATTCGTTTCCAGCTTTTTGGTTTTAATTGAATATTGGTATTATTTTCTTTATTGAACTTGGCTACAATTTCTGATTCATGTAATTTGTAAAATTCAGGATCAAAATTGGCATCAGCTAAATGTTCTAAAACATGTTCTACAGTCTTTTTTTGATTCAATACATTGTCAAAAAATGCATGTCGCATTCGAATTCCAAAAGTGTTTATGCCAATAAATTTTCGAGTAGATTTATCATAATTTATATGAATGCACTTTTTACCACTCTGATGCTCCCAATAAAAGCGAGCTTCATTTTCTTTAGGTTGTGCCCAAACCCAACCGTAGGTTTGATATTCTATATCAATAAATTTGGCTGAATTAAACCAATGTCCAGGTTTGTATTCAATTCTATTACCGCAAATAGTTTGAGCTACAGTTTCTCCCATCATTCTACCAGTATACCAAACAGCTTCAATTGGTCTTCGTTGTCCAATAGCTTCATGTTGTTCAGCACAATCACCAATAGCATAGATATTAGAGATATTTGTTTCTAAATAGCGATTCACTTTAACACCACGACCAAATTCAATTTCGGAAGTTTTAACAAACTCTATATTTGGAGAAACACCAGCAGTTAAGCCAACAACATCACAAGCTATTTCTTCTCCAGTTTCAGCAATTACTACTGAAGTGGCTTTACCATTTTTATCAGTTTTAATTTCTTTTAAGTTAACACCTAAACGTAAATCTATATGATTCTCTAAAATCTCTTTATTAATCATTTCGGATTCCTGTTTAGGTAGTACCATATTCCAAAAACTACTCTCACGCACTAAAAAGGTAACAGGAATATTTCTACTGTGTAACATTTCAGCTAACTCAATACCTATTAATCCGCCACCTACAATCACAGCTCTCTTACACGTTTTATTATCGGGAGCATATTTTTCAAGATTTTCTAAATCTTGTTTATGATACATCCCCATAACACCTTTAGCATCTTGACCAGGCCATCCAAATTTATTAGGTTTTGAACCTGTTGCTATAATTAGCTTGTCATAGGAGATGGTTTCACCACTTTTCAATTCTAATTCATTTTTTGAGGTATGAATTTTAGTAACATATCCTTTTTTTAAGTTGATATTGTTTTTTTTCCAAAACCAAGGCTCATAAGGTTGTGTGTTTTCAAACTTCATATGCCCCATATACACATACATAAGTGCTGTTCTAGAAAAGAAATACTCAGTTTCGGCTGAAATAATAGTGATTTTTTTATCTGATAATTTTCTAATATGTCTGGCAGCGGTTACGCCAGAAATTCCATTACCAATAATTACAACGTGTTCCATAAAGAGTTGATTTGCAAATTAGGTCGCACTTAAAGTTAAGAACTTAATTAATTGCTTAAATTTAGAATGAATTTAAATAGGTGTAGTTTGTAAGAAGCTATATATTTTGTCGACCGATGCAATAGTTTAAAAAATAAATATACAATGAAAGATAATCTTAAACTTCTATTAATTGCTTTCTTAATGATAAGCGTTCAATCTTTCGCTCAAGAAGAGGAAGAAGAAACAAAAAGTAATATTCAAACATATACGCCATCAAGGTTATTAGATAAAGGACAATGGGATATTAAATTTTTTAATAACTTATATACAGAAACTAAAGCTAACTTTAATGATGTTACTGCAGATAAGCCTAGAGAAAATTATTTTACCTCAACTTTAGAAGTTTTCACTGGGGTTTCTGAAAACAATAGAATAAATGTAGGAGCAATTTTTGAATTCCGTTCAAATACTATTGGAGGACGTCAAGCATTGTCTGTTTTTAGTTTAGAAGATACAAATACAGATAGGAAAGGACTTACCACTATTGCTCCAGCTATAAAGTTTCAGCCTCTAGAAAACGTAGGTAATTTCTCAATTCAAACAGCAGTTCATATTCCTTTACTTTCAGAAGAATCCGATGCTAATGGTGTTTTTTTAGATCAAACTGCGTGGGTTTTGCAAAATAGATTTTTCTATGATTATACTTTTGATAGTGGTAAATGGCAACTATTTACAGAGTTAAACACAGAGTATAATTTTGGTGATGAAAAGAGTTTTGCTAATAACACCTTTTCATTAATTCCGGGTGTGTTTTTAAGTTATTTTCCAACAGATAAATCAACTGTTTTAGTGTTTTCACAACATGCACAACGTTTTGGTGAATTTACTCAAGATTTTACAGCACTAGGATTTGGAGGTAAATATCAAATATCACAAGTTTTAAATTTAGAAGTATTGTATAGTAACTTTGTTAGAGGTACAGATACTGGTTTAGGACAAAGTTTTAATATTGGTTTAAGAGCATTATTTTAATTAAAATATAATAATTTGGGGCTATGAAATATAAATGGCTCTTATTGGTAAGTATCATTTTTTTGAATTTGTCTTGTAAAAGTCAAGCTCAAAAAATAAATGGAATTAGTTTTGTTGCCTCTTCTGAAGCAATTAATCAAGAACATATAATTCCTGTAAAAAAGGTATTAACGAATTATGTATCGTTAATGCCTTTTGCTTTTATAAAAAACTTGGAAACACCTAATGTAACATTCGGTTTTTCTGGACAATGGTTTGGAGAAACAGAAGAAGGCATTGAGCAGTATGTTGCTGAGTTTAGGAAAAATAACATAAAAATAATGTTGAAACCTCAAATTTGGGTATGGAAAGGAGAGTATACAGGTAAAATTCAAATGGATACTGAGGAGAAATGGAAAGTATTAGAAAATTCCTATTCTGAGTTTATTCTTACTTATGCAAAATTGGCTGAAAAATTAGGTGTTGAAATTTTTTGTATTGGTACTGAGTTAGAAAAGTTTGTGTTAAAAAGACCAACGTATTGGAAAGGGTTAATAAAAGAAGTTAAAAAGATATATAAAGGAAAATTGACCTATGCTGCTAACTGGGATGAATTTAAGAGAGTGTCCTTTTGGAATGAATTAGACTTTATAGGTATTGATGCTTATTTTCCTTTAAGTTCTAAAAAAACGCCTTCAGTTAGTGAGTTTATAGCAGGATGGAAAAAACATAAGTATACTATTAGCAAGGTTAGGGAAAAAGTTAATAAACCTGTTTTATTTACAGAGTACGGGTACAGAAGTGTGTTTTACACAGGAAAGGAACCATGGAATTCTAATAAAATTAAAGGAAAAGTAGATTTGATAGCTCAAAAAAATGCCTTAGAAGCTTTATACAATCAGTTTTGGAAAGAAGATTGGTTTGCTGGAGGCTTTTTATGGAAATGGTTTCACAATTATCATCAAGTTGGAGGGGCAAATAATAACAGGTTTACTCCACAAAACAAACCAGCAGAAGAAATAATTAGAAAAGCACATGAAAACTAAAACAATCTACATATTATTTATTTTAAGTCTCTTTTCATGCTCAAAAGAAAGAGAGGTAGATGTAAATATTTTACAAAATTATATTGAAGATAAAAGTAATTTAGAAAGAGATGAAGTAATAGCGTGCGCTGCTAGTGCAAAAGATTTGTCAGATGACACCTACATTTTTTTCTATCCAATACCATCAGCCACTAATATTCAATATTTTGAAACAGATGGCTTGAATGTGGATAAAAATGACTTCAAAAAGTATCATAAAGTAGTATTAGAAAAACAAGATGTATTTAATGGCTACTTAGGTAGGTTTGTTAAAGAAAATAAGATAGAAACATGGTGCGTGGTAACCTATGAGTCTGCAGGAAAGCTACATGTTTCTAATCCAATAAAATTAAAACAGATAACAAAACCAACTGAATGGACAAATAGTGCAATTATAGATAAATCTAGTGCACTCATGCCTAAATTTTCTTGGAGTGATGGAAGAATAAAAGAAAATGCTATTTATTTTGAAGTAATAACAGATGAAAAAAATAATTTACTATCTGGAACCTACACCTATGATAAATGGTTTCAGTATTACAAACTAGACAATGTGGTATTAAATGTAACACGAGATAATCCACCAAAACTAATCAACAATAATGAATACGGTTTCACAATGATGGGAGTGAGTGAAGACAATTGGGTGAACCTAGTGATTCAAAAAAGCTTTATTGCAAATTAATTAATGAAAACTTTTTACACCCTTCTCCTTTTCATTTTTTGTATTTCTCTATCATTTTCACAGGAAAAAATGATTTTAGATGTAAAAATTAAAGGTATTAAAAAAACAAAAGAATCAACTATTTTAAAATTATTGGAAACTCAAAAAGGGAAACCACTAGATTCTTTAAAAATAGCGGAAGATATTATTCGGTTAAAGAGGCTTCCTGCTGTTTCTTATGCCTATTACCAGGTATTTAATTCAAGTGAAAATTTATACGATGTTGTAATAAATATAGAAGAAAACTTTACTATTATTCCTGAGTTTAATTTTTGGACAACCACTAATAAGCGATTAGCCTATAAAATAGGTTTATATGATTATAATTTTTTAGGTAGAAATATAACTATTGGTGGATTTTATCAACAAAATGGTTTTCATTCTTATGGTATTAACTTTAAAGCACCTACGTTGTTTTCTAAACATTTTGGGATAGCAATAAATCATCAGAATTGGAGTAGTGAAGAACCTTTGTATTTTGATGATAAATCAGCTAACTATAAATATCAGAATATATCTTACGAGTTTTTAGCATTATGCCAACTAAACTTTAAAAACAATATAGCTTTTGGGATTAACTTTTTTAAAGAAAAATATGATTATTTAAGTGGCCATACAGCAGATAATGTTCCGCAAAAACTAAACATAAATAAAAAGTTATTAAAGTTTGTTTATACCTATGATGGGTTAGATTATTTCTATCATTATGTAGAAGGCTTTAAAAGTCAGTTTTATGGACAGTATGTAACGAGTAAAATAGCATATCAAGATAATTTTTTAGTAGCGTGGAATGACTTTTTCTATTATAAGAGAATTGGAAAAAAGGGAAACTGGGCTAATCGTTTAAGAATGGGATTATCAACAAATGAGAATAGTCCGTTTGCACCTTTTGCACTAGATAATAATATTAATTTAAGAGGTGTGGGGATTTTGGTTGATAGAGGAACAGGAAGTATAGTATTGAACACAGAATACCGTTATACGTTTATTGATAAAAAATGGTTTGTATTACAAGGAAATGTATTTACTGATGTTGGTTCTTGGAGAAAACCAGGTGGAGCGCTAAGTGACTTTATAAAAAGTGAAAATATAGGCGTGTATTCTGGAATTGGATTGCGATTTATAAATAAGAAAATATTCAATGCTGTTTTCCGAATAGATTATGGTCATGGATTAACTAAAAATTCGTCAAGAGGTTTTGTGTTTGGAGTGGGGCAGTATTTTTAATCGCAAGTGCAATAGCTAAAGGGTTAATTCTCCAACGCTTTACATCGAATAGTTTAAAAAAATATTTTGACTGGATCCCCCATATATTTGCTTCGGGGGAGTTCATTTTTTCTTAAAAGAAAACAGGCAGTAATTGTATAAATAAATTACTACCTATTTTTTAATAACTTTTATAGTTGTATACCTATTGCTTAATAGGTAATTCTATTAATTGTGTAATATCTCTATCAGAAGGAATGTAAAATTCTTTAGTATTTGGAACAAATACCATTGGAGCTTTATATACTGCATGTCCACTTGAGTTTAAAAAATCGTAAACTAAACTTCGATTACAATTTTTTGTCCAGCTTTTATCATCTTGATCACTTTTGCTACAATTAACAGTGTATTTTGTGTTATGATCAACTCCTTTTAGAGTGTTTTTTTGTTTCGCAACATAAAGGGCCAATCCCCAACTAGGTTCAGTTTCTTTACTATCAATTAACTTAATAGTGCCTTCTTTTACGTTCCATTCGTATTTTATTAAAAGAACTTTTTCTTTTCCTACTTTAATATCTTTATTTGACATTTTTTCAAAAAAGCTTTCAAGGCTATTTGGTTTGTTTTGAAGGTCTGTTAGGTTATTAGTACCATTTTGACAAGACCAAAATGATATGATACCGACTAATACTATTAAAAAAACTTTTTTCATAATTTTTTAAATATTTGAATGTTTAACTGGAATTATAGTTTTATAAGTACTGTAAACATTAATTACAATGAGCAGTAAAACTACTTTAAAAATGTTGGTCTAAAGAAAAAAAACAACCCCTTTTTCAACTAAGGGTTTTCCCTTAGTTGAAAAAGCAATTAAAAAAATTAGACTAGAAAAATATATTTTTTATCTTGCTCAAAAGAATATTATAATTATGTATCAAGAAAAGATCAATAAAATATTATTAAAAATTAAAGAGAAAAGAAAGGAATTAGAAATGTCTCAATATGAGTTTGGGAAGAAAATAGGATTAAGTCAAAATGCCTACTTTAAGTTGGAAACAGGAAAAACCAAACTAGATTTATTTCGTTTTTTTATAATAGCCAAAGTTTTAGGGGTAAGCTCTAGAGATTTGATAGGCGAATAAAGTTAATACACCTTTTTACCTTTCGTAAGCCATTTACTCCATTCTTTGTTAAAGGTGTGGATTTTTTCAGTAGTTTTATTTTGCTTATTTACTACGCTGTTATTTTGGTTTTTCCATTCAAAAATACCACCGTATAAATTGTATATATTGGTGTAACCTGCTTTATGGAGTTTTTCTGCAATATCTTCTGAGCGGATACCTAATGAGCAATACACTACAATTTTAGCATTTTTATCACTAGGCAAATTAGTAAGTGTTTCTTTTAAATTGAAATTATCATAACCAACACAAATAGCATTTTCAATATGACTAACTTTAAATTCTTTGGGTTCACGAGCATCTAACAGTGTAATATTTGAAGATTTTTTCAAATCAGTGACAGAAATATAAGGAACACTTTCTGTGTTAAATTTTTTTAGCAACTGTTCAAGATTTTTTTGAGCATTTGTTGTAAATGCTATGGTAAATATAAATAGATAAACAATGTTCTTCATAATAAAAATAATTTAAAAGAACAGTTACTAATAAATGTATTATGCTACTGTTCCCTGACAGCTACTTCCTGCGCCAGCAGTACATCCGTAGCAATGTTGATTAATAATAATATTTCTGTTTTGAAGCAATTCTTCATTATATTCAGAAATATGTTTTACTTTACTAGCTACTTTTAAATTAAGCATTTGATTAAAGTCACAATCATACAAATATCCATCCCAACTTATAGAAAGTGTATTGGTACACATAACATTAGAAACTGCATGCGGATTGTACGCTTCAACTAATGCATACATATAATCTTCATAATTTTCAGAAGCAATTAAATAATCTAAAAACCGACTAATTGGAAGGTTTGTAATAGCAAATAAATTATTAAATGAAACCGAAAAATCATCCATTAAAGCCTTTTTAAAGTCCTTTTCCATAGAAGCTTGATCACCTGGTAAAAATGCTCCTGAAGGATTGTAAACCAAATCAAGTTTTAAACCAGTGTTTTCCATACCATAACCAACGGCATTTAATTCTTGTAAAGCTTTTATAGACTTGTCAAAAACTCCGTCGCCTCTTTGTTTATCTGTTTTACCACGAGTCCAGTGAGGCATGGAAGAAACAACATGAACGTTATGTTTTTTAAAAAACTCAGGAAGGTCGTAATATTTTTTATTAGCTCTAATAATCGTTAAGTTAGAGCGTACGATGAAATCTTTAATTCCTGCTTTAGAAGCCTCCTCAACAAACCATCTAAAATTCGGGTTCATTTCTGGTGCTCCACCAGTTAAATCAAGGGTATGCGCTCCTGTTTTTTTTATAACATTTAAACATTGTTGCATGGTCTCTTTAGTCATAATTTCCTTTCTGTCTGGACCAGCATCGACATGACAATGTGCACAAACTTGATTGCACATATATCCTACATTAATTTGTAAGATTTCAAGTTTTTTAGGTTTTAAAGGAAACTGATTTGTTTCCTTTATTTTTTCAGCAAAAGTAGGTAACTCATCTTTAAAAATTCCATTTGATAAAATTTCTAATTGACGTTGCGTGTTAGCTAAATCATTATTTCTTGCTAAAAGAGATTTCTTCATAAATTGTTACGAATGTAGAATTATAGCTTACTGATTAAATACAGGTGTAAGCTATAATTCATAATTGTTTTACATTTCTAGTTTGTTTACTTTGTTCATCATTTGAACTCCATGAACTAAAGTAGCACCACTTTTTATTGCAGCACCTACATGGATTGCCTCCATCATTTCTTCTTTAGTGATACCACGTTGTAATCCATCTTTTGTATAAGCATCTATACAATAAGGACATTGTTCTGTGTGGGCAACAGCTAAGGCAATTAAACTTTTTTCTCTAGCAGTTAAAGCACCTTCTTCAAAAACTTTTCCATAATAATCAAAAAATTTATTTCCTAGTTCTTCGTTCCACTCTGTTATTTTGCCAAACTTACGTAAGTCGGCAGGATCATAATATGTTTTAGACATGTATTGATTTTAGTATTGAGAAATAAAAATACAAAAAAGAAAAGCGACAAAGCTTTTCTTATATAGTATAGGGTTTATTTACCATTTAAATTCCAATCATATTCTAAATAACGAATTTTAGCTTTTTTACTAATTTCTACATCAGAATACTTGTTTAAAAAGTCTATTAAAGAACCTTTTTTAGTAAAATCACCTTTAAACCATTCAAAAATCTTAGAAATTTGTAATTTTTTAGCAGTTATCTTATTTCTATTAGTATCGTTAACAAATTTTTTCATTAACGCTTTAGTTTTACTTTCATAGTTAGCTTCTGTAAAAGCAAAATTTGCAAGTTGTGGACAAGAACCTGAAGCGCAATTAACACCTACATGTATTTTAGGATCGTTAAAATCTTTACGAAGAATTTCGTGCTCAATATGGTTTAACGTATAAGTTTTACCGCCTACTTTAGCAAACTTAATATTCCAAGCATCTTTACCTTTTTTCTTAATCTTTAAAATACTCTTTAAAGGATAGTTTTCTAAAATTAATTTAACGGTATAAGCATTATAAGCATTTACCCAAAAAGCTTTTGTTTTGGCTGCTGACCAACTTTTTTTAGGAGTAGTTTTAGCTAAATAGGCTAAATAAGTATCTAAAGTACTTTCATCACTCTTGAAAGCTTTGTAATTAACGTTTCCTTTTGCATCTACATGCTTTTTTAAAAGTCCATCAAAAACACTGGTTTGAGCATGAGTGTTTATGAAAAAAGCAAGACTAAGAAATAAAAATAATTTTCGCATTTCAAATATATTTTAACTATTGACTTAGACGACATCTCAATCAATACATTACAAATAATATTCCAATATTTTTTCAATACTTGTATTCGTTATAAATAATCAGGGAATAATTAATAAAAGGATTAGGTTCAAATACAATTTTTAAGAATGTTTAGTGGTTTTTTGTTTAAATCTTTGAAAGATAATGAGTTGTTTTTTGGAAGTGTCTTAACAATTTCCTTACTTTAAAATAAAAAACTGAAAACCATTTGTTTACATATATTGAATTTTCAGCTTGTTTTTTTACCAAAAATAAATTAACTAAAATTAAAACAAATGCAAAAACAATTACTCACATTATGTATATGCTTCATAGCATTTATGCATACTGCAATGGCAACTACTCATATTTATGTACAAAATAATACAGATATTGACTTTGGATTTGATATTATTAGGTATACAGGAAACTCTTCTTCCTTTGTTTCAAAGCATGTAAATGGTATAGGTGCTTACAAAAGAGATGTAAAGGTGTCAAGTTTTGGTAGGAATTATGGCGTAAAATGGGGTAAAACTTATGGCTTTCATAATCAATTAACCATTGCTGGAACTTCACAAAAAATTCAGTTAAAATTACAATTAACAGGAACGTGGAATCGAAGTACTATTAGTGCAGGTTATAATGTAACGGGAACTAATAATGATTTTTGGAGTGATTTATGGGGAGATAGAAATATACGTACCTCACAAACATTTACATTAGCTGATGGGAGAAGTTACCGTATAAAAATACGTTTTTTATATACAGGTGGTGATGATGATATTTTATATGTAATTGAATATGCAAATCAATCACAGGTTGTAAATACTTCAGATTATAACAATCCTAATATTTTAAATGTTGCGGCATGGAATATTTGGCAATTACCTACATTTTCAAGTATTCCAAA
Organism: Tenacibaculum sp. 190524A02b; assembly: GCF_964036645.1. NCBI lineage: Bacteria > Pseudomonadati > Bacteroidota > Flavobacteriia > Flavobacteriales > Flavobacteriaceae > Tenacibaculum > Tenacibaculum vairaonense. The sequence continues at coordinate 3,261,018 of NZ_OZ038525.1, read as the reverse complement.
TGCACGTTATAACTATGTAGATGATTGGTTGGCTCCTTATGAAGTGTTAATTATTTCAGAAGCCTTTGATAATAGTAATAGAGAAAGTATCAAAAATCAATTAAAGCAAAGAGGATTTGCTAATTTTACAAGTGTAGTAGATAATCCAAATAATATAAAACAAGATGGAGGCGTATTTATAGCTAGTCGTTATCCAATTTTAGATGCAGAGCAAGAATTGTTTGACGACTTAGCAGCTAATGGAGATGACCAATCTAATAAAGGGGTTATGTATGCTAAAATTAATAAATTAGGTAAAAATTACCATGTTTTAGGAACCCATGCGCAGTCAGGAGGTTCATATGCTTCTTATAGGACTAAAAATTTTAAAGAAATTATTAACCTAAGAAATAGAAAAAATATTCCTTCAAATGAACCTGTCATTATTGGAGGAGATTTAAATGTAAATAAATTTACGGCTTCTGAGTACAATGGAATGTTGGGGACGCTACAAGCAAATGATCCGCAACGAATAGGAAGATATACAGCAACATATTCTGGAATAACCAATGGATGGATTGGTTCTAGTAACGATCAAATATTAGATTATGTATTGTATTCATCAGCACATCAACAACCAGTATCATCAACCACGCGTGTATTTGTACCAAGACATACAATGCTAAGTCACCCAGGATTAAATTCTAATGACGAGTGGAGGTCAGTAGTTACAGATATCTCAGATCATTATGGTGTACATGCACGCTTTGTTTTTGGAGCTTCAAAAGAGACAAAACCTAAAAATGAAATAGTTGCTGTTGATAATCAAGAGGAGCATATTGAAGCTATTATAAAGAATGAGTTTAAAGTGTTTCCAAATCCAGTAAAAACCGTGCTAAATATTAAATTACCAGAAAACTCAACTGATGGTTTAGTACAAATTATAGATGCATCTGGAAGGGTATTAATAACTCATGAAATTGAAGAAGAAGGAACACAAAGAATAGATGTAAGAGATCTTCCTAGAGGAATGTATATTACTCGTTTTATAAATAAAACAGGAGAAGCTAAAATGAAAAAGATTGTTGTTAAATAAAACAAATTTATATAACCAGTACAAGTGCATGACGTGTTTATCTATAAATACTGAAGTTTTAAGTAATAATAGAGACGAGATTTCTTTTTGGAAAAGTCTTCCCGCATCAGTGCGAGACGGGAATTATTTTTCTGGAAGCTATGTTGCACCAGTGCAAGACGAGATTTATAAAACATACAAAGCTCCAAAGAAAAATCCTTGGAGCTTTTATTATTTATGTTGATAGTAAGGTATTACTATCTCACTTCGCTTCTTAACAAAGAAAAATGACCTTTATAACTTTGTATTTCATTGTCTTTTACAAATTGAAAACTATACCAATAATCGTTAGAAGGCATTTTTTGTCCGTTATGCGTACCATCCCAACCATTGCCACCATAAACTATAGTGGTTACAAGTTTACCAAAACGATTGTAAATATAAATTTTAGTATTTTCTGGAATTGAATTGGTAGGATCCGTAATAAACCAAGTAGGATTAATGCCATCGCCATTAGGAGTAAAGAACTTAGGGATGTTAATTTCTTTTTCAGGCTCTATAACTATATCTTCATCAACGATAACCCTAGTGCTGTAAATACAGCCATTACTTGTTTTTACATACACTGTATGTTCTCCTGCGGCTACATTTTCAAAAACTACTTGATTTTGATAGTTACCGTTTAGGTCATCCAAAGCATACGTAAATGTATCGGTAATACCAGTAACTTCAACAATTATGGTGTCATTATTTTCAACTTGTGAGGTAATATTAATCGTTCCAATATCGGCAGCAACTACTCTAAAGGTTTTAGTAGCTTCATTACAAGTACTATTTGTATTGGTAGCAATAATACTATAGGTTCCAGTAGTATTAATAGTGGCGTTAGCAGTATTAGAAACAATGGTGTTGGTGTCTGTGTTTACCCATTTAAAAGTATCAAAATTAGTGTTATCAACTTGGAGGTCAATGCTGTCGTTGTCTTCATTTCCAGTACAAAGTATATACCTGTCTTCAATAGCAATAGTGATATCGTTTTTTACTAACTTAAAACTAGTAGTGTTTTGGCAACCTCTACCATCAATATAAATACGTGCAAAAACTTCCGTTTCTTCTCCTGTAAAACTATGGTTTGAAGGATGCGGAATAGAGCTGTCTCCACTTTCTGCACCTATTTGAGAGGTATGATAGGTAACAATTAAATTAGCTCCTGTCTGATTCCCTATAACTTCAGTAGTTTTAGTTGTTAAATCAAAAACAGGGGTAGTGGTTGTGTCATCTACACATAACACATAATCTTCAGGCTTATTGGCTATAGGATCTACACCAGTTACTGTAAAAGCTTTAGTTTGTGAACAAGTTTCTCCGTCAATAGTATTGGTAATGGTAACACTATAATTTCCTGCTTTAGTTGCTATAAAGTCAGCTGTAGTACTCTCTTCAGTATTATCGTCTTCATTTCGCCAACTATAGGTGCTAAAAGTACCCAGCGTAAGCTGAATTTGAGTATCAGCAACGTTAGCACTATTGTTGCAAACTGCATAATCATCTTCTAAAGGAATAAAAATAGTATTCTTTTTTAACCAGAAAGAAGTAGTGTTTTGGCAGCCCTTGTCCTCTAAATACAAACGAACAAATATTTCTGTTTCACTTCCTTGAAAAGTATATTCTGAAGGATTCTGTATTGCTTCTGTACCACTTTGCGCATCCGCTAAATTGGTATGATAAGTTACGGCTAAATTTGTTCCTTGTTGGGTTCCTATAACTTCCGAGGTTTTGGTAGTTAAATCAAAAATAGGTTCGTCTTCGGTTTCTACACACATAATGTAGTTAGAAAGTGGTGTGGCAATAGGATCTACGCCGGTTACCACAAAGTTTTTAGTTTGTGAACAGGTTTCCCCATCAATAGTATTGGTAATGGTAAGACTGTAATTCCCAGTTTCAGTAATGGTTATATCTGCTGTGTTAGAGACTTCTTTACCTTTATCAACATTCATCCAGCTATAGGTGTCAAAAACTCCTACCGAAAGTAAAATTTGAGTATCGGCAACGTTAGCACTACTATTACAAATTGCATAACTTTCTTCTATTTTTGGGTTTACATTGTTTTTATATAATGTAAATGTACTTACACTATAGCATTCAGTCCCAGTTTCAGCAAATCTTGCAAAAACTTCTTGTGAATTTCCATCAAAAGAATAATTAGTTATATTAGTAATAGGCTCTGTATTTGTGTCTGCATTCTCCTGTGTTAAATGAAATGAAATTTCTAAACTAGTTCCTAAAACACTTTGCCTGATTTCCTCTTCTTTAGTAGATAAATCAAAAACAATATCATTACCAGTATCACATATTATATAGTTGGTAGTTACGTTATTTACAGAGGTTCCTTTAGTAATTTTAAAGGTTTTAATAGCTTCACATAAATTGTTTTTTGTTACCTTAATACTATAGGTTCCAGGTTTTGTTAAGGTTACTTTTGGTTCTGTTGAAATATCTTCACTTGTGTCTAAATATCGCCATTCATATGAATCAAAACCATCATTACTTAAATCTATTTCTACGGTAGAAATAGTGCCTGAGCAAATATTGTATTCTTCTTCAACATTGATACTAAGATCGTTTTTTATTAGTTTGAAAGAAGTACTATTATGGCATCCTTTATCTGCTATAAAAATTCTAGCGTAAATTTCCTTTTCAGTTTCACTAAAAGTATAATTAGTAGTATTGGTTATTGGTGCGGTTCCACTATTAGCTTCATCTTCTGTATTATGATATGTTATAGTAAAATTACCTACTTGCCCGTTTATAATCTCAACATCTTTAGTAGTTAAATCAAATATCGGGTCTTCGCCGTCTTTAATACAAAGTGAATACTCTGATGGTTGGTTAGCTATAGGATCTACTCCATCTACTTTAAATTCTTTAGTTTCTTCACAAACTCCTTTTCTTACAGTAACACTATAGGTACCTGCATTTGTAATTGTTACTTCTCTTGCTGTAGAAAACTCTGTTTTAATTCCATTAGCACCTAGAGTATTCCAGCTATAACTATCAAACACTTCTAAGGATAGTTTAACTTGTGAATCATTTGGATCAGTGCTATTATTACAAAAGGCATATTCTTCTTCTAAATTAATCGTAATTTCATTTTTGCGTAACATAAAAGAAGTGGTGCTTTGACATGTTTTACCTTGAATAAAAACTCTTGCAAATATCTCTTTTTCATCAGTAGTAATACTATAGGAATCTGGAGTTTGAATTATTTCTGTTCCAGCATCAGCATCAGCTTGTGAGGTATGAAAAGTTACCTCAGCTCCTTGTTGACTACCTAGTATTTCAGCGGTTTTAGTTGTTAAATCAAAAACAATATCTTGTCCATTCACTGAACACTCATTAAAATCTGATGGTTTATTAGCGGTGGGACTGATTACCTCAACTGTAAAATCTTTAGAAAGCTCACATCCGCCTTGTCCACCACTAGTTACGGTTACACTATAATTTCCTTCTTCAGTAATTACTACTTCATTTCCTGTAAAAAATTCGGTAGCGTCTCCATTGGTTGCTATTTTGTTCCAACTATACGTATCATATGAATCTAATGTTATACGTACTTCTTTATCAGTTGCATTGGCACTACTACCACAAAAAGCATAATTATCTTCAATAGGTAAAGTTCCTGTAGTACCGCTTTTTGACAACTTAAAAGAGGTTACTGCATAACACTGACTTCCTTCAAGATATATTCGTGCAAAAATTTCCTTTGTATCACCGTCAAATGTATATGCTGTTGGGTTTTGAATGGGTATTCCTCCCAACATAGCATGTTCTTCAACAGGATAATAATCTACTTTAATATTGGGTATTACTTGTCCTCCAATAACTTCGGCATCTTTAGTTGTTAAATCAAAAATACCTGTACATGAAGAATAGTCTTCTACTTCATTTGCTATGGGACGAACAGGGATGGTTACCGTAGTTTGTGGAAAAACAGTTTCAATTCCATCAACAGTTACTTTAACATCAATTGTATACTCTCTTGGTTCAGGAAAAAAGAAGGCACCTTTTTTATTTGTCAGTACTCCAAAAGTTTCTATGTCACCATCTTCGTTTATAAATTTAGCAACCCACTCAACTTTTTCAATAGGCGTTAATACTTCTACTGAAGTAGGTTCATATTGACAATTAGGGATAATTTCAATTTCAGGTTCTTGATAGCAACATCCTCCCACTTGCGAGTAGTTTTCAACTTGTTGTGCTGTATCACCTCCTGTTGGTTTTTCAAAAATTTTATCATTTGGAAAATGTTGTTTAACGGTTCTTAATAACGCTAACCAATCATATCTAAAACTTATGGTATTGGCTGATGAAGATGGTGCCTTTCCTTTTAATATAGTAAACGCTTGTTGAAGCGTACCCATAATATCTTGCCTTTTCACAATATCTTTAGGAGCATAGTGTCTTAATAAACCTCCTTTTCCTTGTACATCTATAGTTCCTCCTTCACCTAAAAAGAAACGTTCAATTATTTCCCAGGTAATTTCATAATCCCAAAGTGGAGTTGACGTATTAGTTGCTGCTTGTTCTCCTCTAGCTACAATACTTTCAATTACTTCCGTAATATGCTTTCTATAATCAGCATGTCCCGTAGGAAGTAAATCTCTTGCATTTGGGTTGTTTTTAGTAGCTTCATAATTATCTTTTTTCATCGTTTCTGCAATAGTAGCAGCTGCTGAAAAACCTCTATTATAAGTAACGGTCATAGAAGCCAAAGCATAATAGGGGTCAGCAGGTTCTTCAATAATTTGTTGCCAACATAAATCTTGTGCGTAGCTAAACCAATTATATATTGTAAAAAAGTTCATAATACCCAACATATACCCATTTACAGCTGGTGCTTCATTTAACCATGCTATATCGGCAGTTGTTCCTACATAGTTTGCCATAAAATCGGTAGGATCTACACCAGAGGTAGCAATATCACGAGCATTTGTTAAGTGTAATTCATATTTAGGAAAAAATGAAGGATATGCCATTACTCTATCTAATCCGGTAAACATTTCTACTTCAAAAGGACCAAAAGCTCCTTCTCCATTTGTTAAAGAAGTAGCACTAGCGTTTACAGTACCACTAAAAGTTTCTTTAGCTCCAATACCCATCATCCATTGCATATCAACATTCATATACTCTTGTCCCATTGTCAACGCCATCCAATACATGTAGTTAGAGTCATTTGCCACATATTGCGTACTGGTTTTATTAACAACTATTGGCAGCCCGTTATAAGGAAACATAATTTGTGTTTCTCCTAACCAAGTATCAAAAAAACCTCCGGAATACTTCCCGCCTTTGGTTCCTAAACCATCTAAATACCGATGATTCGTATCATAAAACGAAGGTGTAGTAATTAAATTCGATAATTGTTGTAGCGTAATGGGAGCCTCATCAGTAGGCTTTTGAGTTTCGTTACAGGGCTCATTTTGAGCAAACAGATTAGTTATTGCAAAGAGTACAACTAATACAAAATAAGGGGTTTTCATATGTAGTTTTATGTTATGTATGTACTAGTGTGATTTTAAATAACACTAGTACTATAAACTCTATACAACGGAGTAATTGTGTTTTTAGCGTATGGTATTCTAACTTTATCTAATACTTTTTAAGCTTTATTAGAAAATGAAATAAAAAACTTATTTCAAAACCTCAAAAACTAAACTTTTATAACTGTCTCCTATAGGGATTTCAAGAGTGTTTATTTCTACATCATGTTTGGTGAAGGCGGTAACTTTTTGAGTATTTATAATATAGGATCGATGAATGCGTAAAAAACGAGTATCTAATAAATTTTCAAAAGAAGAAATACCATGTTTTATTACATGAGTTTTTGAAGTAGTAATGATTTTAATGTAGTTTTTAATACTTTCAATATAAAGAATAGTGTCAAATAATAACTTAACCTGTTTTCTATCTTCGGTAACAAATACATAATCTTTATCTGTTTTTGTATTGGTAGTAGTTGGTGTTTGATTGGTGTTTTGAGTAGCCAAAAATTTTTCAATAGCTTTAAAAAAACGAGGAAAAGTGATGGGTTTCAACAAATAATCAATAGCATTTACCTCAAAACCATCAACAGCATATTGCCTATATGCAGTAGTGAAAATAACAGCAGGCTTATTAACTAAGTTCTTATAAAAATCAATTCCCTGTAAAACGGGCATCTCAATATCAGAAAAAATAAGATCTATACAATGTTCATTTAACACCTTACTAGCTTCTATAGCACTTTTACAAGAAGCAATCACTTCAAAATGATCAATGTTAGCAATATGATTTTCAATAAGTTTTCTAGCTAACTTCTCATCGTCAATAATTAAACATTTGTACATATACTAACGTTTTTCTAATTCTAAGGTAATAAAAAAACTATCAGGATTATCCTCAATAGTTAAGGTATATGCATTAGGATATATTAAACTCAGTTGTTTTTCTACATTTTTTAATCCTATCGATTTTTTTAACGGACTTTTGGAAGTACCCATTATAGGTTTGGTGTTAAAAATAGTGAATAGAATATTCTTTTTATTTGTAGCTAATGTTAAGGAAACTTCAGCAATATCAAGTTCGTGTTTTACGCCATGTTTAAAAGCATTTTCAATAAAGGTTAGCAATAAAAGTGGAGCAATTTTTACAACTTCCTGTATATTGTTAGTAAAAGAAATCTTAGCACGATCTTCATATCTAATTTGTTCTAAAGCTAAATAGTTTTCAATCAAATCAACTTCTTTATAAATAGGAACAAAAGTATCGTCGCAACCATATAACATATAATCTAACATTCCTGAAAGTTTAGCAATTACCTCAGGTGTTTTATCTGATTTTTCTACTGCTAAAGAGTAAAGATTATTCAAAGTGTTGAATAAAAAGTGAGGATTTAGTTGATGGCGTAATACCTTTAACTCGTCAATTTTCTTTTGTTCACTTATTTTAGACTGGTAGTATGCTTTTTCATAAAATTTCAAGGCTACTAAAAAGAATAAAGAAGGTAGATAAAAAATAGGCAAACGGATATAAATAGATTTCCAATCGGTAATACGATCTAGAAAAGATTGCTCTCCATACATTTTTTTATAGGTAACATAACAGTCTACATACACTCTTTCTAAATAAAACATCCATACAGTTGCATAAAAAACATTAATGATAAAGAAAATGAGAAGGAAAGAAATTATGCCTTGCCATATACTTTTATTCTTTCTGTATCTGGGGATTATAATGTGTAAAATACTATAGGCTATTAAGACTTGGAAAAGAACATGAAAAAAATAAGTAATTAAAAGTTCTTCTATAGAACTAAAGCGCTTATAAGCAGAAGTAGTATAAAACAAAAAAACCACTACCCAAAATAAGGTGTGTTTATAAATAGGTTTATTTATTTTTTGTAGAAATGAACGCATATTGATTGGTAAAAATACAGATTACAACAATGAATAGCTCTATTTGGGGACGAATATCATGTTAATGGATACAAAACAGGCTTTTTAAGAGAAGAAAGTTTACGTAACCTTAAAGTAAGAGTTGGTACACTTTTAAAAAAATGAACTATTTCACTTTTTAGTTTTGAAGCATTCTATAAATACTTAGTAAAATGAAAAAAATAGCTTTTATAATAATTATAGCTTTAATAGTTGCCTCATGCACTATAAAAAAAGAAGGGTATGGTGAAATATTATCCAATCCAACATTAGAAAAACTTTGGGAAACTGATAGTGTTTTGTCAGATTTAGAATCAGTAGAGTATGATGCATCTAAGGATTTACTTTATGTGAGTAGTATTAATGGACATTGGTTAAAACCAAATGGAAAAGGGTTTATTAGCAAGGTAAATTTAAAAGGAGAGGTTGTTAACCATAAATGGATTGCAAATATAGAAGGGCCAACAGGCTTGACTTTATTTAAAAATAGATTGTTTGCAGCTGATTTTGATAAAATTATAGAAGTTGATGTAAATAATGCTAGTATTATTAAGAAACATATAGTCAATGGGGCTGAACGTATCAATGATGTAACGGTTTCAGAGGATGGTACTGTTTATGGAAGTGGTACAAAAAGCGGAAAACTATTTGCATTGAAAAAAGGAAAAGTAACCGTTGTAAAAAGTAATTTGAATTGGCCTAATGGACTTTTAGTGGAAGGAAATCATATTTTAATAGGTTTGGGAGATAAATCCATACAAAAGTTTGATTTGAAAACGAAGTCGACAAGTATTTTAACCCAAGGAATTTCAAATCCTGATGGAATTGTAGCTATAGGAAATGGTGATTATTTAATTTCTAGTTGGGAAGGAATGATTCATTATGTAACTAAAAACGGGAAGAAAACCTTATTGTTAGATACCACTAAAGAAGGAATAAATGCAGCAGATATTACGTATATACCTTCTAAAAAAATGTTGCTAGTACCAGCAATGTTAAAACACAAATTAATAGCTTACAGATTGATCGATGAGAAATAATATTTTAACAATTATAGGTGTTTTTTGTGGTTTTTTAACTGGAGTTTCACAAAATAAAAGTATTCCAATAATAACAAATGAAGTAATAACAATAGATGGAAAGTTAGACGAAAAAGTTTGGCAGCAAGCTGAAGTGTTTTCAGAGTTTAATAATTTCTATCCTAATGATGAGGGGAAGGCAACAAATAAAACAGAAGTACGTGTTTTTCATAATGGTAAATATCTATATATAAGCGCTATTTATTTTGATACTACCTCAAATAATAAAATAAGTACATTAAAAAGAGATAATCATGGGGATGCTGTGGTTGGGAGTGATGCTTTTGGTATTGTATTAGATCCTTTCAATAAGGAAAATAATGGATATTACTTTACCTTAAATGTAGGAAATACGCAACAAGATGCTTTGGTAGATTTTAATGGTACTGACTATAGTTTTAATGAAAGTTGGAATGCAGTTTGGGAGTCAAAAACAACAACAAAGGGAACACAAAAAGTTTATGAAATAGCAATTCCATTCAAATCATTAAACTTTGATGTGAATAATTCAGTTTGGGGAATGCAGTTTTTTTACCGTGATTTTAAAACAAATTCATGGATGACCTATACAGATATGTCTCGTAATTTTTTTCAATTTGACCTACGATTTACAGAAGAGGTAAGTATAGAAAGCTTGCCTAAAAATAGTAATGCTCCTTTTACAGTAACACCATCTATTACTTATAATTATGAGAAAAATGTTATAGATGATAAAAATACTTCTACATTCAAACCAAGTATTGATGTGCAGTATAATATTACCTCTTCATTACGATTGGACGCTACACTTAATCCAGATTTCTCTCAAGTGGATGTAGATCAACAAGTAGTAAACCTAACCCGATTTGCGATTAATTTTCCTGAACGTAGAAACTTTTTTTTAGAAAATAGTGATTTGTTTAACAATCTAGGAACCTATGGAGTAAATCCTTTTTATTCAAGAATTATAGGTGGAACAACCAATATGCAATTTGGATTAAAACTTTCAGGAAACATTTCATCAACCACAAGAATAGGAGTTTTAAACGCACAAACAGAAAAGGAGGGAAGTAAAGTTGCACAAAATTATGCGGTGGTGGTTGGTCGTCAAAAACTATCGGAAACATTTACTACAACTGGATATCTAGTCAATAGGCAGGAGACAGATGGTTTTTATTTTAAAAATAATTATAACCGTGTATTAGGGCTAAACCTTAATTATAGGTCAAAAAATAAATTATGGTCGGGACAAGCAAATTATGGAAAGAGTTTTAGTAATACTATTCATACCGATAATAATTTTTTTAATATTGAAACTCAATACAATACTAGAGAAACCTTTATAAAAGGTGCTTTTAAAACGCTTGATAAAAACTTTATAACGGAGGTTGGGTTTACACCAAGACTTTATAATTACGATGCCATAAATAAGCTAACAATTCGTGATTCTTATTTGGATTCTTATATGGTTTTTCAAAAAACACATTACCCAACCAATTCTAAAACCATTGATAGATATCGTTATTTGTCAATTGTGAATGATGCTTTTTGGGATGGGAATGGAGTTTTAACAGAAATGACAACCGTTATAGGGAATTCTTTATGGTTTAAAAAGAATTTAGCGTCCTTATACCTGAATATAAAACATGATTATTTTGACTTAAAATATGGATTTGATGTATTAAACAATGATAAACCTATAATACCAGGTGTTTATAATACTACGGATATTACTTTAGGATATAATAATCGTGCCACCAATAAGAATATGTACTATGCTTCAGAAGTTTTTTATGGAGGGTATTTTAATGGATATAAAAAAGGATTTGAAACTGAAGTAGGCTACCGAATGTTACCCTTTGCACAGGTTAATGTAAATTATTCAATGAACCATATAGATTTAGAAAATTTAGGAAGCGAAACTTTTCATTTAGCAAGATTTACTGGAGAAGTATTTTTTAATAACCGATTAAATTGGACTACCTATGTGCAATACAATACCCAATTTAATAATTTTAATGTAAATACAAGGTTGCAATGGGAATACAAACCTTTGTCTTATGTTTACTTAGTGGTAACTGATAATTTCAATAAGTATTTAACTAGGACTAATTGGGGAGCTGCATTAAAACTAAATTATCGTTTTGATTTTTAATAAAGATGTTGTTACTCTGAGAATATAGTAATAAACCCGTTGCACATTTAGAAACTTTACAATGAAGTAATTTAAACTTTTTTCGCTGCAATCAAAAAAGTTTAAATCATTTCAATATCAAATATGTCAGTTTGAGTGTTTTTGAGGTACGGGAAAACGTATTAAAAACTATTTTGAACAGAAACGTTACTTCTCAAAATAATTTTTCTTCCTTGTAGTCTGAAAAAATCACTACTAAAGTGAGAGTATTGTTCTCTATATGTGCAACGGGTTAATAAGTTATTTATTAGTTTTAAGAATTCCTTTGTAAAAACTATCCAAAAACAAAGAGTTGTGCGTGTCTTCTGGGTAAAGTTTTGTTGTTAGTTTTATGTTTTTCTTTTTGGCTAGTTCCTTTATAAAGTCTTCTATTTTATTTTTATGAAACTCAGGAATTGGTTGGTAAGTTAAGTGAATCGTAACTTTTTTGTTATTATAGTTCTTTTTGAATCTGTTAATTACCTCTCCGTTGCTAAACCATATAGAAGGATCGTATATATGTAATACTTCAAAAGGATGATTTAATGATAAAATGTAGCCGCCAAAATAACCACCGTAAGAATGACCAATTAATGTTTCATGATTATTAGTAGCATACTTTTTATTTACATCGGGTATCAATTCATTAGTTAAATAGTTAAAAAAGGGCATTCCTTTTCCTGAATTCGTATCGTTATACCAAGTTGAATCAACTTTATCACCATCGTATTCTATGTTAGATTGACTAAAAGTAAGGTCTTGCCCTCTTTTCTTTTCCATATCTATATGAGGAATGCCTACTATAATTGAATTTTTAATTTTTTGATTAGCTCCTAAATCGAAGGTTATATTTTTAATAAGGTCAAATCGCCATTCTGCATCAAAAACATAAATAACAGGGTATTTTAATGAGTCACTATAATGAAGAGGAAGGCTAACCCAATAATCTCTACTTTCTTTTAAATGTTTTGAGTGGATTGTATGTTTAATAGATTTGTTAATGCAAACAGTATTTTGAGCATTAGAAAGTTGAATAGTTAAAGTGAATAGTATAAGTAGTAGTTTTTTCATATTGATTGGGTAGTGTCTGTAATAAAATAGAGTATTTTTTATGTGATAAAGATAGCTAATTATTAAAAGTTAAGAGTAGTAAAAAAGAGAGGAAGCGTAAGTGTATAAACAAAAAACCTCAACTATAATAGTTGAGGTTTTAGTACTGAAGGCGGGACTTGAACCCGCACGGGCATTACGGCCCATTGGATTTTAAGTCCAACGTGTCTACCAATTCCACCACTTCAGCGTATATATTTTTTTGACTACTTTATTTAAAATAAAGCCTCACTAATAAAAGTGAGGCTTTCGTGGTACTGAAGGCGGGACTTGAACCCGCACGAGCATTACGGCTCATTGGATTTTAAGTCCAACGTGTCTACCAATTCCACCACTTCAGCATAACCTCTTTATAAAAGGATCAGAGCGAAAGACGGGATTTGAACCCGCGACCCTCACCTTGGCAAGGTGATGCTCTACCCCTGAGCTACTTTCGCGTAGTCAAAAATTTTATTTTAATGAACGTGCATTACTGTGAATGCGGGTGCAAATATAACACGTTTTTTTGAATTACAAAGTAGTTTTTTGTTTTTTTTAATTAATTTCAAAAAATATGGTCATTATATAATAAAGAAATATCTTTGCAAAAATTTTTTAAGTAAGACGGTGAGTACGGTATCAACAATACAAGGTAAAACATCTGTAAAAACATTGTTTTCTGATTTTAAACAGCTTACTAAAGTTGGTCTTTCAGTAAGTGTAGTGTTTACATCAATTACAGGGTATTTACTTGGGGCTGATGAAATAAATTATAATACTATTTTGCTTTTAGCAATTGGTGGTTATTTTATGGTAGGTGCGTCTAATGCATTTAATCAAGTTATAGAAAAAGATATAGATGCATTAATGCAACGAACCAAAAATCGACCGTTGCCGTCTGGAAGAATGTCGGTAACTTCAGCATTAATAATAGCTTCTATATTTACAATTGCAGGAATTGCTATACTATACGCTATACATCCTAAATGTGCTTTATTTGGTGCTATATCTATATTCTTATATACAAGTGCCTATACACCATTAAAGGCAGTGACTCCTTTGGCAGTTTTTGTAGGTGCCATTCCAGGAGCTATTCCCTTTATGTTAGGTTGGGTAGCTGCAACAGGTAAATTTGGAATAGAAGCTGGTTTCTTATTTATGATTCAGTTTTTTTGGCAATTTCCACACTTTTGGGCCATAGGTTGGTTGCAGTTTGAAGAATATAATAAGGCAGGTTTGCATATGTTACCTATGGATAAAAAAGACAAAGGAGCTATTGTGCAAATTATTTTTTATACCTGTGTTATGATTTTAATGTCTGTAGCACCAGTATTAAAGGTAACAGGGAAGTTTTATATATACCCAGTAACAGCAGTAATCATTTTTCTTTTAGGAGCCTTAATGTTAGTGTATGCATTTAAGTTGTATAAAACCGAAGAAAATACTGATGCAAGAAAATTAATGTTGGCAAGTGTGTTTTACATTACTATAGTGCCAATAATATATGTTGTAGATAAATTTTTACATTAATGAGTGAGCAAACACAAACAGTTGACGAAGAATTAAAAGTTGCTAAAAGAAAATCAGCAAAACCAATGTTATGGGTTTCCATGATAAGTATGGTCATGTTTTTTGCTGGACTAACCAGTGCGTATGTAGTAAGTATGAACCGTGAAGATTGGGTAACTTTTGATTTACCACAAGCTTTTTATATTAGTACGGTTTTAATTGTATTTAGTAGTATTACTTTGTTTTTATCTCAAAGAGAACTTAAAAACGACAGATTACAACAGTCATTAGTCCTTTTATTAATAACATTTGTGCTAGGATTAGGCTTTGTTTGGTATCAATATGTTGGATTTAATCAATTAAAAGAAGTAGGCTTGTATTTTACTGGACCAGAAAGTACGGTGTCAACCTCTTTTATTATAGGAATCACTTTTATGCATGTTTTACACCTAATAGCAGGGGTAATTGTATTATTAGTAGTTATTTATAATCATTATAAAAAGAAATATTCATCCACCAATATGCTTGGGTTTGAGCTAGGCGCTATCTTCTGGCATTTTGTAGATGTTTTATGGATTTATCTATTTTTCTTTTTCTATTTCATTAGGTAATTAAAAATGCGTAATTTTGGCGCACTGTTTTAACAAAAATTAACTAAAAAGTATTTATGGGAGCAAATATTGCTGTAAATTCTGACAACAAAGAAACCTGGAGCGGAGGTGGTGTAAAGCCATTTGGCGCTAGTTATGGTAAAATGATGATGTGGTTTTTCATATTATCAGACGCACTAACCTTTTCTGGATTCTTAGCAGCGTATGGTTTAACACGTTTTAAATTTATTGACTCTTGGCCTATTGCCGATGAGGTATTTACGCACTTTCCTGGTTTACATGGTGTACACGCACCAATGTATTATGTAGCTTTAATGACGTTTATTTTAATTGTATCTTCTGTAACTATGGTGTTAGCAGTAGATGCAGGTCATCAAATGAAGCAAAAAAAGGTAGCTTGGTATATGTTTGCAACGATTGTTTTTGGTTTAATTTTCGTTGGATCACAAGCATGGGAGTGGAAAAACTTTATCAACGGTTCTTATGGGGCAGTTAAAACTTCTGATAACCATATTTTACAATTTGTAAAAGATGGACATCAAATAGCGTTAGCTGATTTTGTTCATACGGAAAGAAAAGATGGTAGAGTACAACATGCTAAAGAAAATGGATTGTGGTTTGAGAATGAGAAAACAATTTCTCAATATTCTATAGCGCAAGTTCAAGAAGCATTTAAAAAAGATCCATCTTTACGTATAAGAACTGAAAAGATTAATCTTGAAACTAAGCAAAAAATAATTTTATCAAGAGAAGAAAGTTTAGCACAATTAGCAAAAGCTACTATGGTAGTAGAAGGAGCTAACTTACATGTTAATGAATATGGAAATCCAATTTTTGCAGACTTCTTCTTCTTCATTACTGGATTCCACGGATTTCACGTATTCTCTGGAATTGTATTAAATATTATCATTTTCTTTAATGTTGTTCTTGGAACTTATGAAAGAAGAGGACATTATGAAATGGTTGAAAAAGTAGGATTATATTGGCACTTTGTAGATTTAGTTTGGGTATTCGTATTCACATTCTTCTACTTAGTATAATCATAAAAATATTGTAAAATGGGTCACGCACACGAATCAAATACAAAAAGAATCTGGATTGTATTAGCAATCTTAACCGTATTAACAACTGTTGAAGTTGTATTAGGTATATTAAAACCAGCTGCCTTACATTTACATGGGCCAGGAACAAGTTGGTTAAACTGGATATTCATTATATTAACCATTTTCAAAGCATATTATATTGCTTGGGCTTTTATGCATTTAGAAGGAGAAAAAACATGGTTTAGACGTTCAATAGTTTGGACAGCAGTGTTTTTAATTTGCTACCTTGTAACCTTAGTATTAATAGAAGGAGGTTATTTATACGATACATTAGCACCATTAGTAAAATGGTAATCAAATAAAATAAATAAAAAGAGGTGGTGTTTAACCGCCTTTTTTTAGCTCTAATCGTAATTTATAATTATGAGTAAAAAACAAAAATTCATAGTATTATTTGCCCTTTTTATAGTCCCATTATTATTTTATATTTTTTTACAATTAGGAACTCATAACTTTGGTAAACTACCCGTAGTTTCTAAAAATGTAATCGATATTTCCTTAATAGATAAAGGGTATTCTTTTAAAGACAAGGTTTCAGTAGTTACGTTTTTAGGAAATGATATTGAAAAAGCTGATGCTGAAATATTTAATTTAAACGAAAAAGTTTATAAAAAGTTCTATGGTTATTCAGACTTTCAACTAATTTCATTAGTAGCAAAAGGTCAAGAAGATGCAGTAGAAAAATTAAAGAAGCGATTAAGTATTAATACAAACTTAGTAAAGTGGAGATTTCTTTTCGCTTCTGAAAAAGAAATAGAAGCCATATATGAAGGTTTAAAAACAAGCATGTCTTTAGATTTGAATTATCATACCTCAAAAGCATTTATCATTGATAAAGAAAACAATCAACGAAGAGGGAAGTCAACAATCAAAAGCCAAGAGAATAAAGAACTATTAGGTTATAGTATGAAGTCGGTTGCAGAATTAAAAAATGATATGCATGATGATATTAAAGTAGTATTGGCTGAATATAGTTTTGCATTAAAGAAAAACAGAAGTGAAGATAGAAGGATAAATAAGATTTCAAATGAAAAAAAATAAGTATTCATACGTAGGAATATCGTTTATAATTTTGTTGTTTGGTATTTATGCAGTGCCAAAAATTGTGAGACATTTTCAAACAGCAGATTTACATACCTTTAATAAGGTGCCAGCTTTTGAGTTTATAAATCAATTTGGAGAAACCGTAAATAATGAAAGTTATAAAGGGAAAGTATATGTGGTAGAGTTCTTTTTTGCTACCTGTCCTACAATTTGCCCTATAATGAATCAAAAAATGGTAACGATTCAAAATGAGTTTATGGGGAATCCTAATTTTGGAATAGCATCATTTTCAATAACACCAGATATTGATACACCCAATCAACTAAAAGAGTATGCTAAAAGATATGGAATTAATCATAAAAATTGGCATTTATTAACAGGGAAACCAGAAGAGGTGGTTTTTAAATTGTCTAACGATGGCTTTAAATTACCTGTAGGTGTAGGTGATAATGATCATGGAGGATTTTATCATTCAGGCTTATTTGCTTTAGTAGATAAAGATGGATATTTGAGATCAAGGTATGATGAACATGGAAACCCAATAGCATTTTATAGAGCTCTTGAGGAACATGGGCTTTCTGATCAGGTTAATGAGTTAAAACAAGATATTAAATTGTTGTTAAATGAGTAATACAAGCATAGAAGAAAAGAAATACAAACGATTTATAACTATAGTATCAATAGTTATTCCATTAGCAGTAGCAGCTTTGTTTGGGATAAAAATTCCTAATGTAGAACCATTGTCTTTTTTACCACCTATTTATGCATCCATAAATGGACTGACTGCTGTTTTATTGTTGGCTTCTGTAGTGGCTATAAAAAAAGGAAATAGAAAGTTACATGAAAAACTAACTACCACCGCAATTATTTGTTCAGCATTGTTTTTAGTAATGTATGTTGCCTATCATATGACTTCCGATTCAACAAAGTTTGGAGGAGAAGGGATTGTAAAATACATCTATTTATTTATACTAGTTACGCATATTATTTTGTCAATAGTTGTTATTCCATTTGTATTAATAACTTTTATGAGAGCGAAATTATCTAAATTTCCTGAACATAAAAAAATAGCAAAAATTACATTTCCTTTATGGTTGTATGTAGCGGTAACGGGAGTAATTGTTTATATAATGATAGCGCCATATTATGGATAAAAGAATAACACTTTTTTTAATATTTTTTTTAGTATTAGAGTTTTCTAATGCTCAATGTGCAATGTGTAAGGCGGTTGTAGAAGGAGGGAATGAAACAATGGCTGAAGGAGTGAATAATGGAATTACCTATTTAATGATTTTTCCATACATATTGGTAGGAGTTTTATTTTACTTTATTTATAGATATAAAAAGAAAAACAAAAATTAATTACAGAAAGCATTCTTTTTTTGTAACATAATTAAACAATGTTCGTCATATATTGGCAAACAATAAAAAAAGCTGTTCAAAAGCAAACACTTTTATGTTCGTTTTTAGACGGTTTTTTAATTTGTCAAAAACTAAACTTCTGATTTTTAGTTGTTTGTTTTTGTTTTATTGTTTGGAATATATATTGAAACAAACTAACAGAACATAAAAATATTAGGTTTTGAAAACAAAAATTGTATTACTAGCTACACTATTAGCTACTTTGGGGGCTTATTCACAAAAACAATGGACTTTAAAAGAATGTGTTAATTATGCATTAAAAAATAATATTAGTATTAAGCAAAATAAATTAAATTTAGATGTAGCTGAAACTAATGTTAAAAGTGCTAAAGGAAATTTTTTACCTACTTTGAGTGCTTCTACCAGTGGGTCGTTAGGAATTGGTCCAGTTATTAATCAAATAACAAACACAAGGGTTGGGTCTACAACTTCATTTGGTGGTTCAGTTGGTATAAGTGCAGGGTATACAGTTTTTAATGGTTTTAGAAACTTAAATACCAAAAAACAAGCTTTATTAGGAATTGAACAAAGCCAATTAGATATACAAAAAATCGAAAATGATATTTCGCTAAATGTTATAAATACTTATTTGAATGTATTATTTGCCAAAGAAAATTTAGCAGTGGCTTTAGTACAAGCAGAAATTAGTAAAAAACAGATAGAAAGAGCGAAGGCACAATTTGAAGCAGGCGCTATTCCTAAAGGAGATTTGTTAAATGTGGAATCTACAGCAGCCAATGATCAACAAAATGTAGTTCTGCAAGAAAATACTTTGAACTTAGCTTTGTTGAGGCTTGCTCAATTATTACAGGTTTCATCTGAGAATTTTGATGTAACTAAGATAGAAATAGATTCTCCATCAGCTGCTTTGTTGTATAATAGTTCTAAACAGGTGTACGAAAAAGCTTTATTTAACATGCCTGAAATAAAAAGAGAAAAACTAAATGTGCAAAATTCTGATTTGAATATTGAGATTGCTAGAAGCGCTTACTTACCATCTTTATCATTATCTGCAGGAACAAGTTCGGGGTATTTTTATGATTTAAAAACAGATATTTCTCAGGGAGGTTTATTTAAACAATTAGAAAATCAGTTGAGGTATAGTGTTGGGTTCAATATCAATATACCAATTTTTAATGGCTTCAAAACCGACGCGAATGTTGAACAATCTAGGATTAATAAAAGTATTTCAGAGTTAGCTTTAGAGAATCAGAAATTACAATTACAACAAACTATTGAACAAGCATTTTTAGATGCCAAAGCTGCGGCTAAAACGTATGAAGCAGCACAAGTTTCTTTAGAAGCACAAAAAGAAGCTTTTAAAAATGCACAGGTAAGTTATGATTATGGAACGATGACACAATTTGATTATGATCAAGTTCGTAATCGTTTAGTGAATGCGGAAGGGGCCATGATTAGAGCTAAATATGATTACGTTTTTAAAACAAAAGTATTAAAATTCTATTTTGGGGAATCGATAATAGATTAAATGAAGGGATAATTTATTGTTGATATATACGACCTCACCTAACAAGGTGAGGTTTTTGTTTATAATGTATTGTATCTTTGTAAAACAAAATACTTGATTAGTGGCATTAATTTTAAACATTGAAACAGCAACAAAAAACTGTTCAGTAAGCATTGCAAAAGAAGGAGAGGTAGTCGCATTTAAAGAATTAAATGATGGTAATTATTCACATGCTGAAAAATTACATCCTTTTATAGAAGATGTTCTTAAAGAAGCTGGTATAAATAGAGGAGCTATTGATGCAATAGCAGTAAGTAAAGGACCAGGATCTTATACAGGACTGAGAATTGGTGTTTCTGCGGCTAAAGGTTTGTGTTTCTCATTAGATGTTCCTTTAATATCTGTTGATACTTTACAGTCGTTAGCTATGCAGGTTGAAATTGAAGAAGGAATTATTTTACCTATGTTAGATGCAAGAAGGATGGAAGTGTATTCATCAATGTATAATAGAGAATACATACAACAAAGAGAAATTAAAGCTGAAATTATAGATGAAGTTTCTTTTCAAGAGCTATTAGAAACAAAGAAAGTCTATTTTGTAGGAGATGGAGTGGATAAGTGTAAAGAAGTTATACTTAATAAAAATGCTTTTTTTGTTGAAGATAAATTTCCTTCAGCAAAGGAAATGGCCATCTTAAGTTATGAAAAGTACAAAAAAAACGACATCGAAGATGTCGCTTATTTTGAACCTTTTTATTTAAAAGATTTTGTGGTTACTCCTCAAAAAAAGAAGTAATTATTCATTTAACCTTCTTTTTGTATTTCAACAGAGTGAGGGTAAGGTATTTCAATTCCAGCTTTGTCTAATTCTATTTTTACATTTTCTGTAATGTGAAAGTAAGCATCCCAATAATCAGCAGAATTTACCCAAGTTCTAGTGATAAAATTTACAGAGCTATCTGCTAATTCACCAACTATTACAGCAGGAGCAGGAGTTTTTAAAGTAAATGGCGTGTTATTAATAACACTTAATAATACTTCTTTGGTTTGTTTGATGTCTGCATCATAAGAAACACCAAAAGTTAAATCAACACGTCTTGTTGGTTCAGCGGAATAATTAATGATGTTTCCATTTGATAACGCTCCGTTAGGTAGGATAACTTCTTTGTTGTCAATAGTATTTAATTTTGTAGTGAAAATCTGTATGTCCTTCACAACTCCTTGTTCACCTTGTGCCTCAATATAATCACCAATTTTAAAAGGTCTGAAAATCATAATTAACGCACCTCCAGCAAAATTAGCTAAAGACCCTTGAAGAGCCATACCAATAGCTAAACCAGCTGCGGCTATAATAGCTGCAAAAGAAGTTGTTTCAACACCTAATTGCCCAGCTACAGTTACAAATAAAAATATTTTTAACGCCCAACTTGTTAAACTAATTAAAAAACCTTGTAAAGAAGCGTCTAATTCACGTTTAACCATCACTTTTTTAACACCTTTCATAATTAGTTTAATAATCCATAAACCAATAATTAGGATAATAAATGCTGAGATTACTTTTGGACCGTACTCTAGCAATAATTCTTTTAACTTTTCAATGTTTGTTTCCATTTTTAATTTGATTTTTAATGATTTGTTATTTGATAGCGTAGTAGAAGTAGTTTTTGTAGCTAGATTAGAGGGCAATAATACTAAAAAAAGCTAATAAGGCTGGTATAGATTGCACGATAAATATTCGTTTATTTTTAGTAGAGTAAGCACCATACATTCCAGCAATAAAAATACATATTAAGAAAAAAGTAGCAGTGTTATCATTCTGTAAAATCATAGACCATACTAATCCAGCAGCTAAGAATCCATTATAAAGACCTTGATTGGCTGCAAGAACTTTAGTTTCTTCGGCAAATTCCTTACTTTTTAACCCAAAAGTTTTAATTCCTTTAGGTTTAGTCCAGAAAAACATTTCTAATATTAAAAAATAAAAGTGTAATAATGCAACAATGCTAATAAGTATGATTTGTAATAAGTTCATATGTGTAGTGTTTTTTTGTAAAAAGAATGCGATTCTGAAAAATCAAAACCGCATTTGAATAGTAGTTGTTTTTATGATATTACTTTACCTCGAAAGTAATCTTTAAATTCACTCTAAATTCACTCACTTCATCATCATTAACAACAACACTTTGCGATTGTACAAAAGCTGATTTGATGTTTTTTACTGATTTTGAAGCCTGTTTGATAGCTTGTTTAGTTGCATCTTCCCAGCTCTTTTCAGAGTTAGAAAGTACTTCAATAACTTTCATTACTGCCATAATAATTTTTTATTAGATTAATATTCTAGTAAAGATACAAAAATGATTTTATTGCTTTTGTAAACCCTAATGTTAACTTAATGTTATGTAATTGTTGTTTGTTTGTAAAATTAATGTTATATTTGTTTTATAAATGTTAACGAATAGAATATTAGATATGAAGAAATTAGTCGTTTTAGCTTGTGGTTTAGCTTTTGCAATGGTACAGGCACAGGAAGAGCCTAAGTTTGAAAAGGCTGGGGACTTAGTAAAGGTTACTTATTTTTATAAAGATGGTACAGTAAAAGAACAAGGTTTCTTTAAAGATAAAAAATTAGCAGGAACTTGGATGACCTTTGACGAAAAAGGAAATAAAACAGCCATAGCTCACTATGAAGATGGTAAAAAAGTTGGGAAGTGGTTTATGTGGCATAAAGATGGATTAAAAGAAATAGATTATAAAGATAATACAGTAGCAAGTGTTCAAACTTGGAAAGAAGAAACCAAGATTGCTATTAAATAATAAAATTTAAAATAGTTACGTAATATAAAAGGCTGTTTTTTTTTAAAACTCAGCTTTTTTTATTTTCTGCCAAAATCAGCTGGAATTTCTCCCCAAGCTTTTGTTTCCCATTTTAAAATAGGAGTAGAAAAGGTGTTTTTTTGCAGCCATAGTTCTGCTCTTTTAATTAATTCAAGAACATCTTTATTAGATTCATCAAAAGTAATATTAGTTTTACATTGCTTTTTCAGTACCCATCCCATAGCTATTTTTGAATCAGAGTAAATAGGAATACTTTCCTTTTTTTTACTCTTTAGCAACGCAATTCCATGAACTAGAGCTAAAAACTCACCAATATTGTTAGTACCATTTTTAAAAGGCCCCATTCTAAATATTTCCTTTTTGTTGTGAGTTAAAACACCTCTATACTCCATAATACCAGGATTTCCAGCACAAGCGGCATCTACAGAAATACTTTCTAAAATTGGAGTACCATATTTTTCTTTCTCACTTTTAGATAAAACTTTCTTTTTAGTGTTAATACCTTTATAGTCATTAAAACTTTTTTTGAAAGCTTTTTCAGCCTCAGTTTTATCAATAAAAGATTTGTATTGAGCACCTTCAAAACCATTTATTTGTTTCTTACAAGCATCCCAAGATGTGAAAATTCCTGTTTTTTTACCTTTCCAAACAACATAATACTTTTTTTTATTCCCCATTATCTAAAATTACATTTTCAATTACTTTAGGAAAAAAAGCATACTCAAGTTCATGTATTTTTTCAGCAATAGTTTCAGGAGAATCTTCTTTTGAAAGTATAGTTTTGGCTTGGAAAATAATATTACCTTCATCATAATGTTCATTTACATAATGTATAGTAATACCACTTTCTTCTTCATTATTTTCTTTAACAGCCTTATGAACATGCATTCCATACATACCTTTTCCACCATATTTAGGCAAAAGAGCAGGGTGTACGTTAATTATTTTATTAGGAAAAGCATCTACTATTTTTGAAGGAACTTTCCATAAAAAACCAGCTAAAATTATATAATCCGCCTCTTTTAACAAAAATTTAAGAATTGTGTCTTCTTTTATAAAATCTTGTCTATTGAAATGTTTTGCTGATATTTTAAGTCGTTTACAACGATCAAAAACTTTGGCATACTCATTGTTAGAAAGCACGTTAGTAACCCTAGCTATAGAAGAGTTTTGGAAATGTTTAATAATGTTTTCGGCATTGGATCCTGAGCCCGAAGCAAAAATTACAATACGTTTCATACTTAATTTTAGTTGAATTGTTACTGCAAAAAAAAGAATAAATATTAACAATGACGGGCAGTTTGGCCAAAGATTCAAGTATTTTTTTTATTTTAGGCATCACATTTTTGAGCAAAAATTAGAATTAAAACTTAAGATTTGTATTTTTGCCCCGATTTTAAATTTTAAAACTTATAAAATTATGTCAGACATTGCATCAAGAGTAAAAGCGATTATCGTTGACAAGTTAGGTGTAGACGATAACGAAGTAACAAACGAAGCAAGCTTCACAAATGACTTAGGAGCTGATTCATTAGATACTGTTGAGTTAATTATGGAATTCGAGAAGGAATTCGATATTCAAATTCCAGACGATCAAGCTGAGAATATTGGTACGGTAGGTCAAGCGATTAGCTATATAGAAGACGCAAAAAAATAAGAATTATATGCAATTAAAGCGAGTTGTAGTAACTGGACTTGGCGCATTAACGCCAATAGGAAACAATAAAGAAGAATATTGGAACAGCTTAGTTAACGGAGTTAGCGGAGCAGCACCTATAACGTATTTCGATGCTGCCAAGTTCAAAACTCGTTTTGCTTGTGAATTAAAGAATTTTAACGTGAATGACTTCATCCATAGGAAGGAATCACGTAGAATGGATAAGTTTACTCAATATGCAATGGTAGCTTCTGATGAAGCAATTGCAGATTCAAAATTAAACTTAGACGAAGTAAACAAATTACGCGTAGGTGTAATTTGGGGAGCAGGAATTGGAGGTTTGGAAACTTTTCAAGAAGAGGTGTTAAATTATTCAAAAGGAGATGGAACACCAAAATTCAATCCATTTTTTATCCCAAAAATGATAGCAGATATAGCACCAGGTAACATATCTATTAAAAATGGATTTATGGGGCCTAATTATACTACAGTATCTGCTTGCGCATCATCTGCTAATGCAATGATTGATGCTTTAAACTATATTAGACTTGGACATTGTGATGTTGTTGTTACCGGAGGAAGTGAAGCAGCTGTTACTATAGCTGGTATGGGAGGATTCAATGCAATGCATGCTTTATCAACAAGAAATGAGAGTCCAGAAACAGCCTCAAGACCTTTTGATTCTGAAAGAGATGGTTTTGTACTAGGTGAAGGAGCAGGAGCAATCGTATTAGAAGAATATGAGCATGCTAAGGCTAGAGGTGCTAAAATATATGCTGAAGTAGTTGGAGGAGGTTTGTCTTCTGACGCACATCACATGACTGCGCCACATCCTGAGGGAGTTGGAGTTATTGCGGTAATGAAAAACTGCCTTGAAAATGCAGGTTTAAAACCAGAGGATGTAGATCATATCAATACACATGGAACTTCTACACCATTAGGTGATGTAGCTGAATTAAAAGCGATATCTGAGGTGTTTGGTGAACATGCAAAGAATATTAATATCAATTCAACAAAGTCAATGACAGGGCATTTGTTAGGAGCTGCTGGAGCTATTGAAGCAATCGCATCAATCTTAGCCATGGAAAATGGTGTAGTTCCACCAACTATTAATCATGCTAATGTTGATGAAAACATAAATTCAGACTTGAATTTAACGTTGAATAAAGCTCAAAAGAGAGATATTAAGGTAGCTATAAGTAATACTTTTGGATTTGGAGGACACAATGCTTGTGTTGCCTTTAAAAAATTAGATTAAATTATATGAATTTCCTTCGTAGAATAGTTAAACCCCAGAATAAAGAGGATGAGGACTTTTACTACGAATTGAAAGAACTGCTTAATTTTAAGCCCATAAAGTTATCGCATTATAAAAAAGCGTTTACGCATAGGTCTTTAAAATTAGTAGATAGTAAAGGAAATCCTGTAAATTACGAGAGACTAGAGTTTTTAGGGGATGCTATTTTAGGCTCTGTTATTGCTTCTTATTTGTATAAGAAAGTCCCTAAAGGTGATGAAGGTTACTTAACACAAATGAGATCAAAAGTGGTAAGTAGAGAACATCTCAACAGTCTTGGTAAGGATTTAGATTTGATCCGATTTGTTAAAAGTAATATAGCACAAAACCAAATAAGTAATAACTTACACGGAAATATTTTTGAAGCACTTATTGGAGCCATTTATTTAGATAGAGGTTATAACTACTGCCATCAATTTATTTATGAGCAAGTTATTTTACCTTATGTAGATATTGGTAAACTAGAAGGTAAAATCTCTAGTTATAAAGGATATATTATAGAGTGGTGTCAAAAAAACAAGAAGAAATATAGCTTTGATTCTTATGAAGATACAGGGAAACAAAGTAAAAAACATTTTAGTGTAAGAGTTAGCATAGATGGTATGATTGTGGCTAAAGGAAGAGCTACATCGAAGAAAAAAGCAGAAGAAATTGCAGCAAAAAGAGTGTACTACGCTATGCAAGATAAAATGAAAAACTCTTAACATACAGCCGAAAACCTTTTCGTTAATTTCACATTATATTTTAACTACATTGTTTAAATTAGCAAAAAACTAATAGATTTTTTTATGTCTTTTTATGAGCTAGATTTTAATGAGTTTGCTATTAGTCAATATTCATTAATAGGAATTCATACAACGCTCAATGATTATAAATTGGCTTATCTTTTAAATAGCAAATTAGAATGTTTTTTTGAAAAAGCTAATTTTTGTTTAGATATAAAAAACAAAAACAAAGAAATTGTGTCGTTTCCTATTTATGAATACGTAAACGAAAAAGAAGATACCAATTGGTTTTTAATAAATAATGTAAGTAAAAAGAAAGTAGAAATAGAAGCAATAGGACTTTTTATGAAAAGAACTACCAGCGTAGTTGAGTACCTAGTTTCTGAAAAAAAGAAGGTGGATTATTTTTTAAAAATAGAAGGGGACTTTAAAGAAACATTTGTTGATTCTTTAATAAATAACATAAAAACTATTCCACAAGTTGTAACATCATATCAAATAGATATTGATACTTTAAAATCAAAAGATTTTTTAATTTTTTAGCATATGCCACATAATAAGAAAACAAAAATAGTAGCCACTTTAGGTCCAGCAACAAATACAAAAGAAATTTTAACTAAAATGGCAGCTGCTGGAGTTAATGTTTTTCGTATTAATTTTTCTCATGCAGATTATGAAACTGTAAAGGAAAGAATAGTGCAAATTAGAGAAATCAATGAAGAGAAAGGGTACAATGTAGCAATTTTAGCAGATTTGCAAGGGCCTAAATTGCGTGTTGGTATTATGGAGGAAGGTGTTGTATTAAATGAAGGAGATATTTTTAAGTTCACAACAGAAGAATGTGTTGGAACTAAAGAAAAAGCTTATATGACTTACAAGCGCTTTCCAAAAGATGTAAAAGAAGGAGAGCAAATTTTAGTAGATGATGGAAAACTTTTATTTGAAGTTGTTTCAACTGATAAAAATAAGACTGTTGAAGCTAAAGTAATAGTAGGAGGGCTACTAAAATCAAAGAAAGGAGTTAATTTACCAAACACTAATATTTCATTACCAGCACTTACTGAAAAAGATAAAAAAGATGTAGTATTTGCATTACAACAAGAGGTAGATTGGATTGCTCTATCTTTTGTAAGAACGCCTGAAGATTTGAGAATGCTTAGAGACCTAATTAAGCAAAAATCACGTTACCGAGTACCTGTAATAGCAAAAATAGAAAAACCTGAAGCTGTTGAGAATATAGATGCTTTAATACCTTACTGTGATGGCTTGATGGTAGCAAGGGGAGACTTAGGTGTTGAGGTTCCAATGCAAGATGTACCATTAATTCAAAAAAGTTTGGTGCGTAGAGCTAAGTTGGCAAGGATTCCTGTAATTATTGCTACACAGATGATGGAAACAATGATTGAAAACCCAGTACCTACAAGAGCAGAAGTTAATGATGTAGCCAACTCTATTATGGATGGAGCAGATGCTGTGATGTTATCAGGAGAAACTTCTGTTGGGAAACATCCTGTAAAAGTGATTAAAAAAATGACTGAAATAATAGGAAGTGTGGAATTTTCAGAATTAATTAAAGTACCACAAGAACCACCACATATTAGAACAAATCGTTTTATAACAAAATCAGTTTGTCACCATGCAGCGTTAATGGCAGATGATATTAATGCATCAGCTATTTCTACATTAACCAATAGTGGTTATACGGCTTTTCAAATTTCTGCATGGCGTCCAAAATCACACGTATTGGCATTTTCATCTGAAAAAAGAATACTTGGTAAACTAAATCTTTTATGGGGAGTTAGAGCTTACCATTATGATCGAAACTTAAGTACAGATGAAACGATTGAAGATATCAATGAAATAGCTAAAGAGAAAGGATTCGTGAAAACAGGTGATTTTATGATTAACCTATCTTCTATGCCAGTAAAAGCCAAAGGAATGGTAAATACACTACGTGTATCACAAATTGACTAATACATTTGAGATAACTATATATTTTTAGAGCTTGCAAATTATTGCAAGCTTTATTTTTTGTAATTTATTTGAGTTTCTAATTGTACGATAAGTAGTGAAAATATAGGAGTTAATTATTTATTTGAAGCTTTAAATTTTGATAATTGATTTAAAATCAATATATTCAGTAGTTTAAAACTAACTATTATGGGAATTATTAACTTTCAAGGGAGGCGAACAAATGTACAGAAAAAGGAAACAGAACCTATTTTAGTTTCAGACTATATGTCAACTAAAATAATTTCTTTTAAGGAAGAACAACCTATAGAAGAGGTGATAGAAACTCTAATTAGTAATAAGATTTCTGGTGGACCTGTAGTAAATGATAAGAATGAATTGATAGGTATTATTTCTGAAGGAGATTGTATAAAACAAATTTCTGAAAGTAGATATTATAACTTACCTATTGATCAAAACAATACTGTAGGGAAGGCAATGGTAAGAGAAGTAGAAACTATAGATGGTAGTATGAATATTTTTGATGCTGCTAATAAGTTTTTAGATTCTAGAAGAAGGCGGTTTCCTATTGTACAAAATGGAAAACTAGTAGGGCAAATAAGTCAAAAAGACGTATTAAAAGCAGCCATGAAACTAAAAGGAAATACATGGAAATAAATTACTCTTGCTTTACTAGCAAAAACCATTCATTTTCCAACTCTAAATAACCTTGGTCATATACATAAAAATAGGTGTTTCCTGTTTTAGTAATATATAATGAGGTCATAAATTTAAAATCAAAACCTTTATCAAATAATTTTCTTCTGGTGACTTTTGTCTTTCCAGAAGAATTTAACTCTGTGAGAATTTTATAATTTTTACGGAGTCTATTGTTTGTGTTTCTAATAAGGTTTTTACTTTCCTTATTCACTTTATTATTAAAAGCATTTCTACAATAATCAGAACAGAACTTTTTATCAACTCGGCCAATTACTTTTTCACCGCATTCTAAACACTTCTTATTTCCCATAATTTTCTTTTTTCAATTCATACCAACTAGCTTTTTCACCTTCAAAAACAAATTCATTAATAAATTGGAGACCTATTTTTTTTAGAATTTTGTTAGAACCAATATTAGAGTTTTGTGCAGCTCCATATATAACCTTATAATTCATTTTTTTAAAACCGAAGTCTAAACAGGCAAAAGCAGATTCAGAAGCATATCCTTTACCCCAAAATTTAGGTAATAATCTATATCCAATATCAATAAAGTTAGTAAAACCATTTAGTTCTTCTTTTTCACCTTTGTTTAATTTCAGTCCAGACCAACCAATAAATTCCCCAGACACTTTTTCAAAAGCAGCAAATCTACCGATGCCATTATCATTGTATTGCGTTTTAAAAAACTCAATAATCTTTTCTGCCTCCTGATAAGTAGAAATAGTATTATTACCAAGATATTTATGAACTTCAGGATTAGAATCTAATTCAAATATAGACTTGGTATCCTTTTCTCTAAAGTCTCTTAAGATCAAACGTTCCGTTTCTAAGTAAAATTCCATGAAATTATTTTTTTCAAATATAACAATAAACGATTACATTCATTTACAATCGAAAACAAACGATTACTTACCAATTAATCCTTTGATGGCATTGCATCTTTGCAGTGTCAAACAAAAACAAATAATAAATCTTAACTGTTAAACGAAAAAATGAATAACATGAATGCACTTAAAAACAAGGTACAGTTAATTGGTAATTTGGGTAGTAACCCAGAAGTTATAACACTAGAAAGTGGTAAAAAACTAGCTAAATTTTCTTTAGCAACCAATGAAACTTACAAAAATTCAAGCGGACAAAAGGTAACCGATACACAATGGCACAACATTGTAGCATGGAACAAAACTGCAGAAATCATAGAGCAGTATCTACAAAAAGGAAGTGAAGTAGTAATAGAAGGAAAATTAACTTCTCGTTCCTTTGAAGATAATGAAGGAAATAAAAGATACATAACGGAAGTAGTATGTAATGAGTTTCTAATGTTAGGAAATAAATAAGTGGGAAAATTTGCTATTAAAAAAAGTACTATAAAGGTACAAAACTAGAAGCCTGCTAGCTTCAAAAAACGAAAAAGAAAGAAAATAGAGCCAGATTTTATATAATCTGGCTTTTTATATTAGGTAAGTTATTGGTTTTTAGTTGTTAGTAAGGCGGTTGCTTAATGATTTATTATTCTTAGTAAAAGAAATTCGCCTCTACTCCTATTGAAAACACATATATTATTTGATACTTTACACTTATTTATTCTAACCCTACGAAAAAAAAATAACGCTTTTTACCAGATATAACGACACCTACTTTTGTTGTAAATAATAAAAAAAAATACTAGATGTATTTACTGTTATGAATTTAAGGGGAATATAATAGCAACACTAAACTTCAACTCATAATAAGTAAAAATGTTTTTCTTTTTTAAAACTTAATCATCTTTAAAAAAATCAATATTAAATATAAATAGATTATGAAAACAAACTTTACAAAAACGACATTACTTGCCTTAGTTATAGGAACTATATCTATTTCTTGTGAAAATGAAGAGATAGAAAATATTACCTCATATACCAAAAAGGAAGTTATTGAGTCAAAAAAAACTAGTTCTGTACATCCATCTTTAATTTATGCAGTAAATAATAATGGAGACTTACTTCTTTACAAGCATAAGCAAGGAACAGAATGGGGGTTTAATGGTAATTATAAAAAAATAGCAGATGGATGGGATTTCAAGCAAATTGTTGTAGGAGATTTAGGATTTTTATATGGTATAAAACCTAATGGAGACATGTATTTTTATAAGCATCTAGGAGATGGTAACTCTTGGGATGATTCAGGTAAGAAAATAGGCACAGGATGGAACTTCAAACATGTATTTGCAGGATATGATGGTCATATTTATGCAATTAAAGATAATGGTGATATGTATTTGTCAAAATATGATGGATCAAAATGGACTAAATCCATAAAAAAAATAGGAAATGGATGGAATTTCAAGCATGTATTTGCTGGAACACATGGTCGCATTTATGCAATTAAAGATAATGGTGATATGCTTTTATTTGTGCATAAAGGTAATGATTGGCTGTTTGATGGAAATTATAAAGTATTAGGCAATGGATGGAATTTTAAACATGTCTTTGCAGGGAACAATAATCATATTTATGCAATTAAAAATAACGGAAATATGTGTTTGTTCCAACATACAGGGTTTGATTCTAGTTTGTCCGCTGTAGGTGGATATCTAATTGGGAATGGTTGGAGTTTTACCCATATAGATGCTAGATATAAATAATTTTTACACTAAAAAGCTCTCAATCGTAAATGAGGGCTTTTTGTTTTTAATAACGGTAATAGGATTCAAACAAACTTTGTAACCTTCGGTTATGAGTCCTCATTATTTAAACAACTAGTCTACATCAAAGTTAATCCGTACGAAAAATTACAAAGATTGTCTAAACAACTCTTTCTTATTTTCGTTTTAAGGTTACTGGAGTGCAAAAGAATTATTTAAAAATACTTCAGTACTTTTAAAATAAAGTACCTCACAAATTAACTCTGTTGTCTTAAATTAAATGAGTGTTAATTTTCGGTAAAATAGTCTTTGTCTTAAGTTAAAAATGTATTTAAAAACTGCTCTCTTTTTCTAGAAGATACCGGAATTTTTTTGCCGTTTTTTAAATAGATAACTCCAGATTTATCATATTTATTTATATAATTTAGATTAACTATAAAGGATTGATGTGGACGTATAAAATTGTTTTTGAAAAGAGGTTTTTCAAATTCTTTTAAAGTTTTTGAAACCACATATTTTTTATTGTTACTACAATAAAACGTAGTATATCCTTTATCTGACTCACAAAACAAGAGTTCATTTAAATCTATAACTTGAAAACTATTATGCAATGATAAAATTAACTTAGTTTCATCATTATTCCAAGCTTGTTTTACTAGATTAAGTTGATGTTTCTGCTCAGCGAACGATAATTTAGTTATTTTTTTCAATGCTACTTGTAGTTCTTCAACATCCACGGGTTTTAAGATATAATCTATAGCACCAACTTTTAAAGCTTTGAGTGCATATTCTTCATAAGCAGTAATAAAAATGATATTAAATGATAGATTTTCAGTTTGTTCTAAAAAATCAAATCCAGAACCATCAACAAGGTTTATGTCCAAAAAAACTAGTTCTGGTTTACAGGCATTTGCTACAATAACAGCGTCTTTTACAGATTCGCATTCCCCGATAACTTCAACTTCTATTGAGGTCTCTAATGAGAGTAACAAACTAATTAAGCCTTTTCTTATATATTCTTTATCCTCTATTATTAATGTTTTCACTTAATTTATCAATTTTTTATGTAAGGTATTACTAAGGTAGCAATTGTTCCTTGCTCGTTATATTTTTTTCTATCTTCTAAGTTAACAGAACCTTTCATTTTAAAATCCTTAGAAAGTGCTTGTAATCGTTCTAATGTTATAGCTGTAGATAATGATTTCTTATTAGTGTTAACAGTTTTGTCAAAAGAGTTAATACCGATACCATTGTCTTTAATAGTGCAAATTAATTTTTTATTTGAATATGTAAGCTGAATATCTATGAATCTATCTTTTTGTTGATTCGAAAATGCGTGCTCAATAGCATTCTCAACAAAGGGTTGAATTAACATAGGGGGTATTTTAAATAACGATGTGTTTATGGTATTCTCTATAGAAATAGTATATGAATACATATTATTTTCTAAGTTTTGAAGCATTAAATAGTTTTCTATCGCTAATAACTCTTCAGATAACAAAACTATTTTATCTCTAGAATTCTCTAAAATAATTCGAAGTAATTTAGAAAATTTAGATATGTATAAAACAGACTTACTTCCTTCTTTATTTAAGATCATACCCTGTAATACAGAAAGTGAATTAAAAATAAAATGAGGAGTCATTTGCGAACGTAAGAGTTTTTGTTCAATAATAACATTTTGAGTTTTAGATTTTTCATTCTGTAGTCTTAAATAAAATAAGAAGGTTGATAATAATAATACAATTATTGTTATTATAAAATAAAACCACCATTGTTTCCAGTAAGGTTTACTTATTTGGAACTTATATGATACGGTTTTTTGTAATTCTTTTTGATTCAAGCAAGATGCATTGAAAGTATAATTTCCAGGTGGTAAGGATGCAAATGTAATCTCTCTGTTTTTAGAATAATACCACTTATTACTTAAGCCAAGTAATCTATATTTATAGGTCAAATAATCTTTAAAAGATATACCTTCTAAATTAAATGTAATTCTATTTTGATTATGTAATAGTTCTACATTATTAGATTGATTTAAAATGATGGAATCATTAATTATTACTTTTTTAATTTTTAATCGGGGCTTATCAACGTAATGCTTGTTTAAAATAGTCTTATGCATTTTTAGAAGCCCATTTTTTATACCTAAGAACAAACTATCTCCTACTACTTCTAGGTCAGTAACTTTATTGTTGTTGCCTATATTCTTAAAGGAAACACCTTCTATAGACTTTTTCTTATTCAAAAATGATATTTTATTGATTCCTTTATCTGTTATTGTCCAAATATTATCATCATTCTCAAAATAAATTTCTTCAATATTATTACTAAGCAAACCATCTTTCTTTGTTAATGTTTTAATGGTATCATTAGTATATAATACAATACCATTACCAATCGTGGCAATGAATAATTTATTTAATTTTTTGTTAATTTTTAAGTCCTGAATTCTACAATCTAATATTTCATGATTTATTTTTTGAATAGAACCATTAACAACTTTAAATAACCCCTTTGGAGTTCCAATAAATGTTTGATTGTTATAAGTTACTGCGTCTAGACATCTATAGGGTGTCTTTATACGCTCTATGCTATCATTTTTAATCTTAACAACTTGTCCTATTGATGACAAAAAAACTGTGCCATTTTCAGGCTTAGATAGACCTAATGTATATAACTTTAAGTTTAAATAATTCATATTTTTAAACAACCTATTATCCGATATAAAATATAAATCATCATTATCCATGTCATATTCAACCAAAGAAGGAGTAGCAAGTTCTGCATCATAAACTTTTTCAAGTTTTCCTCTATTACTTCTTTTTATAACATTTCCTTTAGAAAACCCCATAACTAAATCATCATTATTCAGTTTTATCATAGATTTCACTTCTTCACTTCCAATATTTATATAATCTATTTCTGGACTAGCTACATAAAATACTCCAAATTTTAAGGTACTAAACCAATAACCTCCTTCATGATCTACTAAAAAACTTGTAGATGTATTTCTATGAAAATAACTTTGTATTAAGTTTCCATTTAAATCATAAATGGAAGTCCCTCCTTCTATAAAGTTTATAGCAATTTTATTAATTCCAACTTTGTTTATTGTGATTGGCTCGTTTTTAAAATTAGCAATCTCTATATTTTTATTTTGGTTGTTAACAATAACAACTTTTTTATTGTAGAGCACTGCAAACACATCCTTACTAAATGAAATGTTATCAATAAAACCTAGATTAAGAGTGTAATTGAAAATACCTTTATTATCAATAAAACTATATTTATTATCTTTATCTATAGCTAAATAAAGCTTTTCATTTTTTTTAGGTAATATATTAGTTTTTTTTGTGAGCTTTCCTTCTTTAGAAATTATGACCTTTCCTATAATTTTTTGTCCTGATAAATGTAGATTATCTTTTTCATCTAAATAAATGTTTTTTATTATTTGATGAGGAGATGTAATAATGCGATCCAATAAATAATTATACTTGTATTCAATAAACTTATCACTTCCTTTTTGAAAATAGAATAATTTATTGGTATGTTTTGTCCAGCACCAAATTTGATTATTCGCTTGTGGAAAAAAATCAAAAATTACATTACCAGGTATTCCATGCTCCTTCCCATAATTTTTAAATTCATAACCATTATATTTTGATAAACCTCGATCACTTGAAAACCACAAATAACCATTTACATCATCTTGGTATATATCATATATCTCATTACTTGGCAGACCATTTTTTAAATTAAAATTAATATAGTTGTGGTTTTGAGAAAAACTGTAATTAATAATAGTTAACAGAATTGTTATTATTATTTTTTTCAAGATTTTAGGTTTCATATAAGAAAGTAGATTTCTTTTATTCTAAGAGCGTGAAATATATAACTTAGTATATTATAAATTAAACCTACAAAACAGCTCATAAGAACCGCTTTAATAAACATTATTTATAATTCAATTCACGGTTTTAAAAATTATTTTCTATATGCATCTAGCGAATTTTTATTTACAGATATAATTCTTTTTTCCATAGCTTAAGCACTAAAAATACATTTCGCTCTTTCCAATAATTTTACCACTATTAGCTTTAAGGTTAAAACTAAGTTCTCTAGTGTTATTTTTTTTAATTACAAATTCACCCATTTTAAAATTGATTGGATTTATTAATGAATTATAAATATACAATAAATATGACTAGTCCTAAATAACTGTAACGGTTATTTAGGACTAGTCAGAGTCCAGGATTTTCGTATCTTATAGCATGAAAAGTCCAGTTCACTTCAAAGGATATAATCAACATCAAATTACGTTATTTCCTGTAAGTTATGATGATTATGTTTCTCAATATCATCCAGTACGTATAATCAATCAAGTTTTAGAGGTATTGATATAAATAATATTGAAGCTACCTACAGATGAGGTGGAACTTCTAGTTGTCACTCTCGTATGTTATTAAAGGTAATTGTCTATGCTTATTTGCGTAATACTTATTTTTCTCGAAAAATAGAACAAGCTTTAAAGGAAAATGTTCGCTTTATGTGGTTAAGCGTAGTCAATACACCCGATCATAATACGATTAATAATTTTAGAGGGAAATGTTTGAAAAACGAATTACAATATATTTTTTCTCAAGTAGTATTATTCTTAAATACTGAAGGAGTTTCAAGCTTGAAAGACTTGTATGTCGATGCTACTAAATTTGAAGTTAATGCTAATAAATACACTTTTGTTTGGGCAAAATCTATCCAAACCAATAAGAAAAAAATAGAGCAACAACTCAGAGAACAATGGTTTTATGTTGAAAGTGTTTATAAACACGGGGCTTTAGAAATTACTACTCCTGATATTGAAAATATTACTCCAGAGAAAGTAATTCAGGCTATTGATAAGATTAATCAAGCTTTAGCTACTAAAAAAGTAAAAGTAGAAACTGGATTAATAGCCTTAGCACACAATTTGAAGAAATACAAGCTACAATTAGAGTAAAAAGAAGCTGCTAAAAGAGCTTTTAAAGAAAAGTAAAAATCAAAACTAAAAGTTGAATCTAAAAAAACTGTCTGAAAACTACTTTTCAGACAACTTCTATTTCATTAGTACTCAAATAGAATTTACAATCTAAGAAGTTATTTTAATATTAAAAAATGTTAAAATTTAATTAAACTTTACTTTTTTTTAAAAAAAATGATTTCGAATATATATATTTGGAAATAGGTGAAGGTTTACTAATACTGAAAGCAAAATAAAAAATAATTGTTATTTCTATTTTCTTTACTGCTTGTTTAAATTTGACAAGAAAAAGACTAAGCCTTAGTGTTTTAATTCTTTTAATATAACTCCTGTGTGACGGAGAGTGGCGAAGCCCTATCTTTTTCAGATTAAATTTTCTAAACTAATTAATAAAACTTTTAGAAGTTAAAAAACTACTGTTATGATATAACTTTTTTATATCTATTACAAAAAAATAAAAATTCTTATACAGCTTAAGTATTTAGGCTAATAATCAAAACAAAACTATTGTGAGAATCGGTTTGTTGCCATAGAATACTATGGTAGCACTCTATAATATGTTCTATCAAAATTATCTATTATATGAATAAGAGTGAAATTTCTTCCCTACAAAAATATCTTTGGTTAGATCAAAAACTAACTCCTGAATCTCCTAAATACAATATTGGAGGATATGCGGTTATTGACGGTTATGTAGATTTTAACTTATTTAAAGAAGCGTTGTCTATTTTTTCTGATAAACATAAAATATTGAAAAGTGTTTTTAGAGAAGAAAATGGAAAGCCGTTTTTATTAATTAATGAAGATGAAAAGGAGTTTAACGAAGGGGTTAATTTTATTGAGAAAAGAAATAAACAAGAAATCTTAGATTTAATTCGTAAAGATTTTAAAAAGCCTTTTAATCTTGAAGAAGATAAAAAAATATTCAAAATATGGTTAGTAAAAATAAGTGCTAATACTTTTATTTGGTATACAAAGTTACACCACCTTATTGCGGATGGATATTCATTTCAATTGTTGTTTAATGAGGTCAGTACTATATATAACTCTTTATTAAATAATGATATTAGTACCTATGAGAAAATTAATGTTAAAGAGTTTAGCAATCATATTGAAGAAGAAGTAGGGTACTATAATTCAAGTGCTTTTTTTAAAGATAAAGAATATTGGCAAAATAAATATACAGTTTTTCCTGAATTGATTTATCATAAAAAATATCAAGAATGTAATTTTTATGATAAAGAACTTTACTTGTCTGAAGATGTATTACAGAAAATGAAGTCACTATCTAAAGAGGAAAACATAAGTGTATTTCATATATTACTGGCTAGTTTTTCTATTGTATTTTCTAAATTCTATTTTACAAATCAGATTAATATAGGAACTCCTGTTCTTAATAGGCTG
Source organism: Tenacibaculum sp. 190524A02b (assembly GCF_964036645.1). Taxonomy (NCBI): domain Bacteria; kingdom Pseudomonadati; phylum Bacteroidota; class Flavobacteriia; order Flavobacteriales; family Flavobacteriaceae; genus Tenacibaculum; species Tenacibaculum vairaonense. The sequence continues at coordinate 3,222,781 of NZ_OZ038525.1, read as the reverse complement.
AGTAGATTGGATAGAAAAATATTCGGTCCTTTTATCAATTTACTTCCATTGCAAGTACAGCTAGATAAAGACATTTCTTTTTTAGAACTTATTAAACAGGTTAAAAAGGATATTTTTACCATGTTTAGGCATCAAAAATTTCAACAAGCAGAAATTATAAAGTCTTTATCCTATAAAGGGAATAGATTGTATGATATTAGAATATCTTACGAAAGCTTTGATTACCAAAATACGTTCTCAAAATTTGAATCAGAAATTGTAGCACTATCTAACTCCAGTGAAGAAGATCCAATATCTGTTCACATTATGGATTATAATAATGAAGGATTAAAGTTTCGTTTTGATATTAATGGTAGTTATGTGCCTGAATACATTGCTAATGAGTTTATAGAGTCATTACATTACATACTTGAAAATACAAGTACTATACTTAATACAGGAGTAAAGGAAATACCTATAATTAATAAGACGCAGAAAAAAGAAATAGAAAAAATTTCAAAGGGGGTAACTAGGCCATTTAAGCATGAAAACTTTTTAGAGTTATGGAATGAGAATGTTAATAATTTCCCTTTGAATGAAGCATTAAGGTATAAAGAGGAAACTTTAAACTATAATAAAGCAAATGTTAAGATAGAAAAAATAGTAGGATTCTTAAATGCTCAAGGAATTTGTAAAGGAGATCGAGTAGGAGTTTTAATAGATCGATCAATAAATATAATTCCAGTAATTTTAGGCGTATTAAAATCAGGAGCTACTTATGTACCTATAGATAAAACTTTTCCTGAAGATAGAATTGAGTTTATTATCCAAGATAGTGAAATTAAGTTACTGATAACTGATGATGAAAAAATAACATATAGGTTTGAACCGACTGTTTTGGTTGATAGTGTTTTAGAACAAGATTCTCAACCTTTATTAGAAAAGGTGAAAATATCGAAAGAAGATGAAGCTTATATAATTTATACATCTGGTTCAACAGGGAAACCTAAAGGAGTACTAATTAGGCATGAGTCATTGATAGATTATGCATTAACTTTTTCAGAATATTTTAAACTAAGTGATATAGATTGTGTTATTCAACAATCATCGTTTGTATTTGATACTTCAATTGAAGAGATTTTCCCAATATTAAGTATAGGAGGAAAATTAGTAATTTCTGAGAACCCAAAAGACTTTCATAGCTTACTTCAAGAGTGTAGTAAAAATCATGTTACATTGCTGAGTACTAATCCTTTTGTTGTTCAGTATTTGAATGAAAATAAAGGTAGGTACAAGTTGTCTTTAAAACACATTATCAGTGGTGGTGATGTATTGAAAAAAGAGCAGGTAAATAACCTGTTAAATAATATTGATGTATACAATACATATGGTCCAACAGAGAGTACGGTATGTGCTACTTACCATAAAGTAAACCCAAAAGATACTACATTACCTATTGGTAAACCAATAACAAATAGAAATGTTTTTATCATCAATAATGGTAAACTTTTACCAAAAGGAGCTGTTGGAGAAATAGCTTTAGGAGGAAAAGGATTGGCGATTGGTTATCTTAATAATAAAACATTAACAGATACTTTTTTTGTTGAATTAGATGGAGAGCGTGTTTATAAAACAGGTGATGTTGGAAAATGGGATAATCAAGACAATGTAATCTTTTTAGGAAGAAAGGATAGTCAATTGAGTTTTAAAGGGTATCGAATTGAGCCTAAGGAAATAGAGCAAGCTATTAAATCTCTCAATCCGTTAATAAGAAACTGTATTGTAACGATAAAGGAACTACAAAATAACCCAGTACTTGTTGCTTATTTATCGGGTAACATTAATGTTGAAGAAACTTCTTTAATAAAGCAACTTAAAGTTAAATTACCTGCTTATATGATTCCAAATCATGTGGTAGTATTAGAGGACTTTCCTTTAAATACAAGTGGAAAAGTAGATGTAAAACAATTGCCTTTACCTAAAAAGAATTTTATAAAACAAGAGGTAGTATTAGCAAAAACTGAAGCTGAGCATGAAATTACTAATATTTGGAAAGAACTTTTACATTTAGATGAAATTGATATACATACTAGCTTTTTTGAGTTAGGAGGGCATTCTTTGTTGGCAAATCAATTTATTGGAATAATTAGAGAACATAGAAAACAGGATATTTCATTAAAAGAATTTTATGAAGCACCAACAATATGTGAGGTAGTTAAGGTAATAGAAAACAAAGAAGTTTCTACTGTATTTGAATTACAAAAAGCACCTGAACAAGAATTATATCCGTTGTCATTTCCACAAGAACGTTTATGGTTTTTAGATCAGCTGAATAAGGAAAATAAAGCATACTATGTTCCAAGGGCAATCAAAATGTCAGGGGAATTAGATATTTCACTTATAGAGGAAACATTTACATTGCTTATTGAAAAGCATGAAATATTAAGAACAGTATTTCCTGTTATTGAAGGTGTTCCATATCAAAAAATAGTAGCACCATATTATTTTCATATACCTTTAATCTCTTTGGTAGGATTCTCTGAAGAAGAGCAAGAACAAGAAATACATGATTTTATTTTAAAAGAAGGAAATTTAGATTTTGATTTAGAAAACGGACCACTACTTAGAGTGTATATTCTTCAAAAATCAGAAAAAAATAATATCCTTGTCTTTTGTGAACATCATCTTATTCATGATGGATGGACACAAGGAATTTTACTTAGAGAGTTTATTGATACATACACAAAGCTATCTCATAATAGAAATTATAAGCTTTCTCAATTAGAACTTCAGTTTAAAGATTTTTCTTATTGGCAAAAAGAGTTTTTTAATGATGAAAGACTAAATAATCATATTTCTTTTTGGAAAGAAAAATTAAAAGGACATATTCCTGTATTACCATTACCTCAAAAAAATAAAAGACCTAATGAGATTTCTGGAAATGGAGAATTATTAATTAAAACAATAAATGAAGAGTTATCAGATAAAATAAGAGCTTTTAGTTTAGAAAATAATTCTACATTATTCATTACTATGTTAACAGCGTTTAAAATAACGTTAAGCAAGTTTAGTAATGAAACGGATATATGTGTAGGAACAGCTGTTGCAAATAGACGATTGGCTTCTTTAGATAATATGTTGGGAATGATTATTAATACGATGGCTTTACGAACAAAGCTAGATAATAATGATTCTTTAAAGGATATGTTAGATAAAGTAAAAGAAACTTGTTTTGAGGCATATAGCTATGAAGATACACCTTTTGGAAAAGTAGTAGAACATGTATCCCCAGTTAGAAGTTTAGGTATTATGCCTTTGTTTCAGTACGCTTTCAGTTTTATGAATACACCATCAAGAGATTTATTTCTTCCTAACCTTGAATTAGAAATTGTAGATTCACATAACCGATCAGCAAAATTTGATATAAATATAGTTGTCGTAACACCTCTAGAGCAAGCAGCCTTAGAAGGAATGGAAGAAACTAATAAAACAATTATAGTTGAATGGGAATACAATTCTGATATTTATGCAGATGATGTTATGAATCAAATGCTAGATGCATACTTTGATATTCTAGAAGCATTAGTTTCTTCTCCAGAAACTCCTTATAAACAAGTATCGTGTGTATCTGTAGCGCAAGAAAAAGAGTTATTAAATATATTAAATAATTCACAAATAGATTACCCAAGTGATATAACAGTTTTAGATTTATTTAAAAATCAAGTAAAAAAATCACCAAATGGTACAGCAATAGTATATGAAGGTAAAGAACTTACGTACCAAGATTTAGAAGATTTTTCTAATATGATGGCTAATGATTTGTTATCGACACAACTGGTTTATAAAGAGGTGCTTATAGGGGTAGAATTAGAACGTAGTGATTGGTTTGTAATTAGTTTATTGGCAATACTAAAAACAGGAGCAGCTTATGTTCCTATTGATCCATCATATCCTGAGCAAAGAATTAATTATATTAAAGAAGATAGCCAATGTACTTTTGTAATTACAAAAGAATATATAGAAGAGTTAAGACAAAAGCAACCAAATATAAGTGAACCAAAAATAGAGGTAACTAGTAATCAACTAGCCTATGTTATTTACACTTCAGGTTCAACTGGACGCCCTAAAGGGGTAATGATAGAACATAAAAGTTTAACAAACTTATGTTTTTGGCATAAAAATGAATATAATTTAAGTGAAAATACAAAAAGTACATTATATTCTTCTGTAGCCTTCGATGCTTCAGTTTGGGAGGTTTTTCCTTACCTATGTTTTGGAGGCTCTCTATTCCCAATTTCAAATAATGATATTCGATTAGATACACTTAGGCTGTCATCATTTTTAACAGCAAATCAAATAACCCATTGTTATTTGCCCCCTAAAGTTATTGGTGAATTAAAAAACACCTTATTGCCACAAGGATTGAAAATTTTATCAGGAGGAGAAGCTTTAGCAGTAAAGTATATTGAAGGTTGTGAATTGTATAATAACTACGGACCAACCGAAAATACAGTTGTAACCACAAGTTATAAAGTATCTAAAAAAGATGAACTTCCACTTCCTATAGGGCGTCCAGTAGCCAATACAGATATATTTATATTAGATCAGCAAACAAATAAACTACAACCTAAAGGGGTAATTGGTGAGTTATGTATATCAGGGGCAGGATTATCTAGAGGATACTTAAACCGTCCAGAACTCACTAATAAAAGTTTCATTGTACATCCTTTTAAACAAGGAGAACGTTTATATAAAACAGGAGATTTAGCAAGATTGTTGCCTAGCGGAGATATTGAATTTATAGGAAGAAAAGATGCTCAAGTTAAAATAAGAGGATACCGTATTGAATTAGGGGAAATCGAATACGCATTAACAAGTCAAGAGAAAATATCTGAAGCAGTTGTTACAATAATAGAAAAGAAAGAAGAAAAACATTTAGTAGCTTATGTAAAAGGAAAAGGAATTTTGGAGTTGGAAATAGTTAAACAAAAGCTTCATAGTTATTTACCAAGCTATATGATTCCTAGTTATTTTGCACAAATAGATGAAGTTCCATTAACACCAAATGGTAAAATTAATAAAGAGTTATTACCTAAAGTTGAATTAGATGAGGTAAGAGAATATGTAGCCCCCAGAAATGAAATAGAAAGTAAGTTGGTGGAAATATGGCAAAATTTATTAGACGTTGAAAAAATTGGAGTTACAGATGATTTCTTTGACTTAGGAGGGCATAGTTTAAAGGTTACACAGTTAATAAATGAGGTGAATAAAGTATTGTCATCAACTGTTAAAGTAAAAGAAGTATTTACAAATCCTACCATAGCATATTTATCAGAAAAAATAAAGAGAGATAAAATAGTAAACATCCCTAATTTTCCACCAAGACCCTATTATCCATTAAGTTCTTCACAACAACGATTATGGGTTTTAAGCCAATTTGAAGGAGGAAATAAAGCATACAATATTCCAGGTGTTTTTGAAATGGAAGGCAATTTGAATGTTGAAGTATTACAACAATCTTTTCAATACCTACTCAAACGTCATGAGAGTTTACGTACACGTTTTGTAGAGATAGAAGAGGGAGTATATCAAGAAGTTATAAATGAAGATGCGCTTGCTTTTACTATAGAGAATAAGAAAGTTATAAAAGAAGACGTAAAGGAAATAATAACCAGTTTTTACGAAGAAAAATTTGATTTAAGTCAGGCACCTTTATTAAAATCTCAACTATTACAAACAGGTGAAGATTCATATTATTTACTATTTGCCATTCATCATATTATAGGAGATGGTTGGTCAATGGAAGTTTTTACCAAAGAGTTAATGTATGTGTATAATCAACTTTTAAATAAAGAAAATATTGATTTACCAACATTAAGAATACAATATAAAGATTACACACTTTGGTTAGAAAGCGATGAAAGTCAAGAACGATTAACTATACAAGGGTCTTATTGGCAAAATAAATTAGCAGGTGAATTACCAGTTTTAGAACTCCCAAGTTATAAAAAACGACCTTTAGTTAAGAGTTATCATGGAGCTACTAAATTGTATAATTTCTCAAAATCATTTAGTGATAAACTCAAAACATTTAACCAATCACAAGGTGTTACCTTGTACATGAGTTTGTTATCAGGAATTAATGGCTTATTTTATAGATATACAGGTTTAACAGATATTCTATTAGGAGGACCAATAGCAGGGCGTTCTCATTCAGATTTAGCGAATCAAATAGGTTTGTATTTGAATACTTTAGCAATCCGAACACGTTTTGAAGGAGATGATAGTTTTATAAGTTTATTAGCAAAACAAAAAGTTACATTATTAGAAGCTTACGAACACCAAGAGTACCCATTTAGTAGTATAGTAGACGAGCTAGGTTTACAACGAGATACTTCTCGATCAGCCTTGTTTGATGTGTTAGTTGTTTTACAAAATCAGCAAGAAACAGCAATAACCCTTAAAGATGTAAACATAAGTCCATATAATGAAGTATCAAGGCAGGTAAGTCAATTTGATATGACATTTTCTTTTTCAGAAGTAGATTCAAGATTATGTCTTCGATTGGAATACAATACAGATATCTATGAAGCATTTCAGATAGATGAGCTTTGTGAGCATTTAGAGCGATTTATAGAATCGGGGATTGATTTTCCTAATGAAAAGATAAGTAATTTAGGGTATCTTACATCAGAAGAAGAGAATGAACTATTGTACGATTTTAATGACACAGATGTAGATTATCCCAACAATAAAACATTGGTAGACTTATTTAGGGAACAAGTAGCTAAAAACCCAGAAGCTATTGCAATTGTGTATGAAAACAAACAAATAACTTATCAAGAGTTGGATAGTTTGTCCAATGCAATGGCTAATGATTTATTGGGGACAGGTTTAATAGAGAAGGAAACATTTATAGGAGTAGAGTTGAAACGTAATGATTGGCTAGTGGTAAGTTTATTGGCAGTGTTAAAAACGGGAAGTGCTTATGTTCCTATTGATCCACTTTATCCTCAAGAAAGAATCAACTATATTAAGAAAGATAGTGAATGTACTTTTGTAATCACGGAAAACTATATAGAAGAATTCAAAAGAAAGGAGCAAAATATTCATACGCCACAAGTTGAAATAGTTAATAATCAACTAGCTTATGTTATATATACTTCAGGATCAACAGGGAACCCCAAAGGAGTAATGGTTGAGCATAGAAATGCTTCAGCATTAATTAATTGGTCGTTAAAAGAATTTAATACTGATAGTTTTGATATTACCTATTTTTCAACTTCACATTGTTTTGATCTTTCTGTATATGAAGTTTTTTATACATTAAGTGCAGGAAAACAAATAAGAGTAGTAGAAAATGGCTTGTCAATTCCTAATTATTTAGATATTGATAAAAATATACTTATCAATACTGTACCGTCTGTGATAGAGTCTTTTATAGAGAATAACGTAGATTTATCTAATGTATCAATATTAAACATGGCAGGGGAAATAATTCCTCCTAGATTTACAAAACTATTACCATTAACTAATCTAAATGTTTATAATTTATACGGTCCTTCTGAAGATACAACTTATACAACTTATTATAAAATAAATGAAGAAAGCACAAGTGTAATACCAATAGGAACACCAATAGATAATACACAAATATGTATATTATCTAATACGAATCAATTACAACCTAAAGGGGTAATTGGTGAGTTATGTATATCTGGAGCTGGATTATCTAGAGGATATTTAAACAGTTTAGAACTTACAAACGAAAAATTTATCAAAAACCCGTACAAAGAAGGAGAACGTTTATATAAAACAGGAGATTTAGCAAGGTGGTTACCTAATGGAAATCTTGAATTTATAGGGAGAAAAGATACTCAGGTAAAAATAAGAGGATATCGTATTGAGTTGGGAGAAATTGAGCGAGTTTTGTTAGAGAACCATAGTATAACACAAGCTGTGGTTAGTACAGTAAAAGATAAGCAAGAAAAATATTTAGTGGCTTATTTAGTTGGACAAGAAGAATTAGAGCTAAATGAAGTTAAGAGTTTCCTTGGGAAATATTTGCCAGACTATATGATTCCTAATCATTTTATGCAAATACCTATAATTCCATTAACACCTAATGGAAAAGTAGACAAAAAATCGTTGGAAGAAGTAATAACAAAAGAGGCATTGGTAGATCCATATGTAGCGCCAAGTAATGAAATAGAAGAAAAGTTGGTTTTAATCTGGCAAGAAGTATTAGGTGTAGAAAAAGTAGGGATTACAGATAATTTCTTTGGATTAGGGGGGAATAGTATAAAAGCAGTTACTATTAAAAATCGAATTGATAAGCAGTTTGATATCACCATTCAAATAACCACTTTCTTTCAAGAGCCTATAATACAAAACATCTCAAAAATTATATCTGTTTTGTCTTCACAACAGTCAACAAACTTTGACTTTAATGAGGAGGTAGAAGAAATAACTATCTAAAAAAACGTATTAAATATTGGAACTTATAAAAAAACTGGGTGAGTTAGGAATCCAACTTATCAAGGATAATAATGACTTAAAAATTAAAGCTCCTAAAGGAACTTTGACTAAGGAGTTAGTTACTCAAATTAAGGAAGAAAAAGAAGCTTTGTTAATGTTAATGTCAAGATCAATTGATAGTAACAATGTTATCCCTAATTATCCATCAAGACCCTATTATCCATTAAGTTCTTCACAACAACGATTATGGGTTTTAAGCCAATTTGAAGGAGGAAATAAAGCATACAATATTCCAGGTGTTTTTGAAATGGAAGGCAATTTGAATGTTGAAGTATTACAACAATCTTTTCAATACCTACTCAAACGTCATGAGAGTTTACGTACACGTTTTGTAGAGATAGAAGAGGGAGTATATCAAGAAGTTATAAATGAAGATGCGCTTGCTTTTACTATAGAGAATAAGAAAGTTATAAAAGAAGACGTAAAGGAAATAATAACCAGTTTTTACGAAGAAAAATTTGATTTAAGTCAGGCACCTTTATTAAAATCTCAACTATTACAAACAGGTGAAGATTCATATTATTTACTATTTGCCATTCATCATATTATAGGAGATGGTTGGTCAATGGAAGTTTTTACCAAAGAGTTAATGTATGTGTATAATCAACTTTTAAATAAAGAAAATATTGATTTACCAACATTAAGAATACAATATAAAGATTACACACTTTGGTTAGAAAGCGATGAAAGTCAAGAACGATTAACTATACAAGGGTCTTATTGGCAAAATAAATTAGCAGGTGAATTACCAGTTTTAGAACTCCCAAGTTATAAAAAACGACCTTTAGTTAAGAGTTATCATGGAGCTACTAAATTGTATAATTTCTCAAAATCATTTAGTGATAAACTCAAAACATTTAACCAATCACAAGGTGTTACCTTGTACATGAGTTTGTTATCAGGAATTAATGGCTTATTTTATAGATATACAGGTTTAACAGATATTCTATTAGGAGGACCAATAGCAGGGCGTTCTCATTCAGATTTAGCGAATCAAATAGGTTTGTATTTGAATACTTTAGCAATCCGAACACGTTTTGAAGGAGATGATAGTTTTATAAGTTTATTAGCAAAACAAAAAGTTACATTATTAGAAGCTTACGAACACCAAGAGTACCCATTTAGTAGTATAGTAGACGAGCTAGGTTTACAACGAGATACTTCTCGATCAGCTTTGTTTGATGTGTTAGTTGTTTTACAAAATCAGCAAGAAACAGCAATAACCCTTAAAGATGTAAACATAAGTCCATATAATGAAGTATCAAGGCAGGTAAGTCAATTTGATATGACATTTTCTTTTTCAGAAGTAGATTCAAGATTATGTCTTCGATTGGAATACAATACAGATATCTATGAAGCATTTCAGATAGATGAGCTTTGTGAGCATTTAGAGCGATTTATAGAATCGGGGATTGATTTTCCTAATGAAAAGATAAGTAATTTAGGGTATCTTACATCAGAAGAAGAGAATGAACTATTGTACGATTTTAATGACACAGATGTAGATTATCCCAACAATAAAACATTGGTAGACTTATTTAGGGAACAAGTAGCTAAAAACCCAGAAGCTATTGCAATTGTGTATGAAAACAAACAAATAACTTATCAAGAGTTGGATAGTTTGTCCAATGCAATGGCTAACTATATACTTGACAATAATGTTGTTAATGATAGTGTAATAGGAATACAATTAGAAAGAAGTGAATGGATTGTAATAAGTATGTTAGCTATTTTAAAAGCTGGAGCGGCTTATTTATCTATTGATCCAAATTTTCCTGATAAACGTATCAATTTTATTATTCAGGATAGTAAATGTGATATTGTAATCAATAGTAGTTTTATAAAAGAATTTGAATTACAAGTTAAAAATACATTTGCTCCAAATATTAAAGTCACACCTAACTATTTAGCTTATGTAATCTATACCTCAGGTTCCACAGGAAATCCAAAAGGAGTAATGGTTGAACATAGAAATATTGTTAACTTTCTTTTTGATTATCAGTTGGATATTCATAATACATCACTTACTTGTAAAACTATTTTTGATGTATCAGTATTTGAAATAATAGGAACTGTTACTTCAGGAAGTACATTGTTTATTCCTGAAGAAAAGACAATTTACAATCCAAAAAAGTACGCTGATTTTCTGTATAAAAACAAAATAACTCATTGTTATATACACCCTATGTTTTTAGAAGGCATAGCAGAGCAATTGGCTATTTATGATGAAGTATATTTAAAACAAATTTTAATAGGGGTTGAAGCAATTAAACCTAGTTCCATTCAGTGGTATTTTAAAAATGATGTAAAGATTATAAATGCTTATGGACCAACTGAATGTACTATTTGTGCTACCAAATATAAAGTTGACAGTCTTGAAGAAATAAAAACACCTAATATTCCTATAGGAACTCCATTAAAAAATTATCAAGTATATATTGTAAATGAAACAATTAACCAATTACAACCTAAAGGAGTTATTGGAGAATTATGTATTTCTGGAAAAGGAGTAGCTCGCGGGTACCTTAATAACTTATCACTTACACAAGAAAAATTTATTGCACATCCGTTTATAAAAGGAAAACGAATGTATAGAACTGGAGATTTAGCAAGAAGATTACCTAATGGTGTTATTGAGTTTATAGGAAGAAAGGATACGCAAGTTAAAATACGTGGTCATAGAATTGAATTAGGAGAGATAGAAAATACATTAATTTCATTAAAGCAAATTTTGCAAGCGGTTGTTATAGTAGAAAAGAAATCTCTAGTAGAATACCTAGTTGGTTATCTGGTAAGTAGAACAACATTGAATATTAAGAGTATAAAGGAATCACTTAAGGAGTTTTTACCTGATTACATGATTCCTAATTATTTTGTTCAAATAGATGAAATACCAGTAACACCTAATGGAAAAATAGCAAGAACAGCATTACCAAAGGTTAATTTAGATGAAATTTTGGAAGATGAATACCTTGCTCCAGAAAATAAAATACAAGAAAAGCTAGTAATAATTTGGGAAAAGATTTTACGAATAAAAAAAATAGGAATTAATAAAAGCTTTTTTGAAGTAGGAGGAAATAGCCTTCACTTAATACAACTCAACTCAAAAATTAAAGAAGTATTTAATGTTGAGTTGCAATTGTCAGACATAATAATGAATATGGATATTCAATCTCTGGCAGTTAAAATAGCATCAAAAGAAAAGACCCTGATAAGCATTCAGAAAATAAATTTAGAAGAGAATATTCCATTAACACCATTACAAGAAAAAATATGGTATACATGCCAAGTAAAGTCAAGGAAAACGTCATATAATATGGTAATGACATTGCAAAATATACCAAACTTTACTTATGAATTGTTTACAAAAAATGTTCAAGATTTTATTCAAAAACACCGAATTTTAAGAGCTTTTTTTAAGTATGATAAAGGTAAATTAACACAAAGCATAGTACCTTCACTCAATATAGAACAAGTATTGAATAGAATTGAACTATCAGGAACAAACGAAGTTATTCAAGAACGTATTTGTCAAGTTGAAGAGAACGAAAAAACATACGAATTTAATTTAGAACATCCAGGGTTATTTAGAATCAACATAGTTACTTCAGGAAAAACCAATGCCATAATATTTAATATTCATCATATAATTGCTGATAGAGTAACCTTAGAAATATTAAAAAAAGAGTTACTAGAACCATTTTCAGAGGTAATAAAAGAAAATAAAATTGATTTTTTAGATTATGTGAGTTGGATGCATAATCAATTAGGTACAGAAAAAGGTAATAAGTTAAAAAATAAGGTAACTAAATTATTTGAGAATGTAGAAAAGGTAGAATTACCCATAGTAAAAAAACAACTAAAAAATACTGAATTTACACCTAGAATAGCAGAGGTAAAAATGTCTTTTTTAGAAAAAGAAAAAATAGTAAACACCTGTAAAGAATTAAATGTAACTCCTTTTTCATTTTGGGTTTTTGTTTGGGGAACAACATTGTCTTTGTTAGCAGAAAAACAAACAGTTATTGTTTCATCACCTGTAAATACTAGATTTCATCAAACACTAAAAAATCAACCAGGTTTATTCTTAAATACCTTACAAATACCTATAGAGATAAGTAAGGATAAGTTAATAAAACAAGCAATACAAGACAATTTTCAAGACATTATTGAGAGTATAGATAATAATTTACCTACTGAGTTTTTCTTGTCTTCAGAAGTAAAAAAAACTTTAGATCAATACTTTATAATCTATAATGAAGTAGAGGAATCATCCTCTGAAAACAAAATTCAAGAAAACGATTTAGGAAAATTTTCTTTAGCCTTAATAGTAACAAAAAAAGCACATAAATATTTAGGGGCAATACAATACGATGCAGCCAAATACCTTAAAACAGATATTGACCTTTTGGCTATTAGATTCACTAATATCTGTAACCAAATAATAACAAAAAAAACTAGTAATGTTCATGAATTAAGTGTGTTACTAGAAACAGAAAAACAATTAACGAATATAAAATCAGAATTTATTTTTTAAAATATGGAAATAGAAGTTTGTAAATCGAAAATTCACAGAGCAAGAGTAACTCAAGCAGATTTGAATTATGTAGGAAGTATTACCATTGATGAAGACTTAATGGATGCTTCAGGACTACATGAGTATGAAAAGGTTCAAATTGTTAATATTAACAATGGAGAACGAATAGAAACCTATGTAATAAAAGGAGAAAGGAAGTCTGGAGTTATATGCCTAAATGGAGCAGCGGCTAGAAGAGTAAGTGTTGGAGACTTGGTAATTATTATTGGATATGCAACCATTGACATTAAAGATGTTAAAACGCATCAACCAAAAGTTGTATTCCCAGATGAGAAAACAAATATGATTATTAGTGTTGATAACAAAATAGAGGCATTTCAAGAGGCTTTATAAATTATGCAAGAGATTAAAGAAATACAAGCAATAAACTTATTAGAAAATAAGATTTCAACGGTAAGTAGTTTACCTCAATTCAATAAAAGAAAACAACCAGTATCAATTGAATATACAATACTGGGCACTAATAATGAATTGGAAAAATTCTATAAGTTCAGCAATGATAGTGAAAAGCTAGAATATTTACTTTTAGTAAGTTTTATTGTCCTTTCATATAAACATATGTTTGGAAGTATTCCTTTTGTCAAAAGCATTCTTAAACAGGTTGATAGCTTAAATGAATTACCAATAGCTCTTACAGAAATAGCTATTGGTAACTCTGTAAAAGAAACAATTAAAACAATTGAAAAGAACTTTCAAGAGGACGCTTTAATTCTCCATGATAATGAATTTTTTAAAAACAAATACTTCAAAGAAACAGTTCAAAAACTTTTACATTCAGAAAAGGGAGTTGTATTTCATTATCACAATTATACCCAAGAAATAGCATCTAATAATGAAGTGTTTTCAATTCTAATAGATAAGCAAGAGAAAGGATTACATTGTAACGTGTCTTCATTTTCAAATCAAGTTGATGAAGCACAGTTATATGGATATGTATACTTACTGGAAGCTTATTTGAAAGATATAGAAAATCAGTTAGGTAAAACTCATGAGAAACCTCCTAAACTATACAAAAAGCATTTTTTAGAAATGCTTCATATTGGAAGAGGAAAGACTATTGAATTACCTTCTAAATCAATTATAGAGCAGTTTATAGATCAAGTTCAAAAAACACCATTAAAAACAGCATTGAATTTTAACGGGAAAAAGTGGTCATATAAAGAGCTTCATGAAAGAAGTAATAAAATAGCTAATGTTTTACATCAAAAATACAATGTCAACTATGGAGATAAGGTTGGGGTATTGTTACAAAGAAATGAATATCTGATACTATCATTATTAGCAATTCATAAGGCAGGAGCATCTTATATTCCATTAGATGTAAATTACCCTGAAGACAGAATTAAGTTCATATATAAAGATAGTGGAGTAGATATCTTATTAGTTAATGTAGGGCAGATTTATCAAGCAATTGAGCCAACTAATTTAATAGCGATAGAAACATTAGAAAGTAATGAGTTAGACAATTCTATTTTATTGAATATAAAAAAACAGTGTGAAGACTTTTATGTAGTTTATACCTCAGGAAGTACCGGATTACCTAAAGGTTGTCAAATTACCCAAAAGAATGTAACTAACCTTTGTGAGTGGGCAAAAGATCAGTACAATACTAATGAATTTTCAAATATATTAGCATCTACTTCCATTTGCTTTGATTTATCAATTTTTGAGATTTTTTTACCTTTAACAATAGGAGGTACGGTAGTGTTAGTGGAAAATATTATGGAATTAATGACCATGGAAAAACTTCCTGAAATATCATTAATTAATAGCATTCCTTCTCTAGTTCAAGAATTAGTTAATAACCATAAACTACCTAAAAATTTAGAGGTAATTAACCTTGCAGGAGAACCCATTCAAGAAAGTTTAATTCATCAACTACATGCTGAACAAAATAATGTAAAAAAGGTTTGGAATTTATACGGTCCGTCTGAAACTACTACGTATTCTACAGGGAAGCAGTTTGCAAAAGATAATTTTGAAGGAAATTGTATAGGTAAACCTATATATAATACTACTACTTTGGTATTAAATGAAGATTTTCAGCCTGTTCCTTATGGTTATCCAGGAGAGTTGTTTATTGGAGGAACAGGAGTTAGTAATGGATATTGGAATAGACCAGAGTTAAACAATGAAAAATTTATTACAATTCCAGAGGCAGAAGAACAAGGGATATTTTATAAAACAGGAGATATAGTTACTTGGAAGCATGACCAAACATTAAAGTTTTTAGGCAGATCAGATACTCAAGTTAAAATTAGAGGGTTTAGAATTGAACTTAATGAAATAGAACAAGCATTAAGCCAACATGATCAAATTCAACAAATAAAAGTTTTTGTACAAGGCGCAAATAATAACGCTAAAATTATAGCCTGTTATCAATCAGAACAAGAAATTTCGCACAAAGCCTTATATACACATTGTTTACAGGTGATTCCTAAATACATGATTCCTCAAGAATTCATTTATTTTAAAGATATTTTTAGAACACCAAATGGAAAAATAGATACTAAGAGATTAAAAGAGTTTTGTGGACGTAAAAATGTTTCAGAATTAAACAATAACTCAAGTAATGAAACATTAAATAAGCTATTAAATATAATTGGTACTATCGCTAATAAAAAAATAGTACCTACTATGAATCTTTACGAAGTAGGTTTCTCAAGTATTGATTTTATAAAGCTTTTAGTAAGGATTGAAAAAGATTTTGGAGTAAGTATAAAAATTAATGAATTATTTGAGGAAGCTACACCTATAGCTATTTCAGAATCAATAAAATTAAATTACGGAAAACAAAAAGAACCTTTACGCCGAGCTAGTAAAAAAGAATTATACCCAGCAACTTTTTCACAAGAACGTTTTTGGCTAAACACTAAGTTTAATAAAGAAAAACCAGAATTGTTTCATATTCCATCTATTATAAAATGGAATAAAGCTTTAGATCTAGTACGTTTAGAACAAGCATGGAATACCTTATTAGAAAAGAATGAGATTTTACGAACCAATTTTATTTATGAAAAAGAACAATTATTTCAAAAAATAAACATTTTTACTCCAGTTACTATTGAGGTAGATTATATAAAAGATGTAAACCTATCAGAAGTTTATAAAACCTCGTTTTTTACTTCTGGAAAAAATTTAGAACAAGATGCATTAGCAAATATTAAAGTAATACAAGAAGCAGAATCACTGTTCTATATTCTATTTAATTTTCACCATAGTATAATTGACGGATGGTCTTTAGAGCTGATATTTAAAAAGCTTTTAAAGTATTATCATGAAAGTGAAGAAAATAAAAGTGGGCAATATCAATTCAAAGACTATAGTGAATATTATCATCAAAAACTTCTCAACAAGTCTAAAGAAAAAGAGTATTGGAAACAAAAATTAAATTTAATAAAAGAACCTCTTCAATTATTTGATAGTAAAAAAGAAAAATCAACTATAGGAGGAACACATATAGCTACTTTAGGAACAATAAAATTTAAAGAGTTAACTAAGGTTTTTAGGGAGCATCATTCAAGTTTATTTCAAGGTATAGCAAGTATATTGGGTGTTTTATTTAGGAGGTATGGGAATGAAAAAAATATAATGGTTGGTATGCCTTCAGCAAACAGACCTTTTGAAGTATTAGAAGACATACCAGGTTTATTTTTAGATGTTTTATTTTTTCATCTATCATTAGATGAAAATATCCCTTTTAGTAATTTATTAAAAAAGACAAAAACAGAAATTACCGAATCAATAGCTAATCAAGAATTTCCTTTAGATGCTCTATTAAAAGAAAACTCACATAAAAATAAAGGAGATTTTGATGTTTTTATAGCCTATCAACAATACGGAAACTTTCAACAAAAAAAATTAGAAAACAATGTAGAGGTAATTTCATGTCCTATTAAATATGCAAAACATCCCTTATCAATATATTTTTATGAAAAAGCAGAAAATTTAGAATTTTTTATAGAATATCAAAAAGATAAAATATCAGACAATGAAGTAGTCAGGTTATGGAAGCATTTTGAAAAAATTATTGATGTAGTAATTAATGATGCTAATATTTTAATAGACAATATTTCAATTCTTGATAAAGAAGAAGAAAAAGATATTCAAAAATTTGAAGTAGGAATAAAAGAAGACATACTTCCGTTTACTTTATTTGAACTTTTTGAAAAGAATATACACAGGAATGTTTTCAAAAATGCAATTCACCATAAGGAAGCAGAATATAGCTATGCTTATTGTAATCAATATGCTAAAATAATTCACGAAGCATTAGTACAAAAGGATATAAGTATTTCTGAAGAAAAGCTAGTGATAGCTATTGATTTACCTAATGGAGTAGGTAGAGTTGCAGCTATTTTAGGAGTTTTAAGACATGGAGGAATAGTACTTCCTATACAACCAGATTTTCCTTTAGAAAGAAAGAAAGTAATTTTAGAAGAAGCTAAGGTTTCTATATGTATAACTGATGCCCTATCTGAAATATATACCGAAGATAAAAGCGTTTTATTACCTAAGTATAGTGATAAAAAAATTAGTATACCAAAAGTTAAAGTACATTCAGAAGAAGGAGCTTGGTTAATTTTTACATCTGGTTCTACAGGAAAACCCAAAGGAGTTTTACTATCTCATGAAAATATAGTAAACATGTTATTTTGGTTTGCCGATTATTTTCAACTGGGAAATAAATCAGTATTCCCTCAAAAGACAAATATTAGTTTTGTTGATAGCATAGCTGAATTTTTAATTCCTTTATGTATAACATCTGGAACAGTATACTTAAGACCGGAAGAAGGAATTGTAAAAAACACTGAAGCATTAAATATTTGGTTGAAAAACATTCAAGTAACACATATTCAGTTTGTCCCTGAAATATTTGATCATTTTTACTCACAAATACAAAGTATTCCTGAGTCGTTAAATCATTTATTATTATCAGGAAATAAAATTACTAGTTATCATGATCTTACATGTAAGTTATATAATGTTTATGGAGCATCAGAAACAACAGCTTACACATTAGTCAAACAAATTCAAGAAAAAGAAGAAATTAAAAGTATTGGAAACCCTGTATGTAATACCACAATTAAAATTATTAATGATTCAGGAAAACGAGTACCAATAGGAATTAAAGGAGAGTTATATATAAAAGGTAAGCTAATTTTTAATGGATATATAAACCAAGAAGAACAACCTTTTGTACTAGATGTTTCACATAAAAAATGGTATAGAACAAATGATGTTGTTTCATGGGACGAAAATGGGAATGTAATTTTTCATGGAAGAAAAGGAAATGTAGTAAAAGTTAAAGGTGTAAGGATAGATTTATCAGAAATTGAAGCTGTGACTTCAGCTATTTTTGGGGTTCAAACGGCAATAGCAAAAGTTTTAGAAGAGGAAGAGAACAATATTTTAGTTGTTTTTTTACATACAAGTCAAAATATTACATTAAAAGAAATTCAAGAAGTAGTAAAAAAAGAAATCCCATCATATGCCCAACCTACTGCGTATAGACTAATAAGAGAAATTCCGTTTAATACCAGTGGAAAAGTAAATAAAAAAGAACTTAACCTTTCTTATGGAGAAGTTCCAAAATCTGGATATGTTTATGTAGCACATCAAACTGAAACGGAGAAAGTTCTTACCAATATGATTAAAGAATTAATCAAATTAGAAGAAGTTTCTGTAGAAGACAACTACTTTGATTTAGGAATTGATTCTATGAACTTAATAAAACTAGAAAAATTAGTAAGTGAAACTTTTTTCAAAGTAGCAATTACAGATTTTTTTACTTACACAAGTATTAGAAGTTTAGCAGAGTTTATAGATAATAAAGGAATTACAAAAAGTATTGATTTTACCTTGTGGGAAAATGAATTTACAGCTGAAACAAAAAGATCATTAACAAATGATGTTTATGATGAATTAACAGTAAATATAAATGAAGAGAATTGTGAAATTTTAGAAAACTTGTGTCAGCAATATCAAGTAAAACAAGCGAAGTTAATTAATGCCTTTGCATGTTATGGACTTGCTAATATACTAGAAAAAGAAGCAATTAATTATGCATTTATAGAAAACGATATTGTTTCAAGTTTACAGTTGAGCTTCACAGAAATTCAAACAAAAGAAGAATTCATTCATACATTTCTTAATAGTTTTAAGGCAGATAATGCTAAGCTACAATATGCTATTGAAAATATTAGAGTAGAAAATTACCAAAGAAGTGATCATGGTCTAATCATGGTAAGTGTTCAAGAAAATGCTGACTCTGAAACAGTTCAAAGTGTCTTTGATATTTTAATAAAAACAAGCAAATCACAAATTAATATTTTATGGAGAGAAGCATATATTCCTGAAGAAATATGCTTAGACCTTGTTGATATGATTATGAGTATTATAGAGTCTTTCGCAGAGGTAGAAAATCCTCAATAAACAATTAAAAAATAAAATTATTCAAGGCATCTTAATTAAAGAAGCAGGGATGCTCATTGGGTAAAAATTTAAAAATGAAATATAAAGAAAAGACACTTTTGTTAGATAATCATGTAGAAATATCTCCAAATAAAATTATAGGGAAAGGACACTCTTTTTGCCATCATGGAGAACTATTACAAGGTGTGTTTTATTGTGAAAACCTCCAAGAATATGTGTACGGATTAACAACATTAAAATGTAATTTATTTTCTTCTAGAGCAATGTTTATTCCTAATAATACGGGGAAAATAAACATAACACCTACTGTAAATAAAAAGTCTAAGAAGGCAGCTGAGTTAATGATTAAGTATCTAAATAAGAATGTAGGAGGAGACATTTTTATACAAAGTAATATAATACCAAAATTAGGTTTTGGGTCTTCAACGGCAGATATTTTAAGTACCATGCTTGCTATAAGTGATTTGTATGAGGTAGAGTTAACCGAAGATGTTTTGGCCAAGCTAGCTGTGAAATCTGAAATAGCAAGTGATAGTATTATGTATCAAAATGATATTCTATTTGCTCAAAAAAAAGGCGTTGTAATTGAGGAGTTTAAAAAGAAATTACCAACAATGATAGTGCTAGGTTTTGACGAAGCCCCAGAAAACAATGGGTTTGATACTGTAAGCATGAAGCCATTACAGTATTCAACACAAGAAAAAGCAGAATTTCAGAAACTCAGATTATTACTTTCAGAGGCAGCAGAAAAGCAGGATGTAAACTTGTTGGGAGAAGTAGCTACCAGATCAGCACTGGTGAACCAAAAATATTACCCTAAAAAAAACCTCGAAAAAATTATACAAATAAAAGATGAAAAGAAAGCTTCGGGAGTACAAATTTCTCACTCAGGAGACTTAGTAGGATTGATATGGGATCCAACTACCCCTTTTTTGCATGAAAGAATTGAAGAAAGTAAACAAAAATTAAAAAATATAAATATTAAATCCTTTTGGATATTTGAAACTTAGATAACTATGATTTATAACCATTCTATTGATTTAACCTTAGTACCAAACATTATCAAGTTAGCATCAAGTTTATATGCAGTCAAATTTAATTTGATGAAATTAATTCCAGCTAAATATATCATTGAGCGAGCACTTGAAACAGGAGAGTTAACTCAAGATATGACAGTAATTGAAACAAGTTCTGGAACCTTTGCACTTGGATTAGCCTTAGTTTGTGCAAAATATAATCTTAACTTAATCATTATAGGAGATCCAGCAATTGATGAAAAATTAAAACGGAAATTAGAATTATTAGGGGCTAAAGTAGAAATAGTACCACCTTCACCAGGTATAGGAATTCAAACCAAAAGATTAGAAAGACTTTATCAAATAAGAAGAGAATTAAAAAATACTTTCTGGACCGAACAATATGATAACCCAGATAATCCAGTGTCGTATAGTATTGTAGGAGAGCAACTAGAAAAATGTTTTGGAACAGTAGATGCTCTTATTGGACCTGTTGGTTCTGGAGGATCAATGTGCGGAATTGGAACTCATTTAAGAAAGAAAAATGAAGATTTGGATATGATTGGAATTGATACACATGGTAGTGTGTTATTTGGACAAGAAGATTTTCCTAGAGCATTAAGAGGATTAGGGAACAGTGGGTTTCCTAAAAACTTAAAACAAGATTTGTTTGATGAAGTGCATTGGCTCAATGCTTCTGATGCTTTTTATTCTAGTAATGAGTTGTTTAAAGAGTCTGGTGTTTTTATGGGAGGTACTAGCGGAGCAACTTATTTAGTAGGTAAATGGTGGGCAGAAAATAATCCTGATAAGATAGGTGTATTACTTTTTCCTGATGAAGGATATCGATATGAAGAAACAATATTTAATGAGCAATGGTTAAAAGAAAATAAATTATATACAGATAAAGTACCACAAGAACCAACGCTGGTAACACACCCTTTAGAATGTAAAAAAGACGATTGGTCATATATGAACTGGAATCAAAGAAAATTAGAATCTGTACAAACAGCAAGTTTGAGTTTAGCAAAATAAATACCTTTATGAGAAAAGCAATCGTTTTCGTAGAAAGTAATACATCAGGTACTGGATACATATTGGCATCTATAGCTTATCAAAAAGGTTATCAACCATTAGTAATAACCAATAATCTTTCTCGATACAATTTTGGAGATTTTATAGAACCTCATATTATTAATACCAATAATTATGAGGAAGTAAAAGATAAGTTAGCATCACTTTTTAATAGTTATGATATAGATGGAATAACATCTACATCCGATTACTATATGGAAATGGTAGCTAAGTTAGCACAAGAATTTAATTATCCATCTCCTTCTTTAACAACTATAAAATTATGTCGTAATAAACATTATTTTAGAGAACATATGAGAAAGAATAACTTATTAACTCCTAGTTTTAAAGTTATTCAAAATGAAAAAGAACTTAATCATTTTTTAAATCAACCAACAATCAATTATCCTTTTGTTGTTAAGCCAGTTCAAGGATCAGGAAGTATTGGTGTGCAGTTGATATCAGAACGAAAAGAGTTAGCATCTCATGGATTAGCACTATTGAGTAAGAAAATAAACGAAAGAGGTCAAAAAATAAATAGTGCAATCCTGATAGAAGAATTTATAGCAGGAGAAGAATTTTCATTAGAACTCTTTAATGGAGAAGTTGTTGGAATTACTAGGAAATATAAAGGTGAATTACCACACTTTGTTGAAGTAGGTCATGATTTTCCGTACGAACCCAATGAAGAGTTTTTGAAAAAAGTAACGGAAACAATCAAAAACCTTAAGAAGAGCTTTGATCTTTCATGGGGAGCTTTTCATATTGAATTTATAAAAACATCAAAAGAACTATTCATTGTAGAAATGAACCCTAGGTTAGCAGGTGGTTGTATTCCAATTTTAATAAAAGAATCATTAGGGGTTGATTTATTAGAATTATCTCTTAAAAATATTACAGGAAGATTAGATGAAGTAAACTTTATACCTAAAAATTATGCAAGTATTCGATTTGTAATTCCTGAGAATTCAGGAGAAATTCAAGAAGACATTGAAAAAGTAACAACTGATAATTATAGCTCTAAAATTCAAATAAAATCGTATGGAAAAAATTTAAGTAACTATAAAAGAAATTTTGATTTTAGGGATCGTATAGGTCATGTCATAGCGTCAAATAATAACAAGCAGCAAGCTATTGATGAAGTAGAACAATTATGTAAAAAAATTCAGGCAAGCTTAACCTATATCGAAGCTAATAATACAGGAAGAATTTCAAAAGGAATACACAAAGGAATACGAAAAGTAATTTTTGGGGAAAAGGTTGAAAATGAAGATGTAGAAGAATTAAAGTATATATCTTTAATAAACAAGGCACATATAATAATGCTTCAAGAAGAAGGAATCTTAAATGAAGCATTTACTGAAAAGTTAATGGTTGAAATCAAAGAACTAGAAAATATTGGGTTTTCACCATTAATGAATAAAAATACACCCCGAGGATTATACATGCTTTATGAGCAATATCTAATAGATAAATTAGGAATGGAAATAGCAGGGAGCATGCATATAGGAAGATCAAGAAATGATATGAATGCTACTTTAGCAAGGATGCAAGTAAAAAACTATGCGATAGAAATTGTAAAAACATTACTTAGTTTTACTAATGACCTTTTAGGTCTATCTAATAAATATAAGAAGACAATTATGTCATCTTATACACATTATCAACCAGCTGTACCTATTACATATGGTTTTTATCTTCAAGGGGTAATAACATCGTTAATTGAGTCAATTCAAGGTTTTTTAACAGTGATAGATACAGTAGATGTATCACCATTAGGAAGTTGTTCAGTAGGAGGAACATCAATACCAATTAATCAAAAAACAACAGCTTCTTATTTAGGGTTTAAATATACAGTAAACAATGCGCTTTATGGAGTAGCGTCTAGAGATTTTATATTGAGTTTGTTGAGCCAAATTTCTATAGCAAATGTATTAATAAGTAGAATAGCCTCAGACTTTATGTTATGGAATACGCAAGAGTTTAATTTCTTTAAGCTTTCAGATACAGTAGTGGGGTCTAGTTCTATAATGCCAAATAAAAGAAATCCATTTGTTTTAGAAAATATACAAGGAAAATCTGGGGTTATCGCAGCGTCTTTCATAGGTGCAGTGACTGCTATGCAAAAAACACCATTTACTAATTCTATTAGTGTAGGTACAGAGTCAAAAATGTTATTGAAAAAAACTAAAAATGAATTTATTGACTCAATTAATCTTCTACAAATATTTATTAATCATGCCATACCTAATGAAGAAGTAATGAAAAGTAAAGCTATAGCTTCACATACCATGGCAACTGAATATGCTAACAAATTAGTATTAGAACACAATATTCCGTTTAGACAAGCACATTTTATTGTAGGGAAAGCTGTAGCGGAAGCTATTGAAAAAAATACAACATTAGAAGCAACAACAACATTAGCTTCATATGAACTAGCTTCTTCAATTCAGGAAGTTGTAGACTCAACAAAATTTGGAGGAGGCGCTTCAGAGATAAAAATACTAGAGAATGGACGTTACTTAACTGGAATATTACAAGACTGTCAATCAAAACTACATACTCATATCTCTCAAATGGAAGGTGCTTTTAAACGTATGGAAGACAAAACCAATAGTATAACAGAAAAAAAATACGTCTAGTGAAAAGGCTTACCTGTTTGTTTCCTGGTCAAGGAACTATAGATAAAGATGTGGTAAATAAAGAGTGGTATTCATCTAAAATATCACAATTAATATTTGAAGAAGCTGAAAAAATCCTTTCTTGGAATATTGATTGTTATTTAAGAGAACTGAGTTATCAAGAACTAGCACAAACAAATATAGCGCAACCATTAATTTACACATTAAATATGGCAATGTATTACACCTTATTTAATAGTAATAAATTAAAGCCTTCAATTTTTTTGGGACATAGTTTAGGAGAGTACTGTGCCTTAGTTGCTTCTGAAGCTATTACTTTTAATCAAGGTTTAGAAATTGTAGCTAAAAGAGGAGAATTAATGGCTGAATATACTTCTATAGAAGAAACAGCTATGGCGAGTATTATTGGTGCAGATATTGATAAAATAACACAGTTGTTAAACCAAAATAATACTACCACTAGCGTTGTAGATATAGCAGCATATAATTCAAAAGAGCAAATAGTACTTAGCGGACATAAAGCACAAATTCTTTCTATAGTTAATCAATTAAAAGATGAAAAAATAAGATTTACATTATTAAATGTAGGCGGTCCTTTTCATTCAAGATTATATAAAGACATTGAAGAAAAGTTTAGGTCTTATATAGAAAAAATAACTTTTTCACCGCCAAAGAACACCGTTGTCTCATCAATAATTGGAGAGGTGATTTTACAACCAGAGCAAATAAAAAAAGCTTTGTCAGAGCAGATTACATCTCCAGTGTTATGGGCAAAAGCAGTTGGTTTTTTAAATGAAAATTATAATTGGTTTGGGATTGAAGTAGGGGGTAAAACTGTTTTAAAAAGATTACTAAGTAATCATACTGTAATAGCTACTTCAGAATACAATGCAACCCATGGTATTTTACAAGAAATAAACAATTCAAAAGAGCAAATATTTGATTTTTCTGCAGCAGCAATTCGAACGGCTGTTACATTTCCTAATAAGTGTCAGAAACAAGTAGATGTTGTGATTTCAACTTTTGAAGAAATACAACAACAAAGAGAATCGTTTTTACAAACCAATGAAATTGATTGGCACAATATAGAAGATCTTTTAAAAAAATTGCTATTGGCTAAAGGCTATGAAAAAGCCGAAGTAGAAAAAGAACTAATGGCTATAAAAAAAGAGACAGGAGTATCATTAAGTTCAAATACATAACCCCAAGCTATTTAATAAACTACGTATGAAAAATAACTTATTTAATATGCCTAATTCGAAAACTAAGGTTGAGAGAAATTGGAATATAACCAAGGGAAACAAGAAAGATGTGGCAATTATTGGTATAGGGTTAAAATTTTCAGGTTGTAATAACCCTATGGAATATTGGGATTTAATTCAAAATGGAAAAGATAAAATCACAAAGTTTCCTGCCGAAAGAAAAGAAGAAATGAATCAATTAATAGCTTTTGGAGATAGTTCTATTTCTAAAGCAAATAAATTCAAAGAGGCATCGTATTTAGACCAAATTAGTTGTTTTGATCACGGGAAATATAAACTCACAAAATCTGAAGCAACGTTAATGAGCCCTAAACAGAGACTATTTCTAGAAGTGGCCCATCAAGCCATTGAAGATGCAGGGATACCAATCTCTCAAATGAAAGAAACAAATACTGGGGTGTATGTAGGGCATTCTTCTTATGGGTATAGATATGCCGATTTTCTTAAAGGATTAAAAAAAGAATATTTCCAAATGTCTGTTCCAGGAAATATTGAAGCAATTATTCCTAGTAGAATCTCTTATTTATTAGATTTAAAAGGACCGTCTTTACTAATTGACACTGCTTGTTCATCTTCTATGGTTGCAATATATAAAGCATATCAATCAATAATTGATGGAACTTGTGATATGGCTTTAGCAGGAGGTGTACGTTTAATGTATTATCCACAAGACGAGTCTGGAGATATGAAAATGGGGATAGAATCTGTAGATGGAAAAACAAGAACTTTTGATGAATCATCTTCAGGAACAGGCATGGGAGAAGGAGTTGCTTGTATTTTAATGAAGCCTTTAGAAAAAGCTATAAAAGATAAAAACCCAATTTATGGTGTTCTAAAAGGAGGAGCCATAAACCAAGATGGAAAATCAATTGGAATAACAGCTCCAAGCGGAAAATCGCAGAAAGAAGTACTAGAAAAAGCATGGAAGAATACAGGAGTATCTCCAGAACAAATAACATATATAGAAGCTCACGGAACAGGAACAAAGATTGGAGACCCTATTGAAATAAATAGTATAAAAGAAGCATTCAAAAAATACACAAGTAAAAAACAATTCTGTGCAATATCAAGTGTCAAAACTAATTTAGGACATTTAGATTCGGTAGCGGGAATTGCAGGATTTATAAAAACATGTTTGGCTCTTAAACATAAAAAAATTCCCAAACAAATTCATTTTACATATCCTAACAAGGAAATCAATTTTGTAGACTCTCCATTGTATGTAAATACAATTGAAAGAGATTGGATTTCAGAAGAAAAAAGATTCTGTGGTGTTAGCTCTTTTGGCATAAGTGGTACAAATTGCCATTTAATATTAGAAGAAGCACCAGCTTTATTATCAAATACTATTGAAGAGAAAGAATACTATATTTTGCCAATATCTTCTTATAACCAAGAAGGATTGAAAAAAGTAGTGAAGCTAGTACAACGAGCATTGTTGAAAAACTCAACTATTGATTTGTATAGTTTAGGGCACAATTTAACAAACAGAATTCATGGCATAGAACGAAGCATATTTGTTATTCAAAACAAAGAAGAACTTTTAAAAGTAACCCAACAATATTTGCTTGTAGATAAAGAAATCACAAAAAAAGAAATCTATTCAAGTAATAAGTTACAAGAAGTTATTGATGAACGAGAAAAAGAAATGATAGCCGATTATTTGGAAGGAAGAGAAAGTAGTTTAAAAGATTATTATAAAAAAGAAAATGCCTCTCCAATACACTTTCCTGTATTTCCTGATAAACCAACCGCTTGTTGGCCTGGAGAAAATGAATTAAATAAAGTTGAAAAACCAAACCAAACTAATACTATTAATTACGAGATGACTGAAAGAAAGGTGCCTAGCAATGATGTAGCAACTAAAAGTTCATCATTTAATATTGATGAACTCTATCAAGATATTTCAAATTACATAAAATCTATATTTGACTCAGAAAAAATCAACTTTCAACAATCCTTTTTTGAGCTTGGATTTGATTCTATATCAATTATTCAACTTCAACAACATATTAAAAATAAATATGATTTAGAGCTAAGTCTTGAACAATTATATCAGGATTTAAACACAGTAGAAACTCTTACTCAATTTGTAGCTCAAAATACTGAAAATGAAAGAACAGTATATCAACAAAATGAAACAGAAAGCTTAGAGTCTAAAAACAAGGCTGTAAAAACAGAAACTAAAGAGTTAACAGTGACTAATAATGTTAATGCTACACATACACACCCGTTTAAAGATATTTTTGATAAACAATTTGAAATTTTAAATAATCAACTTCAAGTAATCAATAATTATTTTAATAATGGTGAGGTATTAGAAAACTCTAAACAAGTAACAAAACCTAAGCAAAAAGAACTTTCTAAGTCAAATCATTTTAAATCATTTAAGAAAATTGTTAAAACCAAAAACACATACCCTCCAAAGCAAGAATCTTACTTAAATACTTTTGTTAAGGCTTATGAAGAAAAAACAATTTCCTCTAAAAAGTTTGCAGCTAAAAATCGTTACAGATGGGCAAATAATAGAAATATATCATTATATAATCATGATTGGAAAGAGTTAACGTATCCTATCATAGCTAAAGAAGCTAAAGGGGCTTATATGTGGGATTTAGATGGTAATAAATATGTAGATTTTTCTATGGGTTTTGGAGTATATCTCTTAGGGTATAATCATTCTTTTGGAAAAGAAGTTCTTTTAGAACAAGGTACAACACACAATTTTCTAGGACCTATTTCAACGGATGCGGAAGATGTAGCAAATTTAATTCATGAAATTACAGGAGTAGATAGAGTTGCTTTTTATAACTCAGGAACTGAAGCTGTAATGGTAGCACTTCGGTTAGCCAGAGGAGCAACTAATAAAAAGAAAGTAGTAGTTTTTGCAGGATCATACCATGGTACGTTTGATGGTGTTAATGTAGATCAAGCCGCTGATTATTCAGCAGTTCCTTTAACAATAGGTACACTTCCAGGCATGGTGGAAGATGTACTGGTGTTAAATTACGGGACAAGGGAAGCAATAGATATTATTAAAGAACAAAAAGATGAAATTGCAGCTGTTTTAGTAGAACCGGTTCAAAGCAGAAGAGTAGATTTTCAACCAAAAGATTATTTACAAGAATTGAGAGAAATTACTAAAGAAGAAAGTATTGCATTGATTTTTGATGAGGTTATAACAGGTTTCAGAATAGCTCCTGGAGGCGCACAAGAACATTTTGAAATAAAAGCAGATATAGTAACCTACGGAAAAATTATAGGAGGAGGAATGCCAATAGGTGTAGTAGCAGGTAAATCCGATTATTTAGATTTAATTGATGGCGGGGCATGGAATTATGGAGATGATTCCTATCCTAGTGTTCAAAGAGTAATTGTTGCAGGAACTTTTTGTCATCATCCATTAACCATGAAGGTAATGGCAAAAATGCTTACTTATCTTAAAGAAAAAGGAAATGTAGTACAGTATACTCTTAATAGAAAAACAAATAAATTAGTCAATGAATTGAATGCCTTTTTTACTACGTATGCATTACCTCTTAAAGCTAATAATTTTGGGTCAATGTTTAATATTAAACCCAAAAGCAATTTAGAAATACTAGCGTTATTAAAGTATCATTTGTTACACAACAATGTATTTGTTTGGGAAGGAGCAACATGTTTTATTTCTGAAGCCCATACGGATGATGATATACAATTCTTTATTAATGCAGTAAAAAAATCAATTTACCAAATAATGGAAGGAGGGTTTCTTAATGAAACCATTACAAATGATCTTAAAAAAGACAAGGATAAAAATTTTGATAAAACTTTTCATCTACCTTTAACAATTGAGCAAAAAAGGATGTATGCTAAGCTTGAAATGAATCCTAGAGAAACCGTTGCTTTTAATGAAACTGTAATTGTTGAAGTACATAAAGAACTAAATGAAAAAATGCTTCAAGAAACATTAGATTTAGTGACTTCAAGACATGAAACATTAAGAATTGTTTCTATAGATGAGCAAAAACAAATTATAAAATCTCGAATAAATTTTTCTGTAAAGTATACAGACAGTTTAAAAGATGAAATGTCAAAAGAAGCTATAGAAAATTGGGTTTCTAAAAATGTAATGCTCCCATTTGATTTAAAAAATGGCCCTTTTTTAAGATGTTATGTCTTAAAAACATCAGCAGAAACATTTATAGTCCAATTAGTAGCACATCACATAGTTGTTGATGGATGGTCATTAAATGTATTATTAAAAGAATTGAATGAAATTTACACTAATTATAGCCATAATATTAATACTTCTTTACCCAAAGCGCCCCAATTCAGTACTTATGTAAACTGGATTCATCAACAGTTAAATGGAAATGTAAAAGAGGAAAACTTGATGTTTTGGAAAAAAGAGTTCTCCATTGAAGTGCCAAGGTTTGAAATACCAATGCTTGGTGTAAAAAAAGCGAGCAATAATTCAGGATTAATTTACTTTAACTTAGAAGGTAATTTAGTAAAAGAGGTTAGAGAATGGAATTCATTACATAAAGTTTCCCTTTTTAGTACATTGTTAAGTGCTTACAAGTTAATGTTGTGTGCTTTGAGTGGAAATGAAGCTTTTAGAGTAGGAATACCTTATGCAGGTCAATTAAATAGTAGATTGTACGATGTTGTAGGGCAGTGTGTTCAAATGATACCGTTTATTAGTTCTTTAGATATAGAGTTAACACCACTTGAATACGTTAATAATATAATGCGTAAAAATTTAAACATTCTTAAATATCCCGTAATTCCTATAAATACACTAATAGAAGATAAAACAACTCGAAAAAATTGCCTATACGAAGAATTGGTTGTTTTTAATTTAGATAAATCTATTTCTACAAACCAAAGCGAAAATAAAGATGGTGACAATACTATGATAATTGAGAATAAAAATAAGTACGATTTATTTTTTGATGCATTAGAAAAGAAAGAAAGTATTGTGTTTAGAGTAGAGTACAACACAAATAAGTATGATGAAGCCAGTATTCAAGAATGGACTTCTTTGTACAAAGATATAGTAAAGAACTTTATTAAGAATGAAACATTGCCTTTAAAAAAGCTGCTGACTGAAAATATAGCCTTATAAATAACACTTCTTACCTAAGAAATCTTACTAAGTAAATTAGTAAACAATAACGTAAAATACTTATAAAATAGCATTGACTCATGATTGAAAAAATGAACTTTTCCAACGTGAAAGAAGAAAAACACATCCTTTCTTTAAATACATTTAGAGAATTTTTAAAGTCTGAAGAACTACCTTCTATTATACACATACAAGATAGTAAAATATTAAGTAATGTGGATGTTAATAGTTGGCAAATAAAAGCGAAGCCAACAGACTTGCTTTATTTCACATTAACTACAAATAATAATGAAGTTATTGGAATTACACGTTTTATTGCTTCTGAAAAGTATGCAGATGATTGGAGAAGTAATCTTAGTGAAGTTTCATCGGATGTAAGTATAAGAACCAAGTTAGGTTTAAAAGCACCTAAAGGGGTTTTAGGAAAAATTTTTATAGGAAAGCAAGCTACAGGTTTACCTTATTTAGGAACAATTATAGAGAAAACATTAGTTCTTCAACTTGAAGAAGATGAGTTAGAAAATTATGAAATAGCGCTATTGTATCTATTTTCTAAAAATCAATTTAAAATAACCCAAAAAGAAAACATAACCACGATTTATGTCCAAGAGGGCACAAATCAATGGGATGAAAAAACACTACGTAATGCTATTAACAATTTAATAGGTAGAGAGGATGAAAATATACGTTATATTATAGGTAATAAAAAGCTTTCAGAATTAGAAAAAGAAAGCTTATTAGTTCATCAAAATAACAATTTTAATGTACCAGTGTCTACTGAAATGACACAAGTAGAAAAACAGTTACTTAACGTATTTAAAGAATTATTGGATGATGATGCTATAAATATACTAGATAACTTTTTTGAAATAGGAGGAAACAGTTTGTTAGCTGTACAGTTAACATCAAGAATACACAAAGAGTTTGGTGTAAAACTAACGCTTAAAGAATTATTTAAAAATTCAGTAATAAAAGAGTTAGCAAA
Organism: Tenacibaculum sp. 190524A02b; assembly: GCF_964036645.1. Classification (NCBI taxonomy): domain Bacteria; kingdom Pseudomonadati; phylum Bacteroidota; class Flavobacteriia; order Flavobacteriales; family Flavobacteriaceae; genus Tenacibaculum; species Tenacibaculum vairaonense. The sequence continues at coordinate 3,191,143 of NZ_OZ038525.1, read as the reverse complement.
ATTAATCTCATTAAAAGAGAGGGTTGATTATTTAAGTATAGACACTTTACAAGAAGAAGAGTATTATGAACTTTCATCAGCACAACTTCGTTTATGGATACTAAGTCAAAATGAAGAAACTTCAGTAGCATATAACGAATTTAATGCAATGAAAATTACTGGAGAAATTGATGTTGAGCTTCTAAATAAAGCGGTAAAAAGGCTAACTAATAGGCATGAAATTCTTAGAACCTCATTTATTACTGTTAAAGGGGATCCTAAGCAATTAATACATCCAATAAATAAGGTACAGGTTCAAGTAAAGCTAGATGATTTCTCTCAAAAAGAAGCAATTGAAATAGAGAAAACATTATTAAAAGAATCTAAATATAGGTTCAATTTAGCAGAAGATGTTCTAATTAGAGTAAATCTGCTAAAAACGGACAACAATGAGTATATTATAATGATTAATATGCATCACATTATTTCAGATGGATGGTCACAAGTAGTATTGTTTAATGAATTAATAATGACCTATTATGAGCTTGCAAATGATTTAGATATAGCCTTTCAAGAGTTACCAATACAATATAAAGATTATGCACATTGGCATAATGATATTTTACTTACTGATAAGGTAAATCAGTTTAAAGATTATTGGAATACAAAGTTTGCAGAACGATCTCCTAAAGTAGATTTAACTGCCTTTCAAAAAAGAAGACCACAGCAAAGTTTTCATGGTAAAGTAAATAGGTATGAGTTAGATAGTAAATACTATTACATATTTAAAGAAATCTCGCAGAGAACACAAACAACAATGTTTTCTGTTGTATTAACTTATTTTAAAACATTACTTTATAAATATTCAGGACAAAAAGATATTACTGTTGGAACATCAGTTGCAGGAAGAAATCATCCAGACTTGGAAGGGCAAATAGGGTTTTATGTAAATACTATACCGATTAAAAATACAATAAACCCTGAATATAACTTTGTACAACAATTACAGGAACTATCTAATAACCTATTAAATGATTTTGATCATGATATTTATCCTTTTGAGCTTTTAGTAGCAGATCTAGGATTAATGAATGAAGAGGTAGGTATGAATCCTCTTTTTGATGTGTTTGTAGAATATTTTAATTACAATGATAGATTTATTTCTGAAGAAAAAATCATTGGAGAGAAAAAATTAAAAATAGCACCTTTAACTCAAGATAATGAGACTACTATTTTCGGGATAAACGTAATGTTTATCGAGAGTAATGAAAAAATATCTATAGAAGTTAGGTATGATACAGAGCAGTTTGAAGACAAAAAAATCAATTCGCTAATAGAGCATTTTACATTGTTAATTGATAAAATAACTGCAACACCAGACGAAAAAATAAAAACATTTGAAATTCTATCTTCCGCAGAAATAGAAAAATTGGAAGAGTTTGCTAAAACAGAAAAACCATTACCTGTAGATGGAACGGTGTTAGAGTTAATAGAGAAACATGTACAACAAACACCTAATGATATTGCTATTACATATGAAAATGTTAAAATGACTTATAAAGAACTATGGACGTTTTCAAACAAAATAGCAAACTTCTTAACACAACATCACCAAGGAGAAAAGCAGTATCGAGTAGGTGTATTTATGGATAGAAGTTGTTATACACTAGCAGCACTATTAGGAGCTTGGAAGGCAGGAGCAGTTTATATACCATTAGACCCAGATTTTCCAACAGAGCGCTTAAAATATATCTTAGATAACAGTGAAGCCAGCTTATTATTTACAGATAAACAAAATATAAAAGTAGCAAATAAACTACAATGGTCATGTAACTCTTTACAAACCATTGCTGTTATGGATAGCTATAACATACATGAGTTGGCCGAGACAGAAAATAAAACCATGGATGTAGAGCTATGGGAATATATTGGAAGTAAAGCTCATGATGATATTACTGGAGGAGGATGGTTTAATAGTTATGATGGAGAAGCGTTTACCAGACAAGAAATGAATGAATATAGAGACAATACTATTCATAAGTTATTGCCCTATGTAGATAAAGATAAAAAAGTTTTAGAAATAGGTTGTGCTTCAGGGTTAACGATGTTCTCTTTAGTGAATAAAGTAGAATCTTATGTAGGTATTGATTTAAGTCAGGTAATTCTTGATAAAAACCAAGCTGTTTGCGAAAAAGAAGGTATAACCAACCTAAAAATGTATAAATTATTTGCGCATGAAATAGACCAGTTAAAAGAAAAAGATTTTGATATAATTATTATAAATAGTGTTATCCAAAATTTTAATGGGCATAATTATTTAAGAGAAGTTTTAGATAAGTCAATAGCAAAACTAAATACTGAAGGTATTCTGTTTTTAGGAGACCTTATTAATCAAGATAAAAAACAAGACTTAATTGAAGATCTTAAGGAGTTTAAAAAAGCCAACCCTAAAGCCAATACTAAACTGGAATGGGATGAAGAGTTGTTTGTTTCAAAATCATTTATAGATAATTATATTGAATCAAAGGATATTAAAACAAAAGTTACTTATTCAGATAAATTGGGGAGGATTCAAAATGAATTAAAAAAATTCAGATTTGATGCAGTACTTGAAATTGATAAAGAAAAACCTAAAACGAAAAAGATAAAAGGAACAATCAAATATCAATTTGATTTGTCTCATATTGAATCTCAACAAGGTAATAACTACCCCAATTTAGCATTACCACAAGATGTTTCGTATATAATTTATACCTCTGGTTCAACAGGTAAACCAAAGGGGGCTATAGTACAACACATAGGAATGTTGAACCATTTAGAAGCTAAGAAAAATGACTTAGAACTTAATAAGCAAAGTAAAATTGTTCAGAATGCCTCACAATGTTTTGATATTTCAATTTGGCAATATGTGAATGCTTTAATGGTAGGAGGGCAAACTTATGTTTATAGTAATGAAGTAGTATTAAACCCCGATTTACTGTTAACAAAACTCAAAGAAGACCAAATAACAATTTTTGAGGTAGTGCCTTCATATATGCAAGTGTTATTAGATTGTGAGGAACGTAGAACAGATAGTCCAATGAGTAGTTTAACTTATTACTTAGTTAATGGGGAAACACTAAAACCAAGACTTGCTAGAAAGTGGTTTGACCATTATACACAAATACCTCTTATAAACTGTTATGGACCCACTGAAGCTTCAGATGATGTAACACATTATTTTCTTTATGAAAAGCCAAGTCCAGATTTAAGGATACCTATTGGAAATAAACCAATACAAAACTTTAGATTTCATTTTCTTGATAATGATTATAATCGTGTGCCAATAGGAGCAAAAGGAGAAATTTGTCTTTCTGGTATAGGAGTTGGACTAGGGTATGTCAACGATGAAGAGAAAACTAAGAAAGCATTTATGCAAGATCCATTTTTCCCTAATAGAAGAATGTATAAAACAGGTGATATTGGTAGAGTACTTGAGGATGGAACTATTGATTTTTTTGGAAGAAAAGATACACAAGTAAAGATTAGAGGATACCGAATTGAATTAGAGGAAATTGAAATAGCAATAACTAAAAGTAAAGGAGTAGTTAACGCTGTAGTGTTGGTAGGAAAAGATAGTAATGAACTGAGTTATCTATGTGCCTTTGTAATGACTTCTGATGATAACTTGAATGGAGATTATATAAAAGAGCAAATTCAGTTAGAATTACCAGAATATATGGTTCCGGGAGTTATTAAGTTTTTAAAAGAATTTCCATTGAATCATAATGGAAAAACTGATAAAAATGTTTTGAAACAAATGATGAACAATCAGGAAAGTCAAAGCGTAGAAAACTTTGTAGCTCCAATAGGAGAATTGGAAAAAGCTATATCAGAAGTATGGGAGAAAGTAATAGGAGTAAAACCTATTGGTAGAAATGATAACTTCTTTACATTAGGAGGACATTCAGTTTCAGCTATCCAAGCAATTAGTAAAATAAAAAACGAGTATGATATTAACCTACCTCTAAAAGAATTATTTGAGCATCCAACAGTAGAAAAATTAGCAGAAGCAATAGAAAAATATAAAAAAGAAGATAATAATTCTTTAATCACATCAATTGTAAAGAAAACAAATAAAGCAAAATACAAAATATCTCCAGTTCAATATGCTGAATGGTATCTTCAAAAGTTAAATGCTAATAGTACTTTTTACAATATTGGATTTATACTTGAACTCACAGGAAACCTAAATCAAGAAGCATTTTTAGAAACTATCAGTCACCTAAGTGATAGGCATGATATATTTAAGTTTACAATTATAGAAGAAGATGGAGTACCATATCAAGTATTAAAAGAAAAGTCTTTTGTTGATATAAATGATATAGTTGTTGATTATTCTCATTTAGGTAAAGATGAAATAAACCTTCAAGAAATAGTACTACCTTATTTCAATACAATTTTTGATTTTACACAAGGAATGGTTAATGTTAAATTAATCAAGATTAATGAGAAAAGACATGTTTTTGTTTTTGAAACACATCATATTGTATGGGATCAAATATCAACGTTTAACTTCTATAGAGAGTTTATTCAAACATATAATACTTTAAATAAAAGGGAAGAAATTTTCTTGCCAGAGTTAAAAGTTAATTATTCTGATTATACAGAGTGGATTAATGAATTAATTGATTCTGGAAAACTAGAAAAACAACGTAAGTACTGGTTAAATAAGTATCAAAAACTACCAGAAACGCTTGAATTACCTACAGATTATCCTAGACCATTAATTCATTCATTCAATGGAAAATTTATTTTTGAAACCTTAGGATTAGAGTTTAAAAATGAAATCTCAGAATTCTGTCATGAAAATGGAGTTACCTATCAAATTTTCTTAATATCTGTATTAAACCTCTTACTTTATAGGTTAACGAACCAAGAAGATTTTGTAGTTGGAACACCAATATGGAATAGAGATCAAGAGCATCTTGATAAAGTATTAGGTTTATTTGCATCAGGAATTCCAATTCGATGCACATTAGGTAAAGATTGGACATTTAATGATTTACTGTCACATACCAAAACCAATTCATTAGAAGCTTATGAAAACCATTTATATCCATTTAATAAAATTATTGAGGAGTTAAATCCAATTACAGATTTTTCGAGACAAAAAGTTATCTCAGTATTTTTTGGTGTTCAAAATGATGAAACAGAATTAAAAGATGTGAATTTAAATGGATTGGATGTTAAAGATGTTAGTAATGAATTAGACACCGCAGTAAAAAATACTTCTGTATTTGACTTTACACTTCAGGTAGATCACAACAAAGATAATATGTGGTTTACTTTACGTTACAATACGGATTTGTTTAAAGAAGAAACAGCCAATAACTTTTTAACTAGATATAAAGAACTTGTTAAGCAAATAATTGAAAATTCATCTAAAAACCTTTTAGATTATAATTTCCTTATAAAGAAAGAAAAAAGTTTAATAGAAGAAGTTTCAGTTAGTCCTACCAAATTTACAATTCCAGATGTTGGTTTGCATACCATCATTAATGAAACAGCTACTAAATATTCTAATAAAGTAGCTGTTAAAGAAGAAGATAAAGAAATTACTTATGGAGAATTAAAAGAGTATTCCTATCAAATAGCAAATTTTTTACTAAAAAACAAAGTTCAAAAACAAGATAGAGTAGGAGTATTATTACCTAGGTCAATTGACTTTATAGCGAGTGTTTTAGGAATACTTAACTCTGGGGCAATATTTGTACCTCTTAGTAAAGATTATCCAGAACAAAGAGTACAAGAAATTATAAATCAAGCTGAAATTCAAAAAATTATAACAGTTAGTGGTTTTTTTAATCAAGAATTTTTAAAAGCCCCATTTGCAGATAGTTTAGTGTTGTTAGATGAAATTGATTTTAGTACAATATCAAAAGAAGAAACCTCTATTTCTGTTAGTAATGAAGATTTGATTTATACCATATTTACTTCTGGATCTACTGGAAAACCCAAAGGAATAGATATCAAACATGTTGGTGCAATAAATATTATCCAATCCACAATTAATGATTTTAATTTTACGCCAGATGAAAAAGTACTTTTCCATACAGCTACAGTTTTTGATGCGTCTATAATGGATTATCTGTGGCCATTGGTAGCAGGAGCAGGTATTGTAGTAATGCCTAATACAATGGAAAAAAGCATACTGAATTATGAAGAACTAATTAATAAAAATAAAATTACTCATATTCAAAGTGTTCCATTACTTCTAGAGTCTTTTGTAAACGCAATTGAGAGGAAGGAAATAAACCAACTACAATCCTTAAAAAGAGTCGTCGTTGGAGGAGCTATTTTAAATACTAAATTAAGTAACAGATTCCTTAATGAGTTTAAAATAGATTTATATAATTGTTATGGACCTACAGAAACAACTGTAGATTCAACAAGGTATAAATGTGAAATAAGTAATATTGAATCACAAATATTTGCGCCAATAGGTATACCAGTAGCTAATACAAAGTTATATGTTTTAGATAAAAACTTACAACAAGTACCGGTTGGTGTACCAGGAGAACTATATATAGCTTCTATTGGATCAGCAAAAGGGTATTTAAACGATGTAGAGAAAACCAATAAGGCATTTATTAAAAACCCATTTAATGACGGTATTAGTCAAGTGCTGTATAAAACAGGAGATAAAGTTGCACTGTTACATAAAGGAAACTATGTAGTATATGGAAGGTTAGATAATCAAATTAAGTTAAATGGAAATAGAATTGAAATAGAGGAAATTGAGTCGCTTTTATTAAACTGTGAAGGGCTATATAATGGAGCCGTAATTCTTGATAAAAAAGGAAGTTATGAGCAACTAATTGCCTTTGTAGAGCCAGAAAAACAAGTAAATCAATTCATAACTAAAAATTCAGAAAAAGTTAGGGTATTATCTTTAAATGATGATATAACAATAAAAGGTGAGTTTGAACAATTTGTAGAGAGATATGCCAAAGCTAATCCAGTAATAAAAAAGTTATATCAAGACCTAATTTATCAATTCCCAGAATATCAGTTATGTTTGTTTGTTAACGGAGAACTTGTTGCTGTAACTCTAGCTTGTCCTATTTCTTTTTTGAAAAAATTAGAAGAAAATCAGCAGGTTATTTTTAAAGAAATCTTAAACAGTGAACAAGATTTGAATGCCACACTCATAGTAGAATGTGTTAAAAAAGATACCATGCTATTAGAGTTATGTAAAGATGAAATAGGTAGTTTATACAAGCAATTAGTAACTACTGAAAATAAAAAGCTTTTTCTTGAAAGTAATACCAAAATATCTGAAATCACAGCAGGTAATACAAACTTCAAAAAAACAATATCAAAAGAAGAAATAAAACAATACTTATCAGAGTATTTACCTCAATATATGATTCCAAATAATATTGTGATAAAAGATAGAATTGCGTTAAATAATAGTGGAAAAGTTGATAAGAATATCTTGAAAAAACTAAATGTTAGTAAGCAATTTAAAAAAGAATTAGAACTAACAGAAACTCAAGAAAAAGTAAATGTAATTTTCCAAGAAATTTTGAAAAAGGATACTATTTCTGCTCATGATAGCTTTTTTGAATTAGGAGGACACTCTATTAACATGATTCAGCTTATAGCAAGAGTAGAAAAAGAATTCAGCATTAAAATGCCCATTCCAGAAGTGTTTAACAATCAAACCCCTTATCATATAGGGAACTACGTTGATGCTCATGAAAATAGAATAGTAAATACCAGTGCTTACTTACAACAACTATCTTCTGGTGGAGAAAAAAATATTTTTTGCTTTCCTTCAATTTCAGCTACAGTGGCAGACTTTATTGAGTTAGCAAAGGAGTTAAAAGGGTACAATTTATATGCATTTGATTTTTCGTTATTAGATGCCTATAGTGATGTATATCAGGATAAAAAGGAAATTATTCAAAAATGTAAGGATATGATTTTTGATGTAAATGCAAATCAAACCTTTGATGTATTAGGGTATTCGGCAGGTAGCCATATAGCATATGAACTTTTAAGCGAATTTAAAGAAGAATTACAAGTAGATAAATTTATCATTTTAGACATGGAAGCACCAAGAAAGGATGAGGTTACCAGTAAGTTGGTTAATTATAAAGATGCTGAAGTAGATGAATTCATGTCATTAAATATACTAGAAGATTTTAGTAATCAAGAAAAAGAGCAAATAAGTAACAGGGTTTGGAAATACGCTGAACTAGCTTCTTACGTAGCTGGTAGAGAAAAAATTAATGTTCCTTTTTATGTTTTTGCAAGTGAAGAAGCAGATAAGAGCAAACAACAGGGATGGGAAAAACTAACACAAAAAAGTATATCTTTTTCTGAGTTTAAAGGAAACCACTATGAGATACTTAAAAACAAATTTGTAAAGAAAAACAGCCAAATATTAAAATTAAAAATAAACAACAAATAAAATGAAAACGACAAAAGCAATACTAGGGATAAATTCTGTTTACCATGAATCATCAGCATGTTTAGTAGTAAACGGTAAATTGGTTGCAGCAATTGAAGAGGAAAGATTATCAAGAATCAAACATGCTAAAGAAGCCAAGATAGATAACCCTAATGAACTTCCAATGCAGGCAATAAATGAATGTCTTAGAATAGGAAACTTAACCCTTTCGGATATAGATGAAATTGGGTTTTCTTTTGAGCCTCAGAGAAGATTAGATGAAAACTTAAAAGTAGACGATTTTTACGAAGCAGAAAACTGGGGAAGTAAGGAAGGAGAAGAATTATTTTATTTAAAATTAAAGGAAGTTCCTTATCAATTAAAAGAGTTAGGATTTAAAGGAGAGTTTGTTTACATAGAACATGCAATAGCTCACGCAGCTTCAACTTTTTATCCTTCTGGTTTTGAAGATGCAGCCATAGTTTCTATAGATGGTATTGGTGAAATTGAGTCATCTACAATAGCACATGGAAAAGGAAGTACAATCACAAAAATTCAACAAGTAGAATACCCAAACTCAATAGGGTTTCTTTGGGAAAAAATGGCAAAATTTTTAGGCTATTCTGAATATGATGCCTGTAAAGTAATGAGTATAGCATCATTTGGAGAGCCAGAGAAGTTCATGAGCGCATATGAAAAATTTATTACGCTGAATAATGATACATTCTTCAAAATTGATAAAGATATAATTAAGTTTAGAATTGAAGACTATACTGATTTAGAAGAAATTTTTGGAATTCCTAAACGATCATTTAATGATCCACTTCTAAAAGTTCATCAAGATATTGCAGCATCATTACAAGAAATTACAACAACTATTGTAATGAATATGGTACAGAAAGCTTATGAAAAAACACAATCAAAAAAACTGTGTTTAGCAGGTGGAGTAGCGCTTAATTGTGTAACTAATAGAATCATTTTTGAAAATAGTAAATTTGAAGATATATATATTCAACCAGCAGCAAACGATGCAGGAACAGCACTAGGTGCAGCACTAAAATTGTATACTGAAGGACTAGAAGGTAATGAAAGAATAACGCTGAATCATACATATTTAGGGCCATCTTTTAATAATAATGATATACAGGCTGCTATAGAAGCTAAAGGGTTAGTATATAGAGAACATGAAAATATTGAAGAAATCGTAGCAGAATTATTAACAGAAGGAAAAGTAATAGGATGGTTTCAAGGGGCTATGGAGTTTGGACCAAGAGCATTAGGAAATAGAAGTTTATTAGCTGATCCTAGAGACCCAGGAATGGTAAAAAAATTAAACTCAGTAGTAAAGCACCGTGAAGACCATAGACCTTTCTGTCCTAGTGTTTTAGCAGAAGATGCAGCTGAATGGTTTAATATAGGAAAGGAAGCAACAGCAGCAGATTATATGTTAATGGCTTATCCAGTAAATAAAAACAAAAAAGAAAATATTCCTGCGGTAGTTCACGTTGATGGAACATCAAGAATTCAAAAAGTACAAAAAAGTACTAATCCTAAATACCATAAGTTAATCACAAAGTTTAAAGAATTAACAGGAGTTCCTTTGTTATTAAATACTTCATTCAATGATAGAGAGCCTATTGTATGTACTCCAGAAAACGCAATTAACACTTTTTTAAAGACAAAAATAGATGTTTTAGTTTTAGGAAATAACCTTATGTTAAAAGAAGAAAATGTACATTTAAAATCAGCTGAACAAAAACTATCTTTACAAGGCTTAGAAGCATAATGCTTTTAATGAATATTAAATTTTTTTTTAATGAATGATATAAATTATATAGAAGCAAATAAAATTGCTTGGTCAGAAGTCAACACCCTTCATCAAGAGTTTAAAGAAAAATACAAAGAAAAATTTATTCAAGATAAAGACTTTGTGGCTATTGATGAAAAGTTACTTCAAACAATGAATCGTTTGAACTTTGCCAATAAAAGTATTTTACACGTTTGTTGTAACGATGGAGAAGAGTTAATATCGTTAAAGAAGAAAGGAGCAGGGAAATGTGTAGGGGTAGACCTTTCTATAGACGCCATTACTTCAGCTATAGAATTAAATGAAAAATTACAATTAGACTGTAAATTTCATACTGAAAATGTTTATAATATTGAAAATCATATTTCTGAAACATTTGATTTTGTATTAATAACAGTTGGCGCTTTGGTATGGTTACCAGATTTAGATAAGCTTTTTAGCACACTGTCTAATTTCATGCATGCTGGATCACAATTAGTTATTCAAGAGCAACACCCTTTTAGCTGGATAATTGATGAAGAAATGAAACTTTCTAAAACAGATTTGTACTTTAAAAAAGGGCCATATAAAGAAAAAGGAGGATTAGATTATTTAGGTAATAAAGAGTATGAGGGTAGTGATAACTATACATTTAATTATACATTAGGAGAGCTGTTTAATTTACAAATTAAACATGGCTTAAATATTCAATCATTTGAAGAATTTCCTTTTGATATATCAAACCTAAAATCTGATATAGAAAAAGAAGATGCAGCCTTTCCATTATCTTACATCTGTATTTCTAAAAAGCAATAGTTTTACATTTAACCTTATTTAATAGATGAAGTTTATAAGCAGGAGTATACTAATTGTATATCTCTTTATCGCGTTGTTTTCCGGATTTTCTGGATTTATGTTTATTACGTTAGTCAATGAAGTAATAAGCACAATTATTAATTCTAAACTGCCCAGTGAACATAATTATTTGTTATTATTTGCAACTGTTATAACGGTGTTTTTTATCTCTAGAAGACTACTTTCAGAAGGAATTATTGAAATTTCTCAAAAAATATTTTGGGACATAAGAGCCTATGTAGTTAAAGCAATTATTAAAGCACCTTATCCTAAAGTGAAACAAACTAAAGATGAATTATATTCAGCATTGACAGTTGATGTTAATAATATTACAAATGCCTCTTTAGTAATTATTAGTTTTACTTCTGCTATAATATTAGTATTAGCCTCATTTATTTATTTAGTGTATTTATCTGTTCCTTTATTTATAGTTAGTTTGCTAATTATTTTAACAGGCACTTTAGCTTATTTATATAGTTCTCGCAAAGGAAATAAAAACTTTATGGAGGTAAGAGCTATTGAACAAAAATTCATGCACTATTTTAATGGAGTATTGAATGGTAATAAAGAAATAAAAGTAAATCAAGAAAAAGGGAAAGAAATATATAATAAGAAAGTTTCTTTGTTATTAATAGAAGGGAAAGAAAAAAACACACTTGCTTATATAGGGTATTTAAATAGTCAATTAATTAGTCAAATGTTATTTTATATTATTATAACATTTATTCTATTATATGCAGGTATGTATTTTAAGGTTTCTATAGAAACCTCAATTAGCTTTGTTTTTGCATTATTATTTTTATTAAACCCAATAGTAACTATAATGCTAGCTATTCCACCTTTAAATCAAGGAATTGTTTCTTATAATAAGTTAAAATATTTAAAAGAAGAATTAGCAGATAATGGAGATGACACCTTTTTTTATCAAGATTCATTACATGATAATTTTGTGAAAAAATTTGAAAAACTAACGTTCAAGGATTATAGTTTTGAATATGAAGAAAACTCGTTTCAAATTGGACCTGTTAACCTATCCGTGCATGCTAATGAAATTATATTTATTCATGGAGGAAATGGAGCAGGAAAAACCACTTTTATTAATTTATTACTAAATATATACGCTCCTAAACAAGGAGAAGTCTATTTTAATGATAAGCTATTTGAAACCCCTGAAAAAATTAACCAATTATTTGCCCCAGTATTTAATGATTTTTACCTCTTTGATGATTTTTATGGAATTAAAAATATAGATAATCAGAAATTGAATTCATTATTATTATTGTTTGAAATAGCGGATAAAGTAAAAATCGAAAACGGATATTTTTCTACTACAGATCTTTCAACAGGACAAAGAAAACGATTAGCATTAATCACAGCTATTCTTGAAGACCGTCCCATTTTAGTTTTAGATGAATGGGCTGCTGATCAAGATCCTTATTTTAGAAAAAAATTCTATTCAGAAATTATACACAAAATAGTAAAAGAAGAAAATAAAACAATAATTGCCATTACTCATGACGATAGCTATTACCATGAAGCTAATAGACTTTTTAAAATGAATTATGGAAAATTGGAAGAAATAAAAAATAATATTACACCAACCAAAGAGACCTTAACTATATAATGAAAATCAGTAAACTTTCAATAGTCTTATTAATATCCTTATTATGGATATTTATTACAAATTATAAATTTTTTCCAATAAATAATATTGGTAGTCTATTAACGTATAAAACAGGTCTTTTAGGAATAAAAAAAACAAATAAAATTTACCCAAAACTTAATAAAGGAAAAGAGTTAGTAATTAAAATAGACACATTAGGAATTCCATATATCTATGCTAGTAAAGATTCTAATTTGGCTTATGGTCTTGGGTATATGCATGCTAAAGACCGCTATTTTCAAATGGAGCTCATGTCTAAAATGGTGAAAGGAGAATTATCATCAATGTTGGGAGGGAGAGTAATTCAGTCAGATAAGTTTTGGAAACCCTATGAGTTTCATAGAAAAGCAAAGGAAATATTAGAAGAATATAAAGCAAATTCTCATGAACTTTACGCTTATTTAGTAAATTATAGTGATGGTATTAACGCATTTTTAGAAGAAAATAAAGTAAACGATCCGTTATACACTATATTTAATTTAAAACCTCAAAATTGGAAACCAGAATATTGCATTTTAACAGCGTGGTATATGAGTTGGAATTTAGCTTATTTTGATTACCATGCAGAGCGTCAGGAATTATTAGATAAACTACCCCAAAAGCTACTGAATAAACTATATCCTCAAAAATTTGAAGCATTAAAAACAATCTTACCTTCAGTAATAACTACTCAAACTCCTATTGATTCATCAGTAATAGAAAATATTACTTTAAATAACAGAAAAGTTATCTTATCTAAATTTAATACAGATATAGGAAGTAACAATTGGGCAATAAATAGTAAAAAAACAAACAAAGCAAGCTCACTAATTGTTAATGATCCACATTTGTTTTTAACCTTACCAGGAGCTTTTTATGAAACAAGTTTAATAGGAAACACCATTAAAGTTTATGGATATAGTATTCCAGGAGTTCCTTTAGTAGTTAGTGGTCATAATACCAACATTTCTTGGGGTATTACTAATGGAGAGTGGGATTTAATGGATAGTTATTTATTAAAAACAAAAAAGGATAGCCTATATTTATTTCAAGGAAATTGGATTCCATTTCAAGAAAAAGAATACAGTATCAATATAAGAGGTAAAGGAGAAAAAAAATTCAAGGTTAAACGTACTGTTCATGGAATAGTTAATAAAGAAGACAGTACTTATTATGCTCAAAAATGGCATCCTTCTGAAAAGAACTATTCTATGAAAGCATTGTTTAATATAATGAAAACAGATTCGTATAATGGGTTTAAAAACGCATTAAAAGAATATGATTACCCACCTCAAAACTTTATTTATGCAGATGTCAATGATACCATAGGAATTGTTTGTGCAGGAAAGCTGCCAAAAAGACCCCAAGGTTTTAATGGAGGACTGCTAGATGGTACAAAAAAGCCTTTGAAAAGTGAGTTTATAGCTACGCAATGGGAAACTAGTAATCCAGAACAGAACTATCTTTTTTCAGCAAATCAATTACCTGCTCAAAACAAGCATTATTTTGGAGCTCATTGGCATAAAGATGATTATAGAGTTAACCGTATTGATAAGTTGTTAAAAGAGAAAGATGATTGGAGTGTTCCAGCAATAAAGTCAATGCAATTAGATGAGGTAGATCTTTCATTTTTTCACTTAAAAAAAGTGTTTAAAAATAATAGTATAACTAAAAAATATAATAATCTCACAGAGTTGTTTTCCAACTGGGATGGAAACATGAAAAATAACTCTGAAAAAGCCTTTATATATGAAACATTAAGAAAAAATGTAGAAGAGGAAGCAAAACGTTTTGCAAATGAAGAGTTAAAAGTACAGCAAGTACCTTCTATGAAATCATTCTTGAATTATTTAAATAGCGAGGTTTCTTCCAGTAAACTATACAGTACAAAAGAAATCATTATTAATAATATTCTAAAAAAAACAGACTCTATTTTAAGTGTTGAAAATCAGTTAGTAAAAAGGGAGTATAGCCAAATTAGCACTATAAATATTTACAACATTTCTTTTTTACCAGGTTTTGGAAATAAAATAGTAAATGCAGGAGGAAATAAAAACACCATTAACTTAAATGCTTCTGTTCACCCAGTTTTTAGATCTATTTATGAAATGGAAAAAGGAAATATTAAAGGTTATACAATCATGGCTGGAGGTCAAAGTGGAAAAATTAACTCAAATAATTATTCAGATCAGATTGACTATTGGAAAAAAGGACGTTATAAGAAAACACAGTTTGCAGAAAATCCAGAAGACTTAAAAAATATTATCAATACTATAAATTTCAAGTAATGAAACGTATTAAAAACACATTACCATTTATACTAGCATTAGTGCCACAACTTCTATTTGAAAAATATATCTATGTATTAATCATTACAATTATAATAGGCTTTATTGGAGCTTGGATTCAAGAAGACAAGAAAATTTTTTCAAAGATGTTAATTATCCAACTTATATTTTTCTCAATAATATTTTATTTTACAAAGGATAATATTTCTTATCTAAATAATGTTGCTGAAAACTTAAAGCTTCCTGCTTTCCTAATAACAATTATATTTATTTTATTCAATACTTTAAATATTTCAATTCTATTTTTATTTGGTTACAGATTTCAAAAATTAGTTTTTAACAACACACCCTCTAAAAGCTACATAAATTAATTTTTAGATACAAATAATAAAATTCTCTAAAAAAGTAATCAAAACAGCCTAATTGAAAGAGATCATATAAGGCGTAAAAATTTAATTTTTTTAAAAGTGAAGAAACTAATAGTAGTATTGTTATTATTATCAATAACAGTTGTAGCGCAAAAAATTGAAGTAAAAGGACAAATAAAAGACCATCAAAACCTAGAAGTGCCTTTTGCCAGTATAGTATTTAAGAGTGTTACAAATAGCTCAAAAATATATGGAACTATAGGAGAAGAAAATGGAAGTTTTACTATTGAAGTACCTAGAGATGCTTATATACTCGAAATTTCCGTTGTTGGCATTGAACCAAAGTTTATCAAAGCAGATTTTACCAATGAAGAATCAGCTTTAGATATGGGAGTGATAAAAGTGATTACAGAAGTGTCTTTAGATGAAGTAGTAATTAAAGGAAACAAAACAGCATATAAAGTTGGTTTAGATAAAAAAACATACAATGTAGCACAAGATATTGTTGCCAAGGGAGGTACATTAACAGATGTAATGCAAAACCTTCCGTCTGTTCAGGTAGAATCTGATGGGAATGTGAGTATAAGAGGAGACCAAAATGTAAGAATCTTAATAGACGGGAAACCCAGTGGACTAGCTAGTTCAGCAGAACTATTTGCAACAATTCCATCTAGTTCAATTGAAAAAGTAGAGGTAATAACCAATCCATCTTCAAAATATGCCGCGCAAGGTACTGCTGGTATTATTAACGTAGTTTTGAAAAAAGGACAAAAAAAGAGACTTAACAGTAGTATAGAAGTGTTTACAGGATATAGACTTACAGCAGGAGTTAACGCTAACATTGCTCAAAGTGGAGAAACTGGTTCATGGTATGCTAATGCAGGAATAGGGTATTCAGAACCCAAAGCAGTTAATGATATATACTTACAAAATTTGAATGCAACTTCAGAGACAAGTAGCCAAAAATCAGACAGAATTAGAAATCAATATTATTATTTAATAAATATAGGAGGAACTAAAGATTTTAATCAAAATAGTTTGTCAGGTAGTCTTACATATAGAGGTGCACAATCAGATAATTTTAATACCATCTTTTATAAAGATTTAGATAAGGGAGTACTTGTAAATAGTTCAAATCGTGATGAAAAAGAAGAAGAAACCAATAACTTTATCAATGGAAATCTATCGTTTGAACATAAATTTAAAAAAGAAGGGCATCGATTAAATATTAATGTGAGTGGAGAATATACCAAGGGTAATGATGCAGCTGTAATAAGTACATTAAAATCATTTCCAGTAGTACAAAATCTAAATAAAGATGTAACAACTAATAAAGAAGAGCTAGATAGGTATGTGTTGTCAGCAGATTATGTACTGCCAATGAAAAATAATTATACACTTGAACTGGGGTATCGAAGTGATTTATCATCTATACAAAATAGTTTTTCTGTAAAGAGACAATTAAATGGAGTGTCTTTTATTATACCAAGATTTACAGACCATACTATTTATAAAGAAAAAGTGCATGCTTTTTATGGGCAACTTTCAAAAGAATTTAAAAAATTATCTGTAAAATTTGGATTAAGGACAGAAGTATCTGCTATTAATATAAGTTCTGAAACTAATAATTTTAATAATAGTAAAAATTATACCAACTGGTTTCCATCAACATTTGTTAATTATACGTTTAATGAAAGAAACAAACTTCAATTTTCAGCATCTAGAAGAATAAATCGCCCAGGAAGTTGGATGATTGTACCTTTCTCTACATTTACTGATGAACGAAATATCTTTGTAGGAAATTCAGATATTAACCCATCTTATATTGTAGCTACAGAATTAAGTTATACAACTAAAGTTTCCAACAAATTAAGTTTTTATCCAACTCTATATTATAGAAAAACAACTGATGAAATGGAGTTTTTTGTAGAAAAACAACAGATAACCATAGGGAATGAAATGAAAGATGTTTTTACCTCTACCATAGCAAATATTGGAAACTATACAGCATATGGTACAGAGTTAGGTGTTTCATACAAACCATTTAATTGGTATACGATGTATGGAGAAATTGTTTTAAATGGTTTTAAACAAAGAGGATCATATAAAGGAGCAAGTTTTAATGGAGATGGTTTAATGATTTCTGGAAGATATAACCTAACCTTTACCTTTTTTAAATCTATGAAATTTCAAATACAAAATTTTTACAGAGGTCCAATAGAAACAGGTCAATACAGACGAAAAGGGTTTTATGGAATGAATATAGGAATTAGCAATAACCTATTTAACGGCAACGGTTCCGTTACATTTAACGTTAGGGATGTTTTTAACTCTAATAAGCGCATAGTAACAACTTTTGGTAAAGATTTTACGCGTGATTTAGAATTGCAATACAGAGTACGCCAAATAAGTTTATCCTTGACATACAGATTTAATCAAAAGAAACATAAAGGGAAACAAGGAAACCAGTACGATGATTTTGATATTGTAAATTAAAGATAGCAATAATCCATTATTAAAACCTTAAATTACTTTGAATACAATATCAAAGCAACACCAATTAAAATACCAATAAGCGGGACTAACTTTTTTCGCTTGTTTTTTTCCTTAAAAATAATACCACCAATAAGAACAGCAATTAATATTTGACTCCTTTTAATGGCAGAAAGTAACATAATTAAAGCTTCAGGATCAGAAAGCGCTTTAAAATAAAAATAATCTGCAGTTTGTAGTAAAATCCCTACCGCAGGAATGCTCCATCGCCATTTAAAAGCAGCTCTTTTTTCAGCATTAGGAAACCAAGTAATCCCTAAAATAATTAAAAGAATAATTACCACATACCAGCAAAACCAAAACTGTAATGTTTGCGGAGCTAAAGCAATATGTTGAATTAAAAATTTATCATATAAACCACTTGAAGCACCTAAAAAAGTAGCTCCTATAATGGCAAAAATCCATTTATTACGTTTAAAGTTAATACCCTCTTTCTTACCAACACGAGAATATAGAAGTACCGAAAAAATGATTAAGAAAAAACCAATCCATTGTAAAAAATTAGGTTGCTCATTATAAATTAAAATAGCCCCTATAAAAGTAAAAAAAGGGCCAGCCGAACGTATAGGCGTAACTATGGTAATGGGTAAATGTTTTAAGGCTTGATAAGCTAATACCCAAGAACCTGCCATAATCATAGACTTAATAGCAATAAAAAAGTGTGTTTTCCAGGGAATAACTGTAATATACAATCCAATACTTTGCACACTTTCTGGATCAAGCCTAGATAATAAATACAAAGGTAAAAGCATAAGTAAACCAGCACTGGTAGTACCCAATAATACAGGAAAAACCTCATTACCTTGCAAAGCATGTTTTTTACATAAATTATGCAATCCTAAAAATAAAGCCGCTAAAAGTCCTAAATACATCCACATGGGCGCAAATATACTTTTATACCATCTTAGTTAATGTAAAAAAATGAAAAAGAAAACAAGAATTTATAGTTGACGTCATAGAGGGTAAGCTCAAGGTGGTTTACTGTTCACTATCAGTATTAGAACTATAATTATGAATAGCCATATGTAATTTACGTTGAATTTGTTTTCTAAGACGTGCTGGTTTTAATATTTCAATAGCATCGCCATACCCTAAAATCAAACGTTCCAGTTCAAAATTCATCTTTACAAAAATGTTAAAAATTACACCGTCATCAGTATGTTTTATCAATCGTTGTGACCTGTGAAAAGGTTTCGTAATTACATACGGAGCATGTTTTTTTTCAATCCAAAACTGAATTCTTTCTGGGCGAGTGTTCGGTACTGTAGCGCCAACTACATCCTTATAAAACACATCTCCATCAATATTATAATCCATGTATACTACATCCTCGGCTATTTCAATATGCAACATTCTATCCAAAGCCAGTGTGATGTCTTTTCCTTTAACAAAAGCCAGTAAAAACCATCGATTGTTGTATTCTTTTATCAACTGCGGATGAATCACCATGTCGGAAGCATTCTTTGCCTTAAACGATTGATAGGTTATTTTTAAAACTTTTTTCTTTTGAATGGCATTGTACAAGGCATCTATATGATGCAAACCTTTTAAGCGCTCATTTTTATCTAAATGAATAATGGCTCTATTGTCTTTTTTAGAAGAGTACACTGAATCTTCTAAACGCTGTAACACACCATCCATTTCTTTAAAAAGTGAAAAATCTTTAAACTGGCGTAATACCTCAATCGCTTCGTTCATAACCTTTACATCGGCATCCGTTACGGGAATGTTTTTAATACTATAATCTTCTTCTGAATATTTATAGTACTTCCTGTTATAAACTTCAATAGGCGCATTGTATCCTAATTTATCGCTACGCATGTGTTGAATGTCTAGCTGAACCGTACGTTTGCTTACATACACATCTTTACCTTCATATTCATACAAAGCATCAGAACAGGCCTCAATTAAATCATCCAAAGTCCATTTGCGCATGGTATTGCGTAAACATTGGTCAATTGTCTTATAACGAATGAGTGCGTTTTTGTTAGAAGCCATTTATAAAGTGTTTAATTCAGTTGTTAAATTTTCCCTAGCCTGTACTTCGTATAAATTTCTAAACCTGTCCGTAGCATAAATAGATGATTTGTTTAAAAAATGGGCAAGCACTTTTTTTCTACCACTTTTATAAAGTAAAGAAGGAACTAGTTTATACTCTTTCCTAATCAATTGTGTGTAGTGTTGATATGTTTTTTCTGATTGACCCAAAATAGCCAAATCAAAATCCACTAAATATTTAGTATCATTATCAGTAGCATGGTGTGTTTTGGTCGCTATAATTTGCTGCGCAACACTATTTACAAAAGGTAGATTTAGCTTGGTCAATTCAGTAGTAGCTAACTCGGCACTCTTTTCCTCATTATCCTTTTTCCAGATGTTATAAATTACATCATGATAAAATATAGAAAAAGCAACTATATCTGGATGTTCTAATGAGTTTTGATGCACATCAAAATATTTAAACAATTCTTCTAAATGCTTAAAATTATGGTAAGCTCTATGAGGTTCCGTATATTTTTTAAGGAGTACATTCCATAACTCTTCCGTTAAGCTTGCTGTATTGGAGTAGCTAGTAATAAGATTTTTAAAACGATTTTCTAAATTCATGCGAAAAATTTTGATAAAAATAGAAAATAAATTCTGCAACGCAAAAAGATTGCGCAGCACCGTGTAATATTTGCAACGTGATTAAGAAAAAAACGTCGTCCAAGTGGGAAAGATGTTATGAAAAAAGTATAATAATTTAAAAAGTAAGAGAAATGAAAATTAACGGAAAAATGCTAATCGAAATGGGGTTTAAATCAGGAAAATGGTTTCCAGAAGCAATGGAGTATATCAATTCTAGAGATTTAACCAAAGAAGAAATAGTGGAATACTTGGCGCAGTATAAACCAGCGCCAGAAGTTTCATTATTAGAAAAACCAGCAGACTTTAAGATTAACATTAAAGCAGAAAACGAATTAGAGAAAGATAATGTAACTAAGGTGGTAACTTCTATGGAAGTGTTAATGAAAACACCAACCTTAGTTAACGGAGCTATTATGCCAGATGCCTGTCCAACTGGACCAGCAGGAACCATTCCTGTAGGAGGTATAGCAGTGGCCAAAAATGCCATTCATCCAGGAATGCATAGTGCGGATATTTGTTGTTCTGTAATGTTAACAGACTTTGGAAAAGCAAATCCAAAGGAAGTATTAGATGCTGCACATAGTATAACCCATTTTGGTCCAGGAGGAAGAGATAGATATACGCAATTTAAATTTCCTATGGATTTGTTAGCAGAAATAGAAGCCAATCCATATTTAAACAATCAAAAAGCCGTTGGAGTAGCACGTTCTCACTTAGGAACACAAGGAGATGGAAATCACTTTTTGTTTGTAGGAACTTCTAAAAAAACAGGAAATACTATGTTAGTTACCCATCATGGAAGTAGAGGATTTGGTGCTAACTTATATGATAAAGGAATGCAAATGGCAGAACGTTTTAGAAAAGAATTATCTCCAGAAACCTTAAAGCAGAATGCTTGGATTCCTTTTGATACGGAAGAAGGACAAAACTATTGGGAAGCTTTACAGATTATAAGAAAGTGGACAAAGAAAAACCATGAGGTTTTACATGATGCTACTTTAGAAAAGTTAGGAATAGAGAAAGAAAATAGATTTTGGAATGAGCATAATTTTGTGTTTAAAGACGGAGATTTGTTTTACCATGCCAAAGGTGCAACACCATTAGATCCTAAGTTTATGCCAGATATTACTGGACCACGTTTAATTCCGTTAAATATGAGTGAACCTGTGTTAATAGTAGAAGGAAAAACAACTGAAAATAATTTAGGGTTTGCCCCACATGGAGCAGGAAGAAATATAAGTAGAACACAACATAGAAAAAGTAAAACAGGGACTTTTGAAGAAATCTTTGCAGCAGAAACGGAAGGATTAGATGTACGTTTCTTCTCTAATGAAATTGATATTACGGAGTTACCATCGGCATATAAAAATGCTGAAACAGTAAGAAGCCAAATGTCTGAATACGGTTTGGGAGAAGTAATTGACGAAGTAATGCCTTATGGTTGTATTATGGCAGGAGACTGGCAAAAGAATGCACCGTGGAGACGTAAGAGAAGACAAAAAAGAAAGAATAAAAATGAATAGACTATGGAATTGTATTGTAAAAAATGTAATGAGTTATTAGTAGAGGGATTAAATGAAGCTAAAAATAGGGAAGTTATTTATGCAGATGAGTGTGATTTAATTCCTGAAGGAAAATATATAGTGAATAAAGATGTCTGGAACTTTGAAGATTTAGAGATAGATTATTTAATAAATAGTAACAGTATGAAATTGAAAGATCATCATAAAAGTGTAAGGCTTCAAGGCTGTTGTGGATCTTCTGGTTTAGATGGTTTAAATCAACTTTGTCCTAAATGTAATTATGAAGTAGGAGTTTTAGTAGCTGATTGCTGGACACCGAGATTTATAGGAATAGATATGAGTAAGGTTTCTTTAAAACCATTATGGTAATTAAGATATGAAAAGGCTAGAACAAGAGTTAAAACAAAAAGCATTTGAGCTTCTAATAGATAAAATTGATGTAGATGCTTTTGAAAAGTACCTATATCAGTTAGTAGAAAAAAATGAGATAAATAGTGAATCGTTGTTGTTTGATTTGGTAGATATTAATTATAAAAAATCAAATTATAAGAAATACTTACTTAACTTAATTAAAGATAAAAGTGGAGAGGATGAACTTTTATGTTACGAAATATATGCTCTGTGTTTAAGTTTATCAACTTCTATTAATGATAAAGAAACTTTAAATTTAATAGATAATTTGTCTAAACTAAATATAAAAACAGATTATGTCTATGATATTTTAATGGAATTTTATATGTTGAATGATCGTATGGAATCAGAATGGTACTATTATAATCATTTAACGGATGAAGAAGCAATAACTAGAGCAAAAGACTTTTCAAAAAAAGTAATATTGAAGTTCAATTTATATAAGAGAACTGAAGATTGGAATGATTTTTTAAATTGTGTAATAAAAAAAGAAAAAAGGGAAATTAAAATTGAAAAACCTATTGTTGTTACAAAAAAACAAGATAAAAGTTTATTAAGTAAGGTATTAGGTTTTTTGAAAGGAATAATAGGAATTAGATAAAATATAAAGTAAATGCAAATCAAAAAAGGAACGCTGTATTAAGTTTTTAATAATAACTTAATACAAAATGAAATCGTACAGTAATAAGAAGTATTACAATTTCAAAAAGTCTCATAAGAGAAAGAAACGTACAAAATCAGCAAAAATTTATTGGAAAAGTAATACTTGGGAGTATAGAAGATTTTTAAGACAACAATACAGAACAAAATGTAAAATAGTTTTAAAAGAACAGCTAAAAGGAAAAGAAATAGAGTTTCCACTATATAGAAAAACATTATGGTGGGAATACTAAATTTAGTTATCATCTCATGGGTAAAGTAAATTTTACCTGTGAGATTTTAAAAATCAACAACATGCCTAAAAACAGAGGAAAAGAAGGAAAAGACGAGAAACTATTCGGACAAGACTTTATGCAGCGAAAAATAAAAGAAGCCGTGTATGATATGTCTTTCCTATTAGAAAGAGGCTACGGAGAATTCTCTTCCTGTGAATTAGTAGGAAACAGGTATAAGCTCAATAAACGCCAACAACAAGCCATTAAAGGGATGGCAGCAGGAGTAACGGCAGTAAAAAATAGAACCGAAAAAAAGTTGACCCAAGAACAATTAGCAAACAAAGAAGTAATCATTGACGGATTCAATCAAATAATTCTTTTAGAAAGCATGTTGTCAGAAGCCTATTTATTCCAAGGAAAAGACGGAGCCTATCGTGATTTATCCTCATTACACGGAACTTATAAAAGCGTCAATCAAACCGAAGAAGCCCTACAAATGATAGGAGCATTTTTGCAAGAACAAAAAGTAAGCAAAGTAACATGGATATTTGACAAGCCTGTTTCTAATAGTGGACGCATGAAAACCAAATTAGGAGCTTATGCCGCAGAACAAGGCTACCATTGGGAAATACAATTAGAAAATAATCCAGATAAAATAATAGCCAAGAGCCAATCAATAGCCATAACATCAGACGCATGGATTCTAGACCGAGTAAACCACTGGTTTAATTTAGTAGAAGCGTTGTTACCTAAAAACTACCCCTGTTTAATTACTAGGTAATGCTAGAGAAACCAAGGGGATTCATCTCCTTGAATTGAGTAACAAAAAATAGAATAAAATGCAAAAAGAAAAAATATACCATCAGTTATTACAAATACAAGAACACTGCCAACAACAAAAAAAGGAACATTTTATTCTAAAATGTACAACAGAACATTTACAAGAATTTGCCAATAACATAGCAACTTATTGGGTAAATCCAGAGTACCTTACTAAGTTCACTCAACCTACATTTGAAGAAGAAGTAATACTAGACAGAAAACAGATTTACGACTCCTATTCCTTTTTTAAAAAAGAGAATCCCTTTGTTGAGGTGGCAAACAATTTTCAAAAAACAAGTATTGAAAACTTTCTTATGGTATTAGGACAACGACTCACTCCAGCTACAATAAGAAACGAAAAAGGACTACCACCAGTAAATGAAACTGTTTGCAAAGCAAGTTTTACAGCCTATAATACGCATGTAACCAAAGCAGTAAGAGCCTTTGAAAAACATGCAGAGCGAAGCACCAATAGCTTTTGGGGACAAGTAAAAGGATCACCCCAACAAAAAGAAAACCATGTAAGGCAGTTAGTAACTCAAATACTAACTCATAAAACATGGTGGAATGTATTTTATCATTACAAGCACGAACTCATTTACGAAGTACGCATTGCTTCAGGACACGGGGCAAGATGGAAAAAGAATAATCTTGAATTTATAGGTTTTGTTGAGCCTTTTGTAGATTATGAAAATAATTCCTAAATATTGTAAGTATGCATATTACTCAAAAGGTTTACCCTAACTTTTCTTCTATTTCCTGTTCAGATCGTAACGGAGGGTACAATGAAGTAGATAAATAATTATTTAATTTTTTATCGTAAAATTTAAAAAGCTTTTTATTCTCAACCTCCGAAGCTAAGAGGTACATATAATTATATAATATGTATATATATGGGTTGTCTTTTTTAAGACTTTTTACTTCATTGTGGTTGCTAATGAGAAAGTTATTAATTTCATAATGGTCTTCATTCTCATGAACTAAAGCACTGTTTAATAAATAGTTCAATAACTTTTCCTTTTTAGAATGCTCTTTAGTAAAATTATGTACCGTTTCATCATCACCATACCATTTTGGTAAAATAACACTCTGATAAGATAGGTGAGGAGCAATATAGGTAGGGTTATTTAAAGTACATTCATTAAAATATTTTAAACAAGTATCTGGATCTCCAATGCCTTTATAGGTTTTAATCAATAAATTTAAAGCTAGAGGTTTCAAATGCCCTTGTACCTGTTGTAACTTACTAGGTATTTTGTTTATAGCCTCTTTAAAAGCAATAAAATTACTTTCATCAGTCTCGTTAGCAAATTTATACCCTCTTTTCTCCCAAGCCTCATGCAATAATCTACTGGCATTTGTAATTTTAAATAAATTAGAGTCTCTACCATTGTTACGCCACTTTTCAAATTTAGAGTCACTTACCATCAAACTTAAAGCTTCAATAGCTTGTGTTTTTTCATCCAAACTCAACGTTTGCAATAGAGTATCCGCTTTTTCATAATTTCCATTTTCTACAGCAGTAAGTACCTTCTTAATTTTCTTAAATCCAAAGGTGTAGTCAATGCCTGTATATCTATCAAATAGTTTGTTAAGAAGACTAAAAGGAATAAAAGACAGTAGAATAAGAATGAATACTATGAAAGATAGTACCACAAATACTATTTGAAAAGCACCAAATTTAGTAGGAGAAGAAGTTTGTATAACAGGAATATTTTTAGAAAGTGCATATCCATTTTGGGTAAAGTGATTTTTCTCAGCTTCAGAAAGGCTACTTTCTAATTTTTCAAACGAGTTTTTACCATTATTTAGTTCATTTCTTATAAGGTCAATACTGTAAGCATCAATCTTTCTTGTTTTATAATCTTTAACAAAAGCTATTACTTGTGTACTATTTTTCTCTTTTACCAATGGAAGGATAAAATGACTATGCTTATTTTTTTTACGAATCTTATGTACAGCCAAAGGAACTTTGGTATCAATATAATAGTTATTAAGTTTAAAATAGTCAGGTAAACTAGTGTCATCTGTAAGAGAGTTTAAAGAAACAGTTTGTATAACTTTATTCTGTTTATTAAACTGATAATCATTGTAAAACTTAACCAATAAGAAAGGAAGAACAACAAAAGCAAGGATTCTTTTAATTAAAGATATTTTCTTGATAAAAGAGATACTGCCGAAAAGAAAAGATTTCAAATTCATTTTAATTATTTTTTAGGCTAAAATAAGTTTAATCTTTGAGTATTCAGTAAAGTATATCCTGTTTTTATAAAAGGCAATAATTTTTTAAACTATTCTTAATAATAAATATTATAAAAATGTATTGATATGTAGGTGCTTATGAGTTTTTTTAATTGCTTCAAAAAACAAAAACAGAAGCTTCCCCGAAGTTCGCTGACACCTCTGTTGAGAGAACAGAACGTTCCCCGAAGTTCGGGGAAGCTTTTTTTACAGCGCAGAACCATCTCCGAAGCTCGGGGAAGCCTCTGCAAAGTTGCAGAACCATTTCCGAAGCTCGCTGACACCTCTGTTATACCAACAAAGGCAGTTCCGAGCGTCGGGGATAAAACTACAAAAAAATCGCCTTCAAAAAAGGATGGTAAACTACCTGGTAGTGAGTTTGTTAGGTGTTTAATAGGATGGTAGGTTTAATTTCGAGGCAAGCCTTCGGAGTATTATACCCTTTGGCGGTGCCAATAAATGTTAAAAATTTAATAAAGAGTAAAATAGGTATTGTTCGGTAGGTTTTAATTGATTACTTTAGAACCGTCTATGAATATATAAGTTGCTATATTCTTCAAAAAAAAAAAAATTAATAAACATTTTTAAAAATCAATGTTATGATAAATCTATATCTAAATCGTTACCGTCATGGTGAGTATATTCAGTACATGAGAGATGTAATAAGCCTGTTAAACAATGAAGACACAGAAGCCTTACAACTCAAAACCTACGTAAACACACTTACAGAAATTACCAACAGTGTTGATGCCGCTTATAAACAATCCAAAGCAAGCGAAATGACGCCAGAAGTAGAAGCGTTAGATACTAAAAGAGACCGTGCCATTGTAGGAATACGGAAGTTAGCCATTACCTACACATACCATTATAATGAAGTGTTAGAAGCAGCAGGTACTGCTATAACCAAAGCCATTGATATATATGGTAAAGATATTACCAAAAAAAGTTACCAAGAAGAAACCGCTATTATTAGTAGTATAGTTAAAGATATTGAAGCAAGTGCAGAACTTACGGCGGCTATAGCCACCTTAGATGCTAGTGATTGGCTGGTGGAGTTAAAGCAAAAAAATAGCGAGTTTGAAAAAAAGTATTTAGAAAGAGTAAAAGAAAGTGCTGCAAACCCATTGCAAAATGTACCCGGTTTAAGAGATGAAGGTAAGGCGACTTATAAAGAATTAATAAAAAGAATTCAAGCACATGCCATCTTATCAGATAATGCTTTATATGCAGAATTTGTAGCACAAATAGATGTATTAACCAGTAAATACAACCAAGTAGTAGACAATAGAAGCAAGAACAATACAGGTGGTGCAGAACCTGATGAAGATCCAACAGATGATGTATAAAATTTAATGATTAATTTCTAATTGAAACTGCACCTTTTTATGACTATTCGTGAATAAACAATATAAAGAAACACTTACTTTTTTTATTTCATAACAATTTTTATTAAAGTGTTTCACCATTTATAAAGTTTAACAGTAGCGAATAGTCATACTTTTTTAATACGAATAGAAATACTACATTTGCCACGGAAAATAAATTGCAACAATCAAAATATCAGTTATGTTAAGTAAGCAAGAAGCACTTATAAATGAAGGAGTATCTTACTTTAAAAGAGGAGACCATTCTTTAGGATATAGAACTTTGTTAGATGCTGCATTAAACACAGATGCCACAGAAGTTTTTAAAGAAACCATACAATTTGTAGAAACTTATGAAAGCACAGAAGAAAAAGCTACTTTACTTTCAAGAATAGAAAAATACGCAGCCTTTTTAAAAACCATACCCGTAGAAACCTCTGCACTTTTAGGAGAAGAAATATTAAACGGACAAAACCTTAGTAAAGCATATAGAAACAGCAAATTTGCATTAGGCCCTATTAATATTCAATTAAAAAAAGGAGGCATTTATGGTTTGGTAGGAGAAAACGGTAACGGAAAAACCACATTACTTACCATATTAGCCTCATTAATAAAAACCACATCAGGAAAATTAACCTATAACTTTTTAACAGAAAGCAAAGATGCATTTGATTTAAAATCAAAGCTAGTTTATATACCACAAAGAACAGACGTTTGGTATGGAAGCGTTATAGACAATTTAAAATTTGCACTGGCACACCATGGTGTAAAAGGAGAAAAAAATGAATTGCTAGTACTAATGATGATTGCTAGATTTGGTTTATGGAAATACAGAAAGTTAAAATGGAAAGAATTATCGTCAGGATATAAAATGCGTTTTGAACTGGCAAGAACCTTATTAAGACGTCCAGAAATTATTTTGTTAGATGAACCCCTAGCAAACCTTGATATTTTAGCACAGCAAGTGATTCTTGAAGACTTAAAAATGTTAGCAAAATCACATGCAAACCCCATAGCCATGGTATTTTCATCACAACAATTGTACGAAGTAGAAAAAATATCTGATGAGGTAATATATTTAAGAGACGGAAAACCATCCGAAGCTCTTGAAAAAGCAGAAGAAGATGGCAGCTTAATAGTGGAGCTAGATACTGAAAATACTAGAGAAAGTATTGAAGAACTATTCAAAGAAATAAACCTGCAAAAAGTGGAATTCAATGGAGGAGTGTACATTTTATACTTTAAGGAACCCACTACTTTTAATGACCTACTTTTAAAAATAGCTAAGGCTAACTTTAGTATAAAGTATATTAGAGACATCTCAGCATCTACCCGTCGTTATTTTGTATATTAAAAACCTATTGCTCATGAACCTTGTAAAAAAAATAAATAAATATTTACTAGAACATTATCCACTCATTTGGAATACCAGACTTCTTTGGATGGTATTGGTAGGCGCTGGCTTACACCTACTGTTTTTTATGGTAGGGTATTTTACCGTAAATACTCAAGAAGATATTTCTCAACATTATAGTTTAGAGTCTTTTTATACAGATACCTCTGTGGTATTTGTAAGCATCTTGTTTTCTATTATAATCCTACTTATTTGGATAGTGTACTACCTAAAAAACAATGCATTTAAAAGCTTTTACCAACTTAAAAAAGGAACATTGTTTATACAGTTTGGTATAATGGTGTTCATCTTTTTTTTAAATATAACTCAGTATTATTCTTTTAGAAAAGGGCTAACAGTAAGAATTAAACAAGATTATGATTGGAAGCTAGTAGATAAAGACATTAAAGCGTTTAATACAACTGCATTGTTTTTAATTCAAAAGAGTAGAAAGTATGCTATAGAAAATAAACAATACCCTAAACCTTTCCCTTTATATACGGTAGATGACTCACGTAGTAACTTAGGGTATGATGTAGATACTACCAAAGCATTCATAAAACATGAGAACAAGTATTATCAATTTTATGAATTGGATAAAAACTTGATCAAAGAAGAAAAACTAGATACAAATCTAAGTTTAGAAGAAGAACTTTTAGAAGAAGAAAATAATTTTAAGTATAGGATTGTTAAAGATGTATCTAAATACAAAAGCCATATAGAACCAACTTTATTTAACTATTCAGGAACATTGTATGGTTATGGTCAAGACTCGTTAGCGTTACAAAAGAGGTTGAAATACTATGAGAAAATATTATATGATAAAGATGAAAAAGCAATCAAAGAAAATTTAAACACGTTTCTTAAACTAGCAGAGAAATATAAAATAAAAAACAATTTAAATGTTGAAGATTGGTATCAGTTATTGGACAATGAAAACTATACCATAAGAGAATTTATTTTTGATTCAAAACCTGATATTGATGAGGTAAATAGATTAGCACCAAGGTATCAGAAAATTTTAAAAACAAGAAAAGGATATACTGAACCATTAGGGGTTACTAGTATCCCTTATTGTGATTTAGGAGAAGTCGATGCTTTGTTTAAAAATATTCATAGTGCCTATTTTAGAAGTACTCCAAAAGAACTTTTTTATGTTCACATTATTTTTGCTTTTATTCTTGGTTTATTACTGTTTCTTTTTAAAGTAACCAATATAAAAACGCTATTACTAAGTTTTGTAGCTGGAAGTATAGTGTTAATCTTTACAATTTTTATAAGTACATACGTTTCTAGATATAGTTTTTCAATGAGCAATTATTCTTCAGAGAGTATAATTTTACTTTCTATATGCATATTAATTGTAATACTATCCTTAATAAGTTTTGCGCTAAAATGGAGGAAACTAATTACGGCAATTTTATTTTCGCTAGCGCTTTTTGTAATTCCAATTATAATAGGTTTAGGAATAAGTTTGTATCGTAAGTACATAAGAGGGTTGGAACTTGAAGTAAAACCCCCATTTATGGAGTGGTTAGATATGTATAGTGGAGAGTTAGTTTTAGTTTTATGGATAATAAGCATTGCTTTTTATTCTGTAAGAATAAGACAATGGAAAGCTGAACCAGAATAGTAAGGTAAAACTTATATATGTTAGTAAAAGTGGTTTTAATAACTACTTTTGCTACTTAAGAATAAGAAAAGAAGTGTAGTATGATATATGAATATATTTTTTTGAACATGTCGGTTCGAGTGTTTTTTATGAGGTGCTAACGGAATAAAAAAATGCACAGAGAACAGTAAAATTTATACGAAAATAATACTCATAATATAACATTAAAAACAAACTAAAGCTTTCCCATTTTGATATACATACTCATTATACTAACAGTAGTAGGTTATATTGTTTATACAAATGATACCTCTAAAAGAAAAGTTGAAGTAGCACATATACCAATACCTAAACATTGGGAAGCTTTATTAGAAGAACACGTACTTTTTTACAAACGATTAAATAAAGAAGACCGCATACACTTTAAAAAAAGAATGCAAGCCTTTTTATCCTATGTAACCATTCATCCAGTTGACTTTGAGCTGGAAGATTTAGATATTTTGTTAGTCGCTTCCAGTGCGGTGATTCCTGTCTTTGGATTTGATAATTGGAACTATCCCAATATTAAAAAAGTGATTATTTATCCTGATTATTTTAATGAAGATTTAGACTATAAGGCCAAAGCAAAAAACAAAAACATAGGCGGTTTGGTAGGAAACGGTGCTTTTGACAATAAAATGATTCTATCAAGAAGGGCTTTACACCATGGATTTGCTAACAAAACCGATAAAGGAAACACAGGTATTCACGAGTTTGTACATTTATTGGATAAGTTAGACGGTAGTATAGATGGTGTACCAGAAGCACTATTACAAAACGAAAATATTTCAGCTTGGTTAGATTTGGTATATGAAAAAATGGAAGCCATTAATAAAGACCGTTCAGATATTAGAAGTTATGGAGGTACTTCTAAAGAAGAGTTCTTTGCCGTAGCAGCCGAATACTTTTTTGAAAGACCAATGCTCTTAAAAAGAAAACACCCCGAATTGTACAAGATGTTAGCACAATGTTTTATAAGAACTTAAACTTTTGTTGTTAAAACACTTTATACGATCGGTTAATTATTTTGCACTCTAAAACTTGATATTTGTGTTAGATGTCAGATTGAGCGGAGTCGAAATCTAATATAGAGAAGTAATTGAATTGTTTTCGATACATTTTTTATTCCGTTAGCACTTCATAAAAAACACTCAAACTGACAATCATAAGTTTGAATGTTCGTTTTCTTTGAGCATGCAAAGAAAATGAACAAGAAATCAATAAAAAGTAATACCCTATGACGTTTAGACTTGCAGTAGAATAAGAAAAATGATAAAGTAACTTAAGTTTAAGTTAGAAATGGTATTGCTGTTCATAATTTAAAATCAATCTAATAGGCAAAACCGAATAAAAGTACCATATTTGCGGTCAATAATTATTAATATAAAAACAAAATATAACCTATGCTAAAGCAATTTATACACATATCGGACGCCCAAAGGCGATTTTTATGCGGTTATAAATAGGTTATTGTAGTATAAAATCACAAAAAGCGTCCAAGTTTCTAAAATTTGGACGCTTTTTTTTATGAAAAAAAGCAAGTCTTTGCAAAATCAGTGGAAAGTACTACATAACTAAACCTCAAAAGGTTACTTCTCTGAAGAAATTCGGACTGGATTTCTATTTCTTGAAAACAAAGCAAAGAACTGATAATCAGTGAAATGAACCCATTTTTTTCTTGCGTAATTAAAAAATACCTTACATCTTTGCATCGCAATAAAGCAACAAAACACACGTATCGTTTTAATTACTTTATTATAATAGCTAGGGGAGTTTAGCTGATATAAAAGAAAAAAAGAAATTAAAACATACCATTAAAAACGAAGTACAATATGTTTGATAAAATAGTAAACATCTACACATCAGGAAAACAAGTAGTTTTTAGATGTCCGCTTCGTGACTTCATTTATAAATAGAACACACTATCTAATTATATGAAAAGTCCGAAGCCTAATTAAAGTTTCGGATTTTTTTATGCTATACATTACCGTTTAGTTTTCAATTTCCGAGACAATTATACAGCAAAGCTGTACGCTTTAAGCATTATGCTTTAGGCTATAAGCCTATAGCTAAAAGCATACAGCCTAAAACTAAAAAAATGGGAAAAAAACTAAAAGGAAAAGACCTAATTAATTTAGGATTTCCAAAAAACAATAGTATAAACATCGCTCTAGGGCAAATTAACCGATATAGAAAAAAAGAAAAGAAAGAACGCATTTTAGAAGAAACCAAAGACGTTTTGCTTCATCCAAAAAAATACGAAGGAAATGCGATATGGGGGAAAGTTGCAGAAGGTTTAATAAAACCAGTAGAAGTTAAAATGCATCAATTAAGAAATACAAGAGCACCGTTTTCAATTTATGGAGAAAATGAAATTGATGACCAAGCTAAGTATCAGCTTTACGACGCCTTAAAGTTACCAATAGCAGTGCAAGGCGCATTAATGCCAGACGCACACTCGGGATACGGTTTGCCCATTGGAGGTGTTTTAGCAACAGAAAATGCAGTAATTCCATACGGAGTTGGGTTAGATATTGGCTGTAGAATGGCACTCAGTATATTTCCAATGAAAGCTTCCTATATAAAAGGAAAGCAACACCAAATGGTAAATATACTTTCAGAACATACCAAGTTTGGAATGTATGAAACACACGCTAAAAAACAAGATCATGAAATATTTGAGCGTGCTGAATTTAAAGAGATTCCTTTGATAAAACGTTTAAAAACCAAAGCATACAATCAATTAGGAAGTTCAGGAGGCGGAAACCATTTTGTAGAATTTGGAATTGTAAACATAACAGATGAGAACAATGAATTTAATGTACCAGTAGGTGAGTATGTAGGCTTGTTATCACATAGTGGAAGTAGAGGTTTAGGCGCAAACATAGCCAAACATTATACTTATTTAGCAAGTAAACAATGTCCGCTACCAAAAAATGTACAACATTTAGCGTGGTTGGATATGAATACGCATGATGGACAAGAATATTGGATGGCTATGAATTTAGCAGGTGATTATGCCAAAGCTTGTCATGATAACATTCACCAACGAATTGCAAAATTGTTAGGCGTAAAACCTTTAACAATGATTGAAAACCATCACAATTTTGCATGGAAAGAGCAAGTAAACGGTGTAGAGCGTATTGTACATAGAAAAGGAGCAACACCAGCTAGTAAAGGCGAATTAGGAATTATTCCGGGATCTATGGTAGCACCAGGTTATATTGTTCGAGGCTTGGGAAATCAAGAAAGCTTACAATCGGCATCACACGGAGCAGGACGAAAACATTCAAGAAGAAAATGCAAAGAGAAGTTTACAAAAAGCGATATCAAGCATCAATTAAATAGGAATGAAGTAACCTTAATTGGAGGTGGTGTTGATGAAGCCCCAATGGCGTATAAAAACATCAAAAAAGTAATGGCAAACCAACAAGAATTAGTAGAGGTAGTTGGCACTTTTACGCCTAAGATTGTGAGAATGGATAGGTAGTTAATGTAACAATTTGAAAGTTGGATAATGTAGCAATGAGTTTAAAACTTAAATCCATTTTCTGTCTGTTCGAGTAATTTTTCGAAGTAAAACGTAGAAAAATTGTATCGAGAACTATATAAAAAGTATAACCGTCATTATGATGAGTGAAACGCAGAGAAGAAGTAATCTGCTAGTTGACTAACTGATTACTTCTTTTACCCATAAAGACAAAAGTAAAACCAAAAACTAAAAGCAAACAGCCAAAGGCTAATTAGCTAAAAACATAAAAAACTATGAGAACAAATCATAATACAAAAAGATACGGAGAATTGTGGCCTGATTACCGAATAGAATTAGGTTTAGAAATATTAAAAAAATTAAAACAATGGATTATCATTTCAGGAGGATGGGCATGGCATTTCATGTCAGAAATGAATCATAAAGAATATAAACACGCACACGATCATAAAGACATAGACATCTTTGTGAATCCTAAAAATGTAGGGATTGTAATGCAAATTCTTTTAGAAGAAGGATTTGAGAAAGTTTGGACACGTTACGACCGTTTGCAAAGTGATGAAAACTTTAGGAGATATGAAAAAATAGCATGGTTACCCACAGGAAAAGAAGTAAGAGTAACTATTGATTTTTTTGAATCTAAAAACCTAAAAAGTGTTCAAGTAAATGGATGGAACGTTGTAGAACCAAAAACATTACTCAGCTTTTATTCAAACATTCATTCTAGTGATAAATGTTGGGCGGTAAAAGGAGCCTTACAACTCTTAGGAAAAGGAGAAAATCCAGTAGGAAATCCATTGTTATCTAAAATGCCCTAGCAGAAATATATTGTCACTTCGAGTGAAATTTTTTAGAATGAAATGGAGAAAAATTTTGTATCGAGAAGATATAGAATTGTTTGATAAAGTTTCATTCTCATTCGATTAAAATCATTTGAATTGATATCTGCTAAACATAAAATGGAAATAAAAATAATACAATTAACCGCAGGCCGTGGTCCTGCGGAATGCACTTGGGTTGTAGCCAAGGTTTTAAAAACGTTCATTGAAAAACTAATAGAAAATAACATTGCCTACACTATTCTTCAAAAAGAAAATGGAGTAGAAAATGGTACGATACAGTCCGTAACATTACAACTAAAAGGAAAAGAATTAACTCCTTTTTTAAAAGAATGGTTAGGTACTATTCAGTGGATTGGTAAATCTGCATTCAGAAAATACCACAAACGTAGTAACTGGTTTATTGGTTGTTTTGAATTGCCACTTATAAAAGAACAAACCATACAAGAAAAAGATATCGAATTTCAAGCAATTAGAAGTTCAGGTTCCGGAGGACAACATGTAAATAAAGTAAGTTCAGCAATAAGAGCAAAACATGTTCCAACAGGGATTCAGGTATTGGTTTCAGAAAGTAGATCGCAGCATCAAAATAAAAAAATAGCGATACAACGATTGAAAGAACAAGTAGCAAATCATAACATAATACAGTTACAAAACAGTGTTAAACAAGAATGGGAAAACCATTTGAACTTACAAAGAGGGAATCCTATAAAAATATTTACAGGAACCGATTTTAAAGTTCAAAAGAAAAAGAAAAACTATAAATCAAAACGAAGTCAATTAAAAAACGACTTGCGAAAACAATTAGAATAAAATGGCAACATTAGTAAACAATTATATATTCAAGGCATTAGATGCATATCCGTATGATTTGGAAGAAGCAGTAGAAGCTTTAAACTATGCATTGTCTTATGATGAAAAAAACACAACAGCACTAACTTTATTAGGAAGAATACATGCTGAGGTATTAAAAGATTTTGAAAAAGCTAAAGGCTATTATGCAGAAGCTTTAGCAGAAAATATGCATGCTTTTGAAGTGTATCCACACTATATCAACGTACTGTTATGGAATGAGGATATAGAAGAAGCTAAAAAACTAATAGCATTTGCATTAACTGTAAAAGGAGTAGATAAAGCAGTTCTTTATGTAGGCAAAGCACATTTATATGAGCAGTTGAAAAAGTATAAAAAAGCCTTGGAAGCATTAAAACAAGCAAAGCTACATACATATAACAATGACTACTTGTATACTATAGATAGTGCAAAAGATCGTATAAAAAGGAAGGTTCCTAAGAAAAAGAAAAACAATTGTAAAAAGAAGAAGAAAAAATAACACGCTTAGAAGTAAAAGAGCTGTGTAATTAAGAAAAGAAACGTCGTAAAAAAGGGGAGAATTGCTAAGAAATAAGTAAGAAAAATATTTTAAAAGAAAAAGAATAAATTATTAAATAAAAATAGAAGAAGATGAGACAAGAAGTATTACAAAGATTTTTACAAGGAACAGACCACACGGGAAGATTTGTAGTAAAATCAAAAGTTACAGGCATAACGTATTATGTAGAACCCATAGATAATGGTAAACCCGATAAGTTATGGGGAGATTTAGACCCTGCTACTAAAAAGCTTACAGGCGATTACGGTAATGTAAGAAGAGGAGCTGTAAAAGAGGTCGATTCTATGATTACCAAAGAAAATGGATTTGTAAATATCGACACTTTTAAAGGAAGTCCTTTGGCTGAAATTGACCGAAGAGATAAAGTTTATGAGAGTAAAAGGTAATTACTTAATGCAGTATCCAAAATTCAAAAGCTCTCTTGATATGTTAAGAGAGCTTTTTCTTTTAATTCAAATAGGGCTTTATTCTATAATAAAACGTTTGGTTGTTTTAGTAAACTCATTTTCTAATTTCAGAATATAAATTCCTGTGTTCAATTTGCTTACATTGATAGCTTTACTGTTGTTTAAAGTACCGTTGTCTAATACTTGACCAAGAATATTAATTACTGAATATTTAGCTCCTGAAATATCCTTACTAGGACCAACTAATTTTAAGTAGTTCCCTTTTTGTATAGGGTTTGGAGCTAACTGAAGTGAAGAGAATAAACCTTCATCTTCATTACCAATTCTGTCAATTCTAGTACCAAAAGAAGCAACCTCGAAAGTAGATTGCGTACAAGAACCTTCGTAAATTTTTACATTAGAGAAGGTAGAATTATTTCCAGAACCAGCATCATTATCATTTATAAATACTAATCTATCCATAGTACCTGTATAAGAATCTCCAACTGGAATTACATATGTTTTGGTACCACCAGCATAATTGTCAAAGTTAGTAACACCATAGTTTTGAGTACCATGTACTTTGAAATATCTAGATGAAGTTAATGAATTATCATTTTCAAAACCTACTCCATGAATTTCTCCCTCTGAAGTACTACTAAACTGGAATTCAATAACAGTATTAGCAGTTACAGTGTAATTGTATGAAATATATTTCCAAGTATTGTTAGTTAAATTTAGAGAGGCACCACCACTACCTACTGAATAATCTCCAGCAGAATCTTGATTAGAGAAAGAAGTAATAGTATAATCATTAAAGTTTAAAGTGCTACACCCTGGATCAGGATCACCACCACCATCAGTACTTAAAGAAATAGCATCAATAGCAATATCACTAGACCAACTTGATCCAGTAGTACCAACAAAACGTAACTTTAATTTAGCTTGTCCTAAATACGAAGCTAAATTTACAGAAACAGCATTCCATTGATTCCCTTGATTTCCAGATAAAGACCATAAAGAAGTCCAAGAAGAACCCTCATTAGTAGAAGCTTCTAATTTTAAGGAACCAACACTTGTTCCATACATATGATTTTGGAACTTAAAAGTAGCTTGAGACTGACCTGATAAGTTGAAACATGGACTCTCTAAAATAGCGGTAGCATTAGCACCAATTTGTCCAGTACTTCCGTTTGTAGAAGCTTCTAAGAACATATAGTAAGAACCATTAGCCCCAGAGCTTGGTCCTGTGTTTGAAGATGGAGTTCCAGAAGCATCTCTAACCCAATTTCCATCATCACCAGTAGCTTGTGTCCAACCATCATTAGACTCAAAACTTTCATTGTAAGGAAAAGAACTTACGGTAGAACTACACCCAGTTGGATCAGGGTCACCACCACCAGTACCATCAACACCATTTGCAGGCATATCAGAGCCAATAGCATTAATTAAATTATCACATCTACCATACGATCCATTAGGGCATCCACCTGTGTTATGAATAGCAATTACCAAATTAGAATTGTAATCTAAAACAGGAGAACCTGAACTTCCTCCTTCAGTATCTGCATAATATCTAACTTGTTGTCCAGAGCCTGATGAACTTTGATATACTCTAGAGAAACCACCAGCAGTAGCATCTGTGTCCGTTTTTACAGAAATCTCTTTTCTTCTTCCTCCTGGATGTTGTGGAATATAAATTCTATCTCCAGCAGCTGGAATAGCAGAACTTAAACTTAAATATCCATAGGTATTTGTTGGGTTTACAGGTAATTTAACCAACGTGTAATCTAAACTTGAGTTAGTTTTAATAAAAGTAGCAGAAGAAGCAACTACGTCTGTAGTAGCATTACTAGTACCTGCACAATTTGAATGTTGATAGTTAAACATGTAATCAGTATTTTGTGCAGCAGAAGCAGAGCCAATGCAATGATTGTTAGTCATTAAGTTACCTTCGCTTCCTAATAACCATCCGGTACATAAAGAGCTACCACCAATTAGTAATCTACATACAGCTTTTGCTTTTTCAAACATCTCAGTTCCATTGTAACAAACAATTGCTTCCTTGTTATCAGCAGAACAAATTGAACGTTGTTGTTGATCAGCCATCAATTGTTTTTGGATTTTTTCTTCACTAAATCCGTAAGCTACTTTTTTAATCTCAAAACCTTTATGAGATCCTATTTTACCAGAAGAGTATAGTTTTACAACTACTTTATCATCTAGCATAACTCTAGACCAGAAATCACTAATCATATTAAGTTCTTGGTCAATAATTTTTCCTTTTCCACCATAAAGAATGGATTCTTTACTTTTAGCGCCTGAAATTTCTACGTAATCTCCTGGAGCAAGATCAAAATTTTCAAAATACAATTTGATGTATGAAGCATTTTTAGAGAAGAATTCTTTTTCATACACTAGAGCTTTTGTTCCATCTTTGGTAGATTTTCCTTGGAGCTTCTGTTGAACTAATGTCTGATACTTTTTTTGAGTTAAGTCAACATTTACGTCAAATTCTTCTCCAACCTTTAAGATAGATTGTGCATTTAAGTGAAATGCACAGGCGAATAGGGTGGCTAAAGCCACCACTTTTTGAAGGGTTTTTTTCATTTTTTGAATGTTTGGTTGTTAATTATTCAGCAACTAAATTAATGAAAAAGAATGTATTGTTGCGAATAATTTAATTAAAATTGTAAAAAATAATATATAATTTAATCTTTGTGTTAATTATTTTATTGCGTTTTAGTAGCGTTTACAAGGGGTGTAAGGAAATGAGTGAATTTAAATTTTTTAAAAGGAATTAAAAAATAGAAATGGTTTAAAACTAGTGTATTGTGTAATAAAAGCTGTATTATTGCAGTATTAATAAACAAATGAGTACACAAAATATACATAGAAGTAAGCAATTAGAACTTTGTTCGTATGATTTTCGACCAACAATTTGGCGAAAAGGAGGCTATGTATATCAATATTTGAATATGATTTAGATAAAAAACATTAAAAACAACTATAAATACAAGCGTCCAATTTTAATTGGACGCTTTTTTTATGAAAAATTTTCATGAAAAATGTTAGACTAAGAAATTAACAAAATAAAAAGATAAAAACAGAAAGCAATTGAGAGACAGACTTTTGTATAAGTGTTTAAAATCCGTTAAATAACGGATAGGGATTCTATTGTCTGTTTTCTATTTAATTAACTGAAAATCAATAAAATAAATTTATTTTTTTCTTGTGAGATTAAAAAATACCTTTCATATTTGCACCGTCAAAACAAATGAAATAAACGACATTAAATAATAAAAGTATTTTAAATAAATAATAAAATGAAACA
Source organism: Tenacibaculum sp. 190524A02b (assembly GCF_964036645.1). Lineage (NCBI taxonomy): Bacteria > Pseudomonadati > Bacteroidota > Flavobacteriia > Flavobacteriales > Flavobacteriaceae > Tenacibaculum > Tenacibaculum vairaonense. The sequence goes on along the minus strand of NZ_OZ038525.1, from coordinate 3,150,882 downwards.
GTATTTACAACATAATAGAGCACATCATATAGAATTTCGTTCGCCGAAATATGATCTACTGATATGTAGTAAAGATCCAATCATTTTTAAAAGGGAGATAAACTATGAAGCTATAAGTTAATTATTGATTCATAGTAAAAACTAGAAGCATCTCCTCAACAAGGAGATGCTTTTTTTATGTGACAAAGACAAGGTGGCAGAATGGTAAGGCAGCGGACTGCAACTCCGTTTTTTATGAGTTCGATTCTCATTCTTGTCTCTAGTATTAAAATATAACAAAGGAAGTGTTGAGCAAATGGTTGGCTCGGCAGACTGTAACTCTGTTCTCTTCGGAGCTTGTAGGTTCAAGTTCTACCACTTCCACTAAAGTACTGTAGCGTAACGGTTAGCGCGTCCGACTGTCTCTCGGAAAGTTGCGGGTTCGAATCCCGTCAGTACTGCAAAAGTATTGACGTGGAGAGAAGTTTATCCTGAGCGAAGACGAAGGGAATCCCGTCAGTACTGCAAACTGGGAAGATAACGATTGGTTGTTTACCTGCTTTGGATGCAGGAGGTTGTAGGTTCGAGTCCTGCTTCCCAGACAATACCTAGAAAGGAGTGTGTATTAATGGCAAGCAGTTCATCAGTTTTCAGTGAGCAGTACACTACTGTAAGCTGATTACTGGGAAACTGCAAACTTAAAAATACAGGAATGGCGGAACAGGTATACGCATCTGGTTTAGAATCAGAATTTTGAGAGTTCGAATCTCTCTTCCTGTACAAATGAAACCTGTGATGTAATGGTTAGCATATAAGATTTTGATTCTTATTGTATAGGTTCAAATCCTATCAGGTTTACAAATGGTGGCTTTAGTTTATTTGGTAAAACGCCTCACTGTGGATGAGAAGAATAGGGTTCGATTCCCGAAGTCACCCAAAAAGGAAGTTAAATTCCTGTTAGTTATGTGAATAAAAGTGTAATTTGAAAAGAAAAATAATGGAAGTAGTACAACAAAAATGGAGAAATTTTAAAGGGAAGTTATTTGAAAAGCCCATTACAGAAATCGTAGAGAATGCAATTGTAAAAGAGCAAGAAGCAGGATACCGTTTAAAAATTTGTGTAGGTTCAGATTCACAAGGATATAAATCTCATACAGCTTATGCTACAGCGGTTGTAGTATTAAGAGAAGGAAAAGGTGGTTTTATGTTTATAAGAAGTTATAAAGAAGCTAAAAAAATAGGCATAAAAGAAAGAATGCTCAAAGAGGTTGCTATGTCTGTAGAAGTAGCTTATGCAATCTGTGATTTGTTAAATAAATATAATGTTGAATTAGAAGTGCATGCTGATATTAATACAGATGCTAAGTTTCAATCAAATGTAGCTTTAAAAGAGGCAATGGGTTATATTTTAGGTATGGGCTTTGAATTTAAAGCCAAGCCTTTTGCCTTTGCAAGCTCCTCTTGTGCAGATAGAGTGGTGTAAAAAAGAAAAAGGAATATAGTTTAATTGGATAAAACATTGGAGTACGATTCCAAAAATATGAGTTCAAGTCTTATTATTCCTGCAAATTCTAAAAAAAATAAAAATATTTTAAAGTACGCAAAAAGACTGCGTAAAATGAAGTAATATTTGCATTGTAATTGAAAAAGAACGTCGTAAACGTGGGAGAATTGCAAAGAAAAAGATAATTCCTCATCATACTAAAAACTATGATGAGGCAAGTAAAAAATAATAAGTTATAAATAATATCAAGCAAGTCTTGTTGTGTGTTTCTGTATAGCACCATTGTATACATTCATGCAGTTTTGTATTTGATTTGTATGTGCAACTTGACTTGAAGGTTAGGATGTTTTCCAAAAATATCCACATCTATGTACGAAGGTTCGAATCCTTCCATAACGAAAGTTATGTAGCTAAGTCTGGTATAGTAATAGGTTTTTAATTCGTGTAGGTTCGAGTCCTACTGCCTTTTAAGGTATGGCGGAAATGGTAGACGCGCTAGATTTCGGTTCTAGTGAATTCAGGCACTTTAAATGTCTGTTTTTTAGCACAGGTTTGATTCCTGTCAAAGCCACCAAAAATAGGCTTTGTAGCTCAGTTGGTTAGAGCACCATGCGCATAACATGGGATAATCAAAACTTGAAGTATTCAGGTTCTACGTAAGCATCGTAGTTTTTTAAGCACATCATCTTGTAAAACTGATGAGAGAAAAGTATTGGGTGTTTAATGAGTTTTTTAATAAACACTTATAAAAGAGCTTTGAAATGCTAGCTTTTGAATTTGTAGAGGTATTGATGTTGGTTGAATTTGATGTAGTTTACAATTAAATAATCATCCATTTTTCCAATAAAATATCGATTATTTTTAAAACTAGTAGTTCCGTTGTTTTAGAAGCATTAACATGCAATACTTTCTATTAAAAAGAACAAATAATTCCGTAAGGAAAATGTGATAAAAGAAGTTTCATTAAAAACAAAAGAAAAATGAAAAGAGTTAGAATTAACCAAGGAAAAGTTGGATTGGTATTTAAAAATGGAGACTATTTAAAAGCCATAACTAAAGGTGTACACTGGTTAAAATGGAATGAAAGTGTATTACCTTTTGATATAACTAAAGATTTTTACGCACCAGTAGCTTTAGATATTTTACTAACAGATGAGACATTAATAAATATGTTAGATGTGGTTGAGGTAAAGGATAATGAGTTAGTTTTTGTATATGAAAATGATAACTTTAAGCGCGTGCTTGAGGCTGGAAGGTATGTGTTTTGGAAAGGATTAATTAATAGAACGTTTCAAAGAATAGATATTAGTAAAATTTACATAACAGAAACTATTGATAAATCACTATTTAAAAACTATGCTGTAGCCAAATATATTAAAGAGTTTGAAGTAACAGCCTATGAAAAAGCAGTATTATTAGTAGATGATGTACATACTAAAACCTTAACGGGAGGTACGTATAGATTCTGGAGAAATAATACTTCAATTAAAATAGCAAAAGTTGATACTAGACGATTACAATTAGAAATTTCTGGACAAGAGTTATTGACCAAAGACAAAGCAACGATTCGTATTAACTTCTATACACAGTATAAGGTAATTGATGTAGAGAAGGCTTTGTTAGAGAATAAAGAATATGAGAAGCAATTATACATTGCTATGCAGTTAATTTTAAGAGCTTATGTAGGAACCTATTCTTTGGATGAATTACTAGAAAAGAAAGAAGATATTGCAACAGAGGTTTTAAAAGAAATAAAAGATAAAGCAACTGTGTTAGGAGTAAAAGTAATTACTTGTGGAATTAGAGATGTTATTTTAACTGGTGAAATGAAAGAAATTATGAATCAAGTTTTAGTAGCTCAAAAAAGAGCACAGGCCAATATAATTACTAGAAGAGAAGAAACAGCCTCAACTAGAAGTTTATTAAATACTGCTAAGTTGATGGAAAATAATGAAATGTTGTTTAAATTAAAAGAAATGGAATATGTAGAGAAAATTGCCGATAAAATTGGAGAAATTACGGTGTCTGGTAATGGAAATATGGTAAAACAGTTAAAAGAAATTTTTGCTGTAAATAAATAAAAGTCCCCATTTTGGGACTTTTATCTTTAAGGAATCACTATTTTTTTAGTGTAGGTAGAATTTTCTTTAGTAACTACTTTACAAATATATATACCTGACTTTATTTTATGAGAGCTAATTGATAGCGCTATATTTTGTAGATTTTTTGCACTATATTTTTCGGTAAACGTATAACTTGTATTATCTAAAATATTAATAAGCTGGATTTTGGTTATAGCTTGTGATTTTGTTTTGATGTGTACTTCTTTTAGAAGTTTATTGAAATAAACAGTTATCGCTTTTTTATCCTCATATTGTTTAGCGAGAAGTGTTTTAGTTACATTTTTTTTATAAACTATAAGATCGTTTTTATGCCAATCTTCATAAAAATAATCTAGCTGATTTCCTTCGGTATCTTCAATGATAATACCATCTAATTCTTGGCCATTTTTTATAATAAAACTAATGTTTTTATCAGAAGCCAAATTAGCATTTGATATGGTGATATTTGCAATGTTATATTTTATATAGGAGTTAATTTTCACCTGCTCTCTAGCTTTCCAATAGGCTCCAAAATCACCCATTTCTTGAAAATGAATTTCTTTAGGTAAATAGGAGATTAATAATTTTTGAGCGTCAAGTTTGTATTTCCTATTTGGATGGATTAACACAACTGTAGGCGCACCATTGGCATTGGTTTTTTCAATAACTCTAAGCCATGTGTTTACTTTATCAGTATAATTATTTTCGTTTATAGGTACTTCTTTAAAAACATCAGAAACTGTTACAGGAAGCTCATAAACGTTAGAAGTTATTCCACTAAATTTTCTGTCTTTTTTATTTTGATAAGGAAAATGTGTAAGTACATCATTGGCACTGTTACTAGAGTTGTATTCATAATTTAAAGCTTCTAAAACATTGACTAATTTGTCTGGATAGGCTAAATGTCCAGAACGAAAAATATTGATAGATTGTTGAAAATCTGCTTCCAATATATTTTTAGAAATTTCACATTCAGCAAAAACATTTCCACCAGTAGTTTTTGTTCCATCATTATATGGATTGTAACTTTCCTTAGTATTACCAGATTCGCCCATTGGAAAAATAGTAGCATTTGCAAAATCGGGGAAATGTCCAACAGAGTGAGAACCTATCACATGACCTTGGTTTAAAATTCCATTTATTTCGGAATCTCTATCGTTGTAGAAATCGGAATTTAAAGCATCAGAAAAATAACGAACCGTAACATTATATGTAGCTGAGATTTTCATTTTCTTTTCATAATTAGTAAAAAAAGCTAAAGTATCCATAGCAGAAGAGCTATCAAGATCATGAGTAATCATAAGTGTTGAGCTAGAGTTTCCAGAGCTTGTATGTTTCCATAGTAAATTAGGAGTGTGTTGGCATGCAAAACTTCGTATTAAAAGCATAATTACATCTGAGGTAGGTTCAAATCCATTGCCACTAATTCTTTGTGCTTCATAATCTCTATTAAGTTGATTTCTAAGAATAACATCTTTCCAAGAAAAGCCAAAACTATACGTATAACCTTCTTCATAACTGTTTTTGAAAACTGCAACTTTTCCGTTAGAATAATAACCTAAAGGAATAGCTGTATTTAGCTTAAAACTAAGTGTTTTAAAAATAGGAGAGTCTTTTTTTCTAGAGAATGAAATTTGTTTTTCATAATCTTCGTCCAACCAATCATAGCAACTTGAAGAAGGATCTTTTAAAAAACTAATGCAAAAATTAGTTTTTGATTCCTGATAATTTGAAATGCCAAATAAAGAAAAAAGTTCTGGATCCATAATGTATGGTGCTATTAATATTCCGCCTTTAGAAACATAATTGCGAAGTAAATTTTTCTCTTCTGTTGTTAGTGATTTTTTATTTAGGTTACAGGAAAAGAAAATAATAGCGTATTCCATTGCTTTTTGTATGTCATCAGTTATTAAATAATTTACCCCTGTTATTTTGAGTATATGCTCTGCAGAAAAAAGTTTGCCATCATTATACTCATTATTTCTGATGCTTAAATCAAATAAAGCAATACTCCTTTTTTGAGTGGATTGACTTATAATAATCTGTGTTGTAATCAAGGAAAGAATTAGAAATAAAGTTTTCATAAAAAAATAGTTTTTCGATAGCTATGCATTTTAGCTAATGATTAAATTTTTTAGTTGAAAAAGTTATCTAACTAGTAAATAGATTTGAATAGGGTATTATTTTAATTGGTGTTAGTATTTTGTTGTATTAAAGATAGTTAAAATAAAAAGATTGGTAAGTAGTATGATTAGGTTTATTTAGGAAGTGTAAAATAAAAAGTAGTGCCTTTGTTTAATTTAGAGGTTACCCAAACATCACCACCATACATATCAACAATTTTTTTAACAATAGACAATCCAATACCTGTTGAATCTTCATTAGCCTCCAAAGACTGAAATATTTCGAAAATCTTTTTATAATATTTATCAGAAATTCCTATGCCATTATCTTCAATACTAAATTGCCAATGGTCTTTTTTTTCCATACAATCAATAATAATAATACCCTTTTCTTTATCATTATATTTTATAGCATTACTTACCAAGTTTTGAAATAGTTGGTGTATTTTAAATTTGTCTACTTTTAATTTAGGTAGTTTATTTTTAATAGTTAAAGAAATATGTTCTGGTATGTATATAGTTTCAATAAGATCACTTACTAAAAGTTGTATATCAGTTACTTTTTTAGCTTTCCCTACTTGTTCTATACTGGCATATTTTAAAATACCGTTGATCAAGTGATCCATTTTATCAATTTTTTTTAATACTAAATTTAAGTTTTCTTCAATTTCTTGATTAAGGTTTTTATCATTTTCTTCTTTAATCCAATTAATCAAAGCATCCATACTTCGTAAAGGTGATTTTAAATCGTGCGATACTACGTGTGCAAAGTCCTTAAGTTCTTTATTACTTTGAGTTAAATTTTTTAAGAGTTCTTTATTTTTTTTATCCGTTTCAACAAGTAGTTGTAAGTTAAGCGCATTTTTTAATTGTGTTGCTGCTAAATTGGCAATAGTTTCTAATGTTTTTAAATGGTACTCAGTAAAAAAATTCATACTAGAATGCTCAGAATCTAAGACACCAATTACTTCGTTATTTGCAATTATAGGTACAGAAATTTCGGATAATCGTTTACTATCGTCTGTAATATATCTAATATCTTCAGCAGTATTATTTACAATTTCAGAAATTCCAGTATGGGCTACATGTCCCACAATGCCATCACCAATAGAAATTTCCATAGGATTCTTTATAGTTCCATCTGTATTTACTTTATTACCATAAGCAGCAATTTGTTTTAGTCTACCAGTTTTATAATTCAACAAATAAATCACAAAGTCTTCAAAACCTAATAATTTGGTAATGTTAGAGGTAATTTCCCAAGCAATTTCATAGATACCAGTTTTGGTTAGTATAGAAGACATTAAACTGTTTAGTGCTTTTAGTAAAGCTTCATTTTGTAGTTCTTCTGTAATATTTTCAATAATAGTAACTTGATATTTTTTTGTTTTACTATTAGATTTAACGTTGGATACGTTGGTTTTTGCCCAAATGGTTTTTCCGTATTTTGTTTTGTAGCGCTTGTTAGCTGAATAATGGTTAATTTCACCATTATTTAGTTGTTGTTTTAACCTAAAGGTAGTTTCGTTATCCTCTTTTACAGCAAGCTCATTAATGTTTATATTCAATAATTCCTTTTCGGTATAATTTAAAAGGGCTAAAAAGGCTTTGTTGGCTTTTACAATTTTTTCTTTTTCAGATAGTACAATACCTAAAGAAGAGTTTTCAAAAATAGTATTCAGTTGGTTTTTCTGCTCTTCAAAAACTTGTTGATGAAGTTTTTGTTTGGTAATATCCCTTAATATTCCTTGTGCAAGTGTGGGTTCATTATTAGCATCATAGATAACATTACAATTAATATCTACCCATTTTAAATCACCATTTTTATTGTAAACCCTTGCTTGGAAGTTTCTAAAAGTACCATTCTCTAAAAACTCTTGAAAAGAAGTCATAGCATATTCTACATCATCGCTGTATAAAGTATTCATGACATTAAATGGTGCCTCTTCATTATTAAAACCATAAAATTCTACAGCAGCTTTATTCATTTTTAAAACATTACCATATAAATCCATTAATATATACGGATCAATAATTGTTTTAAATAAGTTGTTAAGCTCAATTTCCTTCTCGTTAATAACTTTAGACAGGGTTTTATTGGTTTCTTCAAGTTCAAGATTTTTATTGTAAAGGTCTATAGATTTTTGTCGCATTAATAGTTCAGCTTCTTTACGTGCTGTTCTTTCTTGCGCAAGAGACTCTTCTAAAGATTGTATCTTGTTTTCATTCATTTTAGTGAAAATATTACTCCCCTGTTGTTACTATTTTAAAGCCTTTTATAAGTATAGTTTAGCCTAGAAAATTGGCAGTGTTTAAATTACTAAAAAAAAAGCAAGTTTAATAATATTTTTTTCAGGAAAATAACTGTTAAAAAACCGCGTTATAATCGGGTAAGTACTATTTTTAATTTAATTATAGTATAAAAATCACCCCTTAAATTATTCATAAATGAAAAAAACATTACTTTTTTTAATGCTGCAATTGGCATTTATAACAATTGCAAAAGCACAGACGTACCCAATAGAAATTCATGCAAACAATAGAGTGGCCTCTTTACAAATGCCAGTTTCTGAATATAATAGTTGGAAAGTTGATGACGGTTTTGGTACAAGAGCGGTAAGAGAAGCTTTATTTAAAGATATTTATAGCAAATTTAATGACGATTTTGATTTTATCTTTTTAGTACTGAATGAAGAAAAGAAACCAGACAATCTACCGTTTGGAAGATTGATAAAGGTGTCTAATGATATTGAAGGTCTAGGGATGAATAAGTATAATAACGGAAGTCGTTACGGTTCTTCAGGAAAGTTAAAATCGGTAATGCAATTAACGCAAATCAACTTTTTAAGAAATGGTCCTTCTTTGCATGAGTTAATGCATAATTGGGGTAATTTTGGGATTGAAACACATGCAGTACAATCTGCTGGAACTAACCTTACATCTACTCGTTATATACCACATTGGGGATTTACTGGTGGAAACACAAAAGGACAGTTAGGAGGTTTTAAGCAAAGTACTTTAGTTGATAAAGGAAATGGAGCCTATTCAGTTGAATCATTTGGACAAAATGCTAATGGAGGAAATAGTGTTCCATTTAATGAATTAGAGTTATACTTAATGGGGATGATTCCTGCTTCAGAAGTAACAAATTTTGATGTATTTACTAACATAACTTCCGTTGCGGTAAATAATGGGGTTTTTGATTTTGAAGCGTCTAATAGAACCACTTTTACTCCTGCTTTACTAGAGAGTGAAATGGGTAAAAGGGTTCCTTCATCAACTACTTCACAAAAAGAATTTAAGTTGTTGGTAATAGCATTAACTGATGAGCCATTAACTACAGCACAATGGAATTTATTAGATGATCATGCAGAAAAATTTGGAAGAAAAGGATCAGACGGTACTTCTTCGTATAATTTTTGGGAAGCTACTAATGGAAAAGGGTCTATGGAAATAGCCAATTTACAGAATAGTGTAAAAGTATTAAGTGTAGAAGATACCGTATTAAATAATGCGATTACAATTTACCCAAATCCTGTAAAAGATAAGTTTTTAGTAGACGTTACTGATAAAACTATTGAAGTAGCGCAAATTTCCTTATATGATGCAATTGGTAAAGAAGTAGCAGATTTTAGTATGATGGCAACACAAGAGGCTATAGAAATTAATGTAGCTAAATATAATGCAGGATTATACTTTTTAAAAGTAAAGAGTAAAGAAGGAGGAACGTCAGTTAAAAAGCTATTTATAGAGTAAAATTTTAACCTTGAATTCATACTGCAGAGGTGCAGGGTATATTTATTTTTAGAAAACCGTTTTGTAGTGGTACAAAACGGTTTTTACTTTTTAGTTCTTTACTTACTGCTAGTGTTAGGACGTTCCAAAATTTTAATCAGTTTAAACGATTTTAATAAATGAAATAATCCTGGTAGAATAATAGCACCACCAATGAGTAAGGAAATACCGAGTACATTGATTACAGAACTAGGTGCCATACTTTCAAAAAGATTCAAACTTCCATTTTTAATTAACAAAGAATTTGGAAAATGCGGAATAATGGCCACAGCAATAATTAAAACTACTTGTAAACCAGCAAAAGTTCTGCTTATAATTCTACTTCCTTTTTTTACAAAATACCAAAGTGGAATTAAACAAATAGCCGATAGTATAATTAAACCAATACTTAATTTATCAGTTACAATTCCATTAACAAAGGGTAGTTTGTTTAAATACCCGTAGCTAATAGTTATAAATCCCATAATAACTACAACTATTGTAGCAGTTTTAGCCTTTCTAACATAAACAGGGTATCCTTCATCATTTGCTTCACCAATTAACAATACAGCTGATAAAAAAGCGCATAAACTAGCAAAAAATAAACCCACTAGTATAGAAAAGGTATTCAACCAAGGTGTAATATAAGCCTCAGAAAAACTACGTGTAGTTTCATCTACAATAATAATTTTACTACTTACCATTCCGCCAAAAACCATCCCAAGAAAAATTGGTGTAATTAAGCTTGAAATACGGAAAAGCCAATTGTAAATACGTTGTGATTCATCTACATAAGCATCGTAATGCCTAAATACAAAAGCAACTCCACGTAAGGTAATTCCTAGTAACATTAACGTAATGGGAATGTGTAAAGAAGTAACCATGATTTTATAATATTTAGGAAAGGCAATCCATAGAATTACGATTAAAATAATTACCCAAATATGATTGGCTTCCCAAACAGGTCCCATAACACGATAGACTGTCCTTTTGGTAATATCTTGATTTTTTTTTGACGAAAATAACTCGATAATACCCGCGCCAAAATCGGCACCTCCTAACAATACGTATAATAATAATGAAAAGGCCAAAAAGAAAAGAACTACTACAGTCATACGGTTGCTATTTTATCGTTATTAAAAGCTTTAATTTGTCTGGCCATTAACCAAGTAACAGTTATAGTAAGTATAGTATATAAAACTAAATACATATAAAAGCTATATTCAATACCAGGCATTGGTGTAACAGCATCTTTGGTTTTCATAATTTTATGAATAATCCAAGGCTGTCTTCCTACTTCAGTAACAATCCAACCAGCTTCTAAAGCAATAAAACCTGCGGGTGTTAGGAAAGCAAAAAGTTTCCAAAATAATTTTTTATCCATCCATTTTTTTCTTTTTCTGTTGATAAAAAAGAAAGCAATGCCAGCTAGCATTAAAATACCACCAAGCCCAACCATAATTTGAAAAGCATAGTGTACCATAGCTACATTAGGGATTTCATCTTCTGGGAAATCATTCAGTCCTTTTACTTCTGCATTAAAATCACCAAAGGCTAAAAAAGACAAGGCTTTAGGAATTTCTATTTTATAGTTGACTTCTTTTTTCTCTTGATCTACAATACCACCTATGTATAAAGGAACGCCTTTAGAAGTTTCGTAATGTGCTTCCATAGCGGCTAATTTTACTGGTTGACGTTTTGCAATGTCCTTAGCTGATATATCTCCACTAATAGGTTGTAAAATAGCTGCGATAGCTCCAAAGGTTAGTGCAATTTTAAAGGCTTTTGTATGCAGCTCTTTATTTTTGCCTCTAAGAATTTGAAAGGCATGTATACCAGCCACAGCAAACCCTGTAGCTGTAAAAGCAGCTAATACCATGTGTAAAGCTTGGGTAAACCAAGCAGGGTTTAAAAGTGCCTGAATAGGGTCTATATTTAAAAATTTTCCATCAACATAATCAAATCCAGAAGGAGCATTCATCCAACCATTGGCAGAAACTACTAAAATACCAGAGGCAACACCAGCAATACCTACAATGATTCCCGTAAACCAATGAAATTTTGATGGAAGATTTTTCCATCCGTATAAGTAAAATCCAAGCGCAATAGCTTCAACAAAAAAAGCTGCGCCTTCTAAGGAAAAAGGCATTCCAATAATTGGCCCTGCATGTTCCATGAATTCTGGCCAGAGAAGTCCTAATTCAAATGATAAAGCAGTACCAGAAACGGCTCCAGTAACAAAGAAAATAGCAACACCTTTTTGCCAAGCTTTAGTGAGTTTTAAATATGTAGGATTTCCGGTGTTTAACCATTTTTTATGAGAGACTACCATAAAAAAAGGCATGACCATGCCAATGCAGGCAAATACAATATGAAAAATAAGGGTAAATGCCATTTGGAGTCTAGCTGCATCTAGATTTTCCATAACCAAAAAGTTTTAAGATTGTGTGCTAACAAAGATACGAAATGTATGTCTGAAAGCCTTCTGAAAAGACTTGTTTTAATAGGATGGAAAGTAATTTTAACAATTGGTTTTTATCTGTTTATAATTTTAAATTAGTTGATGTTTGTACAAGTAAAAATTAAACACTGAATTGTTTTTTTGTACACGATTTTTTTCTCAGAAAAAAAAGGTGTACAGTAAGTGTACACGAAAAGTTTTCGCTAAGAAAAACGTGTACAAAATTTATTGATTGTTTGAAAGTGTGTTTTTAAGGCTTCGATTTATTTTAGTTGTATTTACCCAGCATATGTTATAGCTTTGAATTTAATACCAACTATAAAAGCAAAATTGACATTGTTTTGCTTTTGGTGTTCTTGCTAACTTTCCGCATTTAAGACAATTGTTAAGGAATATTTTATCTGAATAGTTGTTTAAAATTACTTTAGCAATTTTTTCTTTCTCTATTTCTAACTCCTGTTCTTGTAGATACGGATACTTTAGTTTACTTTTTATAGCAAGTGGTATCAAATAAAGGTAATGATTAATCAAATAGTTCACCGTTTCTTTTTTCATTATGATTGTTGAGAGTTTTTAATTTTCTTTCAAAAAATAGTTAAAATAATTCTTAAGAAGCTCTAAAAATACTTAATCCATTTAGAAGTACTTTTGCGTTTAAAATTAGAGAATTTTTTGGTTGGAAAATACAATAAAACTGCTAACACTATTGAAAGCAACCAAATTTGATATATACTGTTTAACTGAACAATTTTACCACCATTTACCGTAAACATTAAAATTGCATGGAGAATTAGAATAACGTATAGATGAATAACATAAAAGAATAATGGAGCAGAGCCATAGACTTTTAAAACCTTTGAAAGTAAATTGTTGCCTTTTTCAAAATAAGAAAGTAATAAAAAACCAATTCCTAAGGTTAATAGTAAAAAATGAAGCGAAGGCGGGTATTTAGTATAATTTAAAAATGACATTACCGATTTTAAAACAGAGCCTTGCGCTTCCCAAGGTAACGTTTCACCATAAATATTTAGTCCTCTTAATAGCAAAAGTAAACCAAGCGTAGAACCACCTATAAGTGTTAATGCTTTTTTTCTTTTTGAAGCTGTTATTTGATAATGATATAAAGAGCCTGTAAAGTATCCTAATAAAATAACGCCTATCCATGGTAAAACAGGATAAGAAACTCTGATTTTCATAAAATCGGTATTCAAATAACCTCTGTCATGAAGCATAGCCCAAAAATTATAGCCTAACTCAGTATTGTTAAATGTAATTGGTGTTAAAAAATTATGCCCAAAAACAATAATGAACCCAAGGATACCAATCCAAATTCTTGGTAGTTTACTTAAAAAAGCTAAGCAAATCATACTGATACCTATTGCCCATATAACTTGTAAATACAAAGTATGATAAGAGGCAGACCATGAAAAGTTTATAAGTGTGATTTCTAAAAGAAGTAAAAAAAGCCCTCGTTTGACTAAAAATCCCGTTGCTGATCTAGGTGGTTTGTTTTTTGGGTTGGCGTATAACCAAACAGATAAACCTGTTAGAAAGACAAAAATAGGGGCACATAAATGAGAAACTAACCTAGTAAAAAATAAACTACTATTGGTTTCTTGAATTGACATGGGATCGGAAAGGTAGTGGTTAGAAAAAAAATGCCCTCGTACATGATCAACTAACATTATTAACATGACAAAACCCCTTAATACATCTATAGACGTAATCCTTGTTTTTTTACTTTTCATTTTTAAATTATTTCTAATGTTTTGTCTAGTAGAAGGTTTGGTTTTGGTGGGTTTTATTTGTGATTTTTAAGTAGTAAATATAGTTAAAAATGAAAGCGAAGTTTTCATTTTTTAACGTTTTTAAGAAGTTTTTTAGCTTTTCAGAACTTAATAGGAATAATTATTTAATTCCCAAAACACGATTATAAAAAGCTTTAATATAGTCTTTATTTACAGGTTTTCTATAGCTTATTTGTTCAATGTTAAGGTGCTCTTTGCTTGATGGTTTTATAGAGTACTTAAATACATATTCACCTTTTTCTTTTCCTTGCCAACCGTTAAATTTTCCAAACCTTAAATCGTTCATCAATATACCTCCGTCAATAGGTTCAATTGTGTAAAAACCTTTGGTTACTTTTATTAGTGTTTGTATATCTTGATTTTTTAAAAAAGGTTTCAGTAATGATGTATTCGCAGGTTCAAAATCAAAACTCACATTTTTGTTTTCATCAAAAAAAGAATAAAATCCAGTATAATAACCATCTGTAGTTTTTACGGAACAACTCCAAAGAATAATATTAAAAGGAGTTGGTTTAGTAATCATTTTTTCAATCTTGATTCCTTGTTCAGATAAATTTTTCTTGAATACGTCTGTAGCTTTTTTCTGCAAAAATAATCCAGTAAGTAAATAAGAAGTGCTCAGAATGATTCCAAGCCAATTGAGTCTGTTACGCCAAGGGTTTGTTTTTTTAAAAAATAGTAACGCAATCAATAACAGTAGAAAGGGAACGGTATAAAAAGGATCTACCACAAAAACATTATATAAAGCATAGCCATAGCTAGTGAAAGGCCACAATAATTGAGTTCCCCAAGTTGTACAAAGATCTAAAAGAATATGGGTAAGAAAACACAATGAAAACAGAAGGTATAAATCTTTAAAAACAAGTTTTTTCCACCTAAAAGTTTTCCAAAATAGGTAAGCAAAAAGCCAACTTCCTAATATTACAAATAGCAATGAGTGGCTAAAACTACGGTGAAAAACCAATTCATCTACAGCATTCAAAAAAGGAGAAGCTAACACATCTAAATCAGGAATTGTTCCTGCTATGGCACCCAATAATAAAGCTTTGTTACCAATTTTTTTACCTACCACCGCTTCCGCAGTTGCTGCTCCTAATACAATTTGAGTTAGTGAATCCATAAAGGGTTAGTGTTTGATATATAGATTGGTGTAGGGTTGTATTTAAGTTTTTTTTACTTTGATATGCTAATAAAATTCCGAAATTTATTTTCATTAGTAATGGCTACTTTTTATTTCAATTCAAACTCTGTCTCATTTTTCCATTTAACTTTATATATTCCTGTACCATCATCTATTTTTTGAGCGCTAAACCCAAATGATTTAAGAAACATTGTTAGTCCAGTTATTCCACCATAAGGATAACTAAAAGCATAAAACTCTAGCCTACCTTTTTTTTCTTCAATTTTTTTACAACCTAAGAACTCAATTTCAATATTCTCTAAAAGATGTTCTATCATTGAATAGAAGTGCCAAGTTCCATCATTTGGTTTATGAGTTTTAAATTGGGGCTTTAAATCACGTTCTCCAAAATAATAATGTCTAAGAGCATAATTAGGAAATTTATCTAGCCAATACTTATCTGTTTTAAAATCCTCATTGTTTTTCGATTCAAAAATTAGGTTAAGAAGTTCAATTAAATCATTAAACTTATTTAAATTATTGACTTCAAATTCTATGTATTCGTTTTTTTCCAATCACTTCCCTTAAAAATTCATACTTAACTGAATACGCTTTCTCTGTATATCAATCTCTAACACTTTTACTCTAACCTGTTGTTGTAAGCTAACATGCTCATTAATATCCTTAACAAAACTATTGGAAAGATTAGAAACATGTACCAAACCACTTTCTTTAATACCAATATCAACAAAACAACCAAAATTGGTAATGTTGTTAACAATACCCGGTAATACCATACCTATTTTTAAATCGTTAATAGTTTTAATATTATCATCAAAAGAAAAAGCTTTGGCTTTTTCTCTAGGATCCAATCCCGGTTTTTCTAACTCCTTTACAATATCCTGTAGCGTAGGTAAACCAAAAGAATCTGTAACGTATTGTTGTAGTTTAATTTGTTTAAGAACAACCGTATTACCGATTAAATCCTCCACTTTTTTACCCAAGTCTTTTGCAATTTGTTTTACCAAGGCATAACGCTCAGGATGTACCGCAGAATCATCTAAAGGATTACTCCCTTTTTTAATTCTTAAAAAACCAGCCGATTGCTCAAAAGCTTTTCCGCCCAATCTAGGTACTTTTTTTATAGCTGTTCTGTTGGTAAAAGCACCATGTTCATTTCTATGTTGTACAATATTTTCTGCAAGTTTAGGACCAATACCAGAAACATAACTTAATAATGAAGCACTAGCTGTATTAATATTTACACCTACTTTGTTTACGCAATGTTCTACTACGGTGTGCAATGATTTTTTAAGATTATTTTGATCAACATCATGTTGGTATTGTCCTACACCAATAGATTTAGCTTCTATTTTTACCAATTCAGCCAAAGGATCCGCCAATCTTCTTCCAATAGAAACAGCACCACGTACTGTTACATCGTGGTTAGGAAATTCATCTCTGGCTATTTTAGAGGCAGAATAGATAGAAGCACCAGCCTCATTCACCACAAAAATTTCGATAGTATTTTTAAAAGAAATACTTTTTACTAATTGTTCCGTTTCTCTAGAAGCTGTTCCGTTACCAATAGAAATGGCTTCTATATTATATTTGTTTACCAAATGCTCTAAAGTATATGTAGCTTCCATGGCTTTGTTTTGAGGTGCATGCGGAAAAATAGTTTCATATTTAAGAATGTCACCTTGTTCATTTAAGCAAACCACTTTACAACCTGTTCTAAACCCTGGGTCAATAGCTAAAATTCTTTTTTCACCCAAAGGAGCACCCAACAGCAATTGTTGCAAGTTTTTAGCAAAAACATTGATAGCTGCTTCGTCAGCTTTTTCTTTAGCAACATTTAAAGCTTCGGTAGTTAAAGAAGGAAGTAATAAACGTTTGTAAGCATCGTCAATAGCAAGTTGAATCTCTGCACCAGATTCGTTATTTGCTTTGATAATTTTTCGGTCTACTTTCTCTAAAACACGATCGTCATCAATCGTTATTTTTACACGGATAAACCCTTCCTTTTCGGCGCGTAAAATAGCAAGCATTCTATGCGAAGGAATACGCTTTAAACTTTCCGACCAGTCAAAGTAATCTTTAAATTTTTGAGCTTCTTGCTCGTTCTGTTTAGTTTTTACCACTTTAGTATTTATGGTAGCAAACAAAGCCAATTCACGTCTAATTAAATTTCGAACATCCGTATGCTCATTAATCCATTCGGAAATAATATGACGAGCACCTTCTAAGGCAGCGTCAATAGAAGTAATGTTTTGATTTAGATATTTGTTAGCAACAAATTCAATATCGTTATTACCTTGGCTCATAATAATTTTAGCCAAAGGCTCTAAACCGTTATTACGAGCCGTTTCTGCTTTAGTTTTTCGTTTCTTTTTATAAGGTAAGTATAAATCTTCTAATACAGTGATGTCATCAACATGTTCAATCTTCGTTTTTAAAGCTTCGGTTAAACTACCTTGTTCATCAATGGCTTTTAAAATGGTTGTTTTTCTTTTTTCAAGTGCTTCAAAAGTTTCTTTTAAATTAACTATTTGCCCAATAGCAACTTCATCGAGATTACCAGTTTTTTCTTTTCGATATCTTGCTATAAAAGGAAGTGTACAATCTTCATTTAAAAGTTCAACAGTATTTTTAATAGCTGTAGTTGAAAACGAAGCTCTAGAAGCTATATAGTTTATTAATTGCATAGAATTTAAGTGAAATGTAAGGCAAAAATACGGAGTTTATGTCAAAGTAATTGTTGATGTAAATGGGTTGTTTCGGAAGAAAAATAATAACATTCGGCAGTTTTTTTAATGGTTTGTTGTTGTAGGTCAGTACTTTTAATCGGAGAAACAAGGGTTTTATACAGATATGTATTATCTTATAGGTAATTTATTCCTTGGTAATTTGTAAATAATATTGAGGTAAAGTTTAAAAGTAGCACAATCATGAAAAAAATAAGTAAAAATATAGCAATAGGATTCTTTTTTCTGACTTTGTTTAAAGTACATGCGCAAGAAGTTTATCATTTACTAGTACCTTCTAGAGATGGTAAAAAAGAAAACATTATACAAATAGGAAATAATAATGGAACAGAATTATTTGTCATGGCATCTTGTAAAAAATGTATGCCAGCCGTATACCAGCATAACAAAGAGGCAAGTGATATTTTAGGTAAAAAAGTGTATGGGACTTCTGGGATTTACGTGCTTCCGTATGATGAGAATAGTTATGTAGCAGTAGCACCCAAAGCACCACTAGTAGCTTTAGGGCAAGGAATATGGAAAACATTTTACTATACCAACTTTTTTAGTACTGATAAAAATAAGGTAAGTACCATGACTACTGAAAAAGTAACTGAATGGGCAATTGCTTTGTCTACTAAAATAATGACAGGAGATAAAGCAAAAGTAGATGCGAATAGTTCGGTTTACTTTCCAGCAGTACGTATAGCTTTTGCAGGAGGTAAAAAGCAACGAAAAGTATTGATATTAAAAGACGAAAAGGAATTAGCAATAGGAACAATTACCAAAGAAGCAAGTAATGGGTATAAGTTTTTACCTGAATACAGTAAAGTTTTAGGGATGAAAGTTTATGGAGATAGTGGTAATTTAAGAGAATATGTATTTGTAGAAAGCGAGGATGCTATTATTTGGGCAAAATTTAGTCATGGTAATGACTTAGGAAGATCAGCATGGGGAAAACACGAAGTGTATAATTATTTTCATAGAGATGAAACAGTGATACGTAAGTTATTGGTAGATAAAAGGCAACAAGATGCATTAGATGCTAAATTGAGTGATTGGAGTTTGAAGATAAAAAAACATGTTGAAGAAGCTCATGCTATTGAAGAAGCTGCCAATATTAAAAATAGGAGATTGCCTAAAAGAGGAATGCAAAACACAGCGTTAGAAGCACAAGCTCTAGTATCTGCAAAAAACTGGGCAAAACAATACCAATGGAAAGAAACAGTTACTAAGACTTATTTTACAGGAAATGATTGGGGAATTTATAGAAATAAGTTAACAGGTATTCAATTAGGAAGAAGAATTAGCGGAGTTGTTGTAATGAAACGACCAGATGGCAGGTGTAGTTTTCATTATGCTACGTTTACACAGCAGTATAATGGAAAGAGTTATCAAAAAGTTTTTCTAGAAGGAATTACTCCTGGGCAACAAATTTTGGAGTGTATACACGTTAATAAATAACATTTTTGTTTTCTTATAAAAAGTAGGTAAGCAAATATAATGTTTGACCTATGATAAAAAGTTTGAAAATCAAGATAGCAGTGTTGGCTATGAGATAAAAAGCTGTTTGAGCGTAAGCGAGTTCTTTTTATCTGTGGCTGGAGGTATCATCCGTAGTATTTTCTCAAGTTTTTATCATAAGTCTTGATTTTTGCTTCTTTTCATCAAGGAAAAGAAAGAGGTAATAAACTAAAAAAATCAGTGTTTTTGTTAGTTGTATAATCAAAAAAGTTACTGGTTGTATTAATTTAGAAAAAAATATCCTGTGCTAAACGAAATGTATTGGCATGCGCTTCTACAATAATTTTAATGTCTTCAGAATACCCACCACCCATACTACACATTACAGGTATTTTGTGGTCGTAACAAGTTTGTAGCACGTATCTATCACGTTCTTTACAACCCTCAATAGAAACATTGAGTTTTCCTAGTTTATCGCTTTCTAAAATATCAACACCAGATAAGTAGTAAATAAAATCGGGCTGTTGTTCTTGAATAATTTTAGGTAATGTCTCTTTTAAAATATTTAGATATGTATCATCAGTTATTCCATTTTCAAGAGGAATATCTAAATCCGATTGTTCTTTATGAAACGGATAATTACTTTTACCATGCATTGAAAAGGTAAATACAGAAGCATCGTTTTGAAAGATTTCAGCTGTTCCGTTACCTTGATGAACATCTAAATCAATAATGACTATTTTTTGAGCCAGTTTTTGTTCCTGTAAATAACGCGCGCCAATAGCTTGGTCATTTAATAAACAAAAACCCTCTCCGCTATTAGAAAAAGCATGATGCGTACCGCCTGCTATATTCATAGCAATTCCATTTTCTAGGGCAAATTTAGAGGCTTTCATAGTGCCATCAGCAATAACCATTTCTCTAGCTACTAATTGTTCGGTTAAAGGAAAACCTAATTTACGTTCGTCTTTTTTGGAAAGTGTAATGTTGAGTAAATCAAAAAAATACTCAGGATCATGTACTGCAAAAAAATGTTTGTTATTCGGGATTTCAGGCATGAAAAAATTAGTTTCATTGCAAGTTCCTTCAAATAATAACTGTTGTGGAAGTAAATCATACTTAATCATCGGAAATCGATGCTTAGGGGGCAACGGATGATTGTAAATTTCATGGTAGGCTATTTTTAGCATGTAACTTTGATCTTGAAATTATGGCTAAAGTATTGAATAAGCTATAAAATAAAAAGGTAGAGTTATAACTAAGCTTATATATATTTATCTGTGTTATGTATGTGTTTGAAAAATAAATATTTGGGTGTAAGTGAAACGAAAATAACTAACTGTTGTAATTCTATAGGATGCTTGTAAAATATTAAAGTGTTTTTTTAGTTATAAGAAACATTATAAACCTTTTACCCCTTCAAATATGAAAGTAATATTTTTACCCTTATTTTTTTATTGTTTCACCTTAATGTCCTTTGCTCAAGAAATACCTAAAGTATGGTGTAGTACGGAGTTGAATTCAAATGTGAAAAACAATAGAGTATCTTTAAATGACCAACTTACTTGGAATGATTTAAAAGCTTATCAAAAAAGAACCAATTATCATATTGCCGTAATTCCAATTACGTATGCAGATGTTCCTCTGAATTTCAAGGAGCAGTTTCCTACTAAAAATGATTGGGAGCGCATTATTTTTCACAGTAAAATACAAGATACCTTTAGAAGATTATCAAATGATAATTTTACACTTACAGGAGATGTTTTTGATTATATAACTAGTAATTCTGTATATTGGAATAGTGCTACTAATACTACTATTCCTTTTCAAGAAGTGTTGGACAACATGTCTTTTACCCTTCCTAATTTTGATGTTGAAAAATATGATGAGATTGTTTTTCTCAGTTGTCATGATGCTGCGCTCTCAGCATCTAATGTAGGTAGTTATTCTTACACTATTAATGGAAAAACATATTCGCAAGGAGCCATGATTATGTATTATGAGAACGGAAGAAGTAGAAGAAATACTAGTGGAAATTTAGTGAATACACTTAAGTCTAAGAAAAATTATTTAATACCTACTACTGGAGGAGGATCAGAAGAAGGTAAAGTATTTTATGATTTAAGTCAAACGGAAGCTACTTTTTGCCATGAACTTGGACATTCTATGGGAATAGGAGCGCATGCTAATTCCAGAACCAATGGTAATAAATATGATTATGAGCCAGAAGTTTCAAACAATAGGAACTTTTATGATAGAGAGTATGGAAATGCTTATGATATAATGGGAACACATGCGTTTTCTAGCTCTATGAATGGCTACTTTAGAGAAGTAATTGGGTTGTTACCTTATGAAAATATTGAAACAGTAAATGAAATTGGAACAAAAACGGTGACAATTTATCCTATTAATAGTAAGGCTTCTAAGCGATATGTGGAAGTTTTATTACCATTTCAGCGTACATTTTCACAATACAAAGAAGCTGGTTATGGAATTGAGGTACGAAAGGTAGATGCGTTTGATGAGATGTTAAAACACCCAGAATTAAAAGATAATGTAGAAGGAGTTTTTGTACATAAAATAAACGGGTTAGCCAATCATTTGTTAGATATGAGCCCTTCGGCTAATATTAATTTTAGTTGGGGGACATATTATGATATAAGAGATGTGGTTTTGAAACCAGGAGAAATATATGAGAATAATGATGTGAAGTTGAGTAATGTTAAAAAAAATAACGACGGTTCTTTTACTTTAGATATTGAAATTAAAAACAGTAAAAATAAAACCCCAGCTCCAACTGCATTAAATGTAACTCGTTTAGCAACTTCTCAACTAAAGGTAACTTGGGAGAACAATCATTTAAGTTCAGGGAATAATGGTAACGTGTTGGTACAATATAGAACTTTAGGGAGTAATTCCTGGAGAGCAGTAGGAAGTGTAGCAAACAATGCAACTAGTTATACAACTGGTTTTGGTACAAATGTAAATCAGGTTTATGAATTTAGAATTCGAGTTGAAGGTACTACTACAAACTTGCCTTCAAGAGCCTCTAATATTGTTGCAACAGGCTGTAATTTAAAAGTTACCAATATGTATGTGAGAGATGTAAAATGTACTAATGATAGCTCAGGTGAAGTAGAAGTTGATGCAGAAGGAGGTGTGCCTCCTTATCAGTATAAAGTAGAAGGAGGTACGTATACTAGCTCTGATATTATTAAAGGATTGTCTGTAGGTACCTATACAATCTATGTTAAAGATGCTAATGGATG
The DNA here is from genome assembly GCF_964036645.1 of Tenacibaculum sp. 190524A02b. Classification (NCBI taxonomy): domain Bacteria; kingdom Pseudomonadati; phylum Bacteroidota; class Flavobacteriia; order Flavobacteriales; family Flavobacteriaceae; genus Tenacibaculum; species Tenacibaculum vairaonense. The sequence goes on along the minus strand of NZ_OZ038525.1, from coordinate 3,128,531 downwards.
TGAAGTTTCAAAAGAAATGACAAAGCCTATTAAAAGCCCAAAACCTATAGTGATATCTTATGATTTGGATGGAACTGACCTGACTATAAAACCAAATTTTGGAACGGGAATATACCAGTATAAATTAAATGCTGGTAGTTGGACTAATAATCCTGTTTTTGAAAATGTATCGGGAGATTTTACAATAAGCGTTAAAGATCAAAATGGTTGTGAAGTAGATAATAAAACACTTAACGTTGCTGTTTTTGATGAGGTTGGTTTTAAAATGTATCCCAATCCAGTATCAGATAATTTATATATTTCAGCTAATAATATTATTAAGAAAATTAAGATATTTAATTTATTAGGTGAAAAGGTTGCTGTTTATAAAATGAATAAAAAAGCAGTAAAAATTAATACTTCTGATTTAGGTATTGGGATGTATATTGTAAAAATAAAAACAGAAAACAATAGAAGTTTAACAAGAAAGGTAATAGTAGAGTAACCTATCTATTTGTGACGTCCTGAATACTCGTTACAATAATTAATATATTAAAGGTAGTAATTTTTAAATTGCTACCTTTAGTTTTTTGTAGCTTTTTCTTTTGACTTTTTTTTGTTGGTGCATTTGATTAGGAGTTAACATTGAATTTGATAAATGAGGTCTTATTTGATTGTAAATATTGATTGCATTTTTAATTAACTTCTTTTTAATTTGTATAGAAACGTCGTATTTATCAATTGCAAATTCTTGTTTAAGAATCCCATTGATTCTTTCAGCTATAGCATTTTCATAAGGATCATATTTTTCAGTCATGCTAGGTTTGATATTATTGATACTTAACATTTTTTGATATTCATTAGAGCAATATTGTAACCCTCTATCTGAATGATGAATAATAGGTTCTTTATTATAATTTCTATTAGAGATTGCCATATCTAGGGCTCTTAAAGAACCTGCTACATTTAAACTATTAGAGACATCATACCCCATTATTTTTTTAGAGTAAGCATCAGTAATTAGCGCTAAATAACATGGGTTTTCTCTCTTTCCAATGTAAGTAATATCACTCACCCATACTTGTTCAGGTCTTACAAATTCTATATTTTTAAGTTGATTTACATGTTTTCTAAATCTATGATGAGAATTTGTAGTTATATGATATTTTTTTCTTGGTAGAATTAATAAATTATTAGCTTTTAATATTTTAAACAACTTATCACGACCAACACCAATTGCTTTTAATTCAGATTTTAAAAGATAAAATAATTTCCTTGTACCTATTCTCGGCATTGATATACGGATAGTATTTACTAAATCAATAACCTTTTTACTAAGCTTTTGTTTCTCTTTATATGAATGAATAGCTCTATAATATACCTGCCTATTCACCCCGAGTAAATCACAGGTAGCTGTTATGCTTTCTTTGGCTTCTTGACTATATTTTTTGATAACTCGGGTACGTGCTTTTTTCTGATTGGAATATTAAATTCTTCTTCAGCAATATCAATCATCATATCAAAAATGATGACTTTTTTATCAGCAAGCTCTGCTAAATATTCAGCACGTGCTTTTTGCTTTTCTAAAAGCTTGACTTGTTGCTCTAATTCTAAAATACGCTGTTCAGGTGTTTTTGACATGGTTTGATTTATACTAAAATCGTAATCAAATTTACCATATTTTTTTAACCAAGTACGAATCGTAGATCTTGCTTGAATACCATATTTATCAATCGCTTGAGTTCTGGTTAATAATCCTTGCTCAATCTCTTGAACAACTTGTAGTTTAAAGGACAAACTATAATCCTTTTGGGTTCGCTTTACATAATCTGATTTCCTAGAATCCATAAAATAACTTTTAGTTGTAACGCTATTTTAGGACGGGACAATTAATAAAAATAAAAGCCCAATTTGTTAAAAAATTGGGCTTTTATTTTTAGTTTATTTTATTGATAAAATAATTTATATAAAACTGTTGTACAGCATTCCAGCCATGAACCCAATCATTTGGGGTATTGATAAACATGTAAAATCGCATAATACTATTGTCAGAAGCTCTATAACCACCGTAGCCACCAGGACCACCCTTTACCAATTGCCCGTTATAATTAGGAATAGGGCCAGAGGTAAATTCATAAACACCTTGTCCATTATTTTCTCTAATTAAAACAGGAACTTTTGATGCTATCCAAGGGTTACTAGTAGTGTTATTGGCGTCAAATTGTTTATTGTTGAAATCAAACCCTTGGTTAACAACATTATTTTGGAACTTAAGACTTACAAAAGAAAAATTAGGTTCGTAGTCGTAATATTCATCACCAAATAAAGCAAAAGCATGTCCAAACTCATGAGTAAAAGTAATGGCAAGCATATTTTGGTGTATTAAATCAGAAGAAACTAATTTAGCTAAAGAATAGTCCTCGTAACTCATGTATACCTTTTTAATTTTATCAGAAGTATTTGCATAAGCTTGCCCTACACCTGGAGAAATATAAACTTGGGTATTGAATTGTTTTTGATTAAATAAATTGTCAAAACGATTTAAGTTCCTTTGAATAATATTTTTTTGATTAGGGGTTGTGCTTGTATTGTCTAATGAAAACCCATCAGCATATGAGAATATTTGATCTGTTTTACTAAAATCAAAACCTACCGTACTAGCCATGTTTTGCATAAAATTATTGGCGTCTTTAGGTTCTTTTGCTCCAAAGAAAAGCTGTTTGTTTTTTGAGAAGTATTTACCAGCTTTGTCTCTCATATTAGTAAGTTCTTCTTTAGAAAAAGGGTAGGAGTTTTGGTCTCTACTTTTTGAAAGTATTGCGTAGTATACATTAAATTTCTCTTTATTTTTATCAAAAGGTTGGGTTTTAAATAAAGAGAAGTCACCATTACCAACCATTTCGTCTATTAGTTTTTCAAAAGAGGCATCTGTTTGGTTTTTATCTTTAACTTCAAAAATAATACCTATAGAATACGCGTTACTATTGCCACTTCCATGTGCAAGTTTCCACGTATTTAGAGTTACTAGTTCACTAGTTTCATTATCAGTATCAATGTTGTTGTTTGTGTCTAAGTCCTCAATAGTATCATCATTACAGCTTAGAAAGAGTAAAATAGTAAGTACACTTATAATTCTTAGAAAACTAAATTTATTCATCATTTTGTTAATTGTTTAATATAACTACAAAACGAAGTAGGTGAAAAATACCCTATTTAAAAATTGAGGTTTTAACATTCTTTAAGATTTATATTTAGGTTAAAATTCTATAACTAAAAATAACTTTAAAGTCCTTTAAACTCTCGTTTTAGAAGGTTTGTTTATTTTTTAAAAAAGTTGAATTCTTATTTTTTTTGGTTTTTGATTGTGAAATTTTTGTTTAAAGTGTTTTTTCTTTGAATATTTTCCTTTTTTTTAACTTTGCTACTGGTAGGTACTGTACTTGTTTACCGTTTGCTGGTATTATATTATCGTAATGTTAATAAAATGCTAATTTACATTGTATAATTTACTTTTTTTGGAGCTCTTTGTTTTGGTTGAGATACTTTAAACTGATTTTTATTGTGATTTAAGTAAAGTTAAAAGTAAGTGAGATCAATACAAATATTAAAAAACTAAACCTAAACAACACCAAGAAGTATTATGATAAAAAAAATAAGAATTTTAATAGCCTTATTGGCTATGAGTATGAGCATTACCTACGCTCAGGAAAAAAATGGCTGTGGGGTAAGCCTAACTCTAGAGGAAATTGAAGCTCACAAAAAACAAGTGGGTAAAATTATGCAAAAAATAAAAAACAGAAAGTTAACCAAGAAAAAAAGCAATGGCACTTACAAAATACCTGTTATTTTTCACATTTTGCATAATGGAGAGGGAGATGGACCTAATAATAAAAATGAAATCAGTAAGGAAACCATGGCTTGTAAAATAGCCAATGCTATTGAGGTGGCTAATAAAGATTTTCGAGGAGAGTATCCAGAATTTAACACAACAGATCCTAGGTTTGATGCAGTTAAAGATAAAATGGATAATATAGAATTTATTTTAGCTACTGAAGATCCTGATGGAAATTTGTTAGATACTCCAGGAATGAATTGGAAAGCAGATGGAGAATTAATTAGTTGGGGTTATGATAAAAGAATAACAGATGATCCTTGGTGGTGGGGTAAAAATGGGAAATATTATTTGCAGGTTTTTATTGTTCATTACCCAAATGAAAATGGTAAATGGAACCAATCTGGGCACGCTTTTTTACCAAATGGAGGTAATGAAAAAGCATTCCCTAGAATAGTATACAACTGGCGATATATAGGAGCTTATGACTCTTGTGGAGGGGGAAGTGGAGTTAATGGAGCTGGTATCTATGCTGGTCCAAATTTTGAAAAAGTTTTTACACATGAAATCGGACACTTTTTTGGATTGAGTCATGTTTTTCCTCGTATTGAAAATGGAAATAGAACTTGTGGAGATGGAGATGGTTTAGCAGATACCCCCAATACACCAGGTCAAGAAGGTTGTACTAGGGATAAGCTAAATGATTGTGGGGTATACGCGAATCTTGAAAATCACATGGATTATAACACTGCTTGTCAAAATATGTTTACCAAGGATCAAGTAGCATTAATGAATTATTGGTTGGAAGATACTAGTGAAGTAATGCACCCAAGAGGATTGCTTTGGCAAGAAAGTAATTTAATGGCAACAGGAATAATACCTGCTACACCTGTAGCAAAAATTAAAAGTAATGTTGATGCAATTTGTAGTGGACAAAGTATTCAATTTGAAGACGTGTCAACAGGTATACCTACTACTAGAGAATGGACTTTTGAAGGAGGAAGCCCAGCAACGTCTTCTTCGTTAACACCGGTTGTAGCTTATAATACATCAGGTAAATATAAAGTAACATTAAAAGTAACAAATAGTTTAGGACAAGATATAAAGGAGTATGTTGATTATGTGTATGTAGATCAATCAAAAACAACTGATTTTTCTGAGAGTTTTGCAGGAGTATTTCCTCCTAAAGGTTGGAGTATCTCTAATCCAGATAATGAATTAGCTTGGGAAAAAAGAGCAGATATTGGAAATGGAGATAATTCATGTATGATTATGAATAATGCAGAGAATGATAAGGTTGGAGCAGAAGACTTTATTCGTATGCCATATTTTGATTTCACTAGTGCGGCTAAAGCTGAGTTGTATTTTGATGTTGCGTATACAAAGTTTGATAATAATAGTCCAGACGTACTTAAAGTTGAAGTTTCTACGGATTGTGGAGCAACCTGGGTAGAAGCTTATAGTAAAACACATACTGAGTTAGAAACGTTAGAAGTACCAACTAGTGCATCAAATGATTGGGTTCCTTCTAAAGAGGAGCACTGGAGAAAAGAAATTGTAGATTTAAGTGCCTATGATAGTGAATCAAAAATCACTATAAGATTTAAAAATGTATCAGGTTTTGGAACCCGTATATGGATAGATAATATAAAATTATCAATGAAAAATAATGTAGCACCAGTTGTAGATTTTTATGCAAATAAAAGAAGTACAATATGTGATGCATTAACAACTACATTTCAAGATGTTTCTTCTGGGCAACCTACTTCATGGCAATGGGAATTTCCTGGAGGAACACCAGCTACTTCAACTGCAGAAAAGCCAGAAGTTACCTATGCTGGAGCAGGAGAGTATGATGTGAAGTTAACTGTTACAAATGTGTTTGGTACCTCTACAATTACTAAAGCTGGTTTTGTTGTACTGGAGACTCCAAACAATGGTTCGTTTGATCAAGATTTTTCGGGAAGTTTCCCACCAGAAGGATGGCAAATAATTAATTCAGATAATGGGTTACAATTTGAAAAACGTAATGATGTAGGTAATGGAGATAACTCTTGTATGATAATGAATAATGCAGATAACGAAACAGTAGGTGAGGTGGATGAGATTATTATGTATCCTATAGATTTAACAAAAGGAAATACAATGTTTGCATTTGACGTAGCATATACTAAATACAATCATTTTAAGCCGGAGTTTAATGTAGATAGTCCAGATAAACTAAAAGTTATGATGTCTAAAGATTGTGGTGTAACTTGGTTAACAGTGTATGACAAAACACATCATGACCTGCAAACTGTTGAGGTATTAGATAACCCGGATACTTCTAGCAACGAGCCAAATGATTGGATTCCTACAAATGCTTCAGATTGGAGAAAGGAGTACGTATTATTGGATGAGTATAAAGGAGAGAAAAACGTATTAGTTAAATTTGTTAATGAATCAGGATATGGAACCCGTATTTGGATTGACAATGTAAAAGTGGAATTTGATAGTAAGCAAGTACCAAATTCAGATTTTAAATTAGAGAAGGAGAACATTTGTTTAGATATACCTGTTAGTTTTAAAGATATATCAACAGGTTCACCAACTACTTGGGCTTGGATATTTGAAGGAGGGTCTCCAGCTACATCAAATGAAAAGAATCCTCAAGTAATTTATAGTACTCCTGGTAAGTATCGTGTACAGTTAATTGCGACTAATCAATATGGAGAAGGTTCAACGCAAATAAAGGAAGAATTTGTAACAATTAACGAAAAAACAGAATTGCCATATAGTGAGAATTTTGAAGGAGACTTTCCTATTGAAGGATGGCATATTATTAATACTGATAATGATGATATTCTATGGGAAAAAAGAACAGATGTAGGTAATGGAGATACTTCTTGTTTAGTAATTAATAATGCAGATAATGAAAAAGACAAAGTTGATGAATTGATATTGAAACCTTTTGACTTTTCTGGAGGCGAGAATCAGACTTTAGCTTTTGATTTGGCATATACAAAGTATAATAGTTCAATCCCAGCTAATAATGTAGATAGCCCTGATAATTTAATTATTCTAGTCTCAAAAGATTGTGGAGAGAATTGGACAGAGGTATACAATAAAACACATCATGATTTACAAACAATAGAAGTACTTGATGATCCAGATACAGATAGTAACGAACCAAATGATTGGATTCCTACAGAAGCAAATCATTGGAGAAGAGAGGTAGTGGATTTAAAAAGCTATACAGGGAATCCTAGTGTTTTAGTAAAATTTAAAAATATATCAGGATTTGGAACGCGTATATGGATTGATAATTTAGAGATAAATGAAGATAGTACTTTAGGAATAGAAGAAGAAAGCACTAAGAATAACTTAGCTTATGTATATCCTAATCCAGTAAGTAAAGATTTAATTATACATTTAATTAAGGAGCAAAATAAATCAACAAGCTTAACTGTAAAGGTTTATGATGTAACAGGAAAGTTGATAAAGAATATTAAAGATGCTAATATTAATACGGTAATGAAGTTGAATGTAGAAAACTTTAAAAACGGAGTTTATATTTTACAAATCAACAACGGTAGTGAAATAAGTAAAAGTATGTTTATAAAAGAATAAATTCATTGTTAATTTATGACCTATTAAAAAAATGAAAAACCTTTTAAAATAAAAAGTAGAATAGGTCTTTTAATAGTTTTAAAAATAAGTGGTTATTGAATAGTATTTGCTCTATTCAATAACCACTTATTTATTTCTAGTATTCCTTTTTAATGGTGTTAATTAGTTGAGGGAGAATAATTGATAAAGTATTGCATTGTTTTTTGAAGAATGGTATGAAATGATTTCTAATCGTTTTAACCCATACATGGATTTAGAGTTCTTTTTAAGTATTTAAAATAGAGGAGTGTTTATGATAACCCTTTCTGCTTAAATAAATACCTAAAACTATTGAAAGATATTTTTTTCAAATGAAGATGCATTAATGTAAAAATAACAAGCATATTACTATGAATATTCTATTTTTATATACAAACGTCAAATTGTTTATAGTTGATAATATCTATATCGTTATTAATTAAATAGCTGGGGTTAATTTTAATAATACCATCATATGATTATAGTTTCTAAATATAAAACTATAGATACACTTAAAGATTTTAAGAGATTAAATTAAGATCTCGTTTGTCAATCATTTAATTCGAGAACCAAACAAAATGATAGAAATTTTCTACATGGAAAAAGAAACTTTTCTGTTTTTCAGATTTATGTATATGTTAATATTCTACAATTAAAAATAACTTTAAAGCTCCTTTTAATACTAAGTTTGGTAGTTTTTGTTGTTTTTGTTAAGGGTGAATTCTTATTTTTTTTAATTTTAATTGTGGATATTTTTATAAAAATGCTGTTTTGTTAAGAATAGTTCTTTTTTTGTGCTTTTTAACTGGTAGGTACTGTATTGGTTTACCGGTTAATGATACTATATTACCTTAATGTTAAAAAAATATCAGTTTGTGTTGTATAATTTGTTTCTTTTGACGTGAATTATTTTGATAAAAATATTTAAAACTTGTTTTTATTGAGATTTTTGTAAAATGAGCGCTCGTTAAAATTAAACATATATATGTAGAAGTTAATATATAATAAATCCGAAAATTACACTAACAAACAAACATCATGACAAACAAACTAAAGTTATTTGTAGCTATATTGGTTACATTTATTGGAGGATCCTACGCTCAAAAAGTAGATAGATGCGGGGCGCATTTAACTCCAAAAGAATTGCTGATTTATAAAAAGAGTATTGAGAATTTTAAACAAAAAAGAAAAGAAGGAATATTTAGAAAAAGAAATACTACTTACAAAATACCAGTTGTTTTTCACATTTTACATAATGGAGAAGGAGATGGACCTAATAATAAAAATGAAATCAGTAAGGAAACTATGGCTTGTAAAATAGCCAATGCTATTGAGGTGGCTAATAAAGATTTTCGAGGAGAGTATCCAGAATTTAACACAACAGATCCTAGGTTTGATGCAGTTAAAGATAAAATGGATAATATAGAATTTATTTTAGCTACTGAAGATCCTGATGGAAATTTGTTAGATACTCCAGGAATGAATTGGAAAGCAGATGGAGAATTAATTAGTTGGGGTTATGATAAAAGAATAACAGATGACCCTTGGTGGTGGGGTAAAAATGGAAAATATTATTTACAGGTTTTTATTGTTCATTATCCAAATGAAAATGGTAAATGGAATCAATCCGGACATGCTTTTTTACCAAATGGGCCACATGAAAAAACTTACCCTAGAATAGTATTCAACTGGCGTTACATAGGTGCTTATGACTCTTGTGGAGGAGGAAGTGGAGTTAATGGAGCTGGTATCTATGCCGGGCCAAATTTTGAAAAGGTTTTTACACATGAAATCGGACACTTTTTTGGGTTAAATCATGTTTTTCCAGCTAGAGATGCAGATGGAAATGCAGTTTGTGGAGATGGAGATGGTTTAGCAGATACCCCCAATACACCAGGTCAAGAAGGTTGTACTAGGGATAAACTAAATGATTGTGGGGTATACGCGAATCTTGAAAATCACATGGATTATAATACCTCTTGTCAAAATATGTTTACCAAGGATCAAGTAGCATTAATGAATTATTGGTTGGAAGATACTAGTGAAGTAATGCATCCAAGAGGATTGCTTTGGCAAGAAAGTAATTTAATGGCAACAGGAATAATACCTGCTACACCTGTAGCAAAAATTAAAAGTAATGTTGATGCAATTTGTAGTGGACAAAGTATTCAATTTGAAGACGTGTCAACAGGTATACCTACTACTAGAGAATGGACTTTTGAAGGAGGAAGCCCAGCTACGTCTTCTTCGTTAGCACCGGTTGTAGCTTATAATACATCAGGTAAATATAAAGTAACATTAAAAGTAACAAATAGTTTAGGAAAAGATATAAAGGAGTATGTTGATTATGTGTATGTAGATCAATCAAAAACAACTGATTTTTCTGAGAGTTTTGCAGGAGTATTTCCTCCTAAAGGTTGGAGTATTTCTAATCCAGATAATGAATTGGCTTGGGAAAAAAGAGCAGATATTGGAAATGGAGATAATTCATGTATGATTATGAACAATGCAGAGAATGATAAAGTTGGAGCAGAAGACTTTATTCGTATGCCATATTTTGATTTCACTAGTGCGGCTAAAGCTGAGTTGTATTTTGATGTTGCGTATACAAAATTTGATAATGATAGTCCAGATGCACTAAAAGTTGAAGTTTCTACGGATTGTGGAGCGACCTGGGTAGAGGTTTATAGTAAAACACATACTGAGTTAGAAACGTTAGAAGTACCAACTAGTGCATCAAATGATTGGGTTCCCTCTAAAGAGGAGCATTGGAGAAAAGAAATTGTAGATTTAAGTGCCTATGATGGTGAATCAAAAATCACTATAAGATTTAAAAATGTATCAGGTTTTGGAACCCGTATATGGATAGATAATGTAAAATTATCAATGAAAAATAATGTAGCACCAGTTGTAGATTTTTATGCAAATAAAAGAAGTACAATATGTGATGCATTAACAACTACATTTCAAGATGTTTCTTCTGGGCAACCTACTTCATGGCAATGGGAATTTCCTGGAGGAACACCAGCTACTTCAACTGCAGAAAAGCCAGAAGTTACCTATAGTCAGCAAGGAGCTTATAATGTGAAGTTAACGGTAACAAACGCCTATGGAACAAGTACAGCTACTAAGTCTAACTTTATAGTAATTCAGATTCCTGAGAAGAATTCATTTAATCAAGGTTTTTCGGGAAGTTTCCCGCCAGAAGGATGGCAGATAATTAATCCTGATAGTGGATTACAATTTGAAAAACGTAATGATGTAGGTAACGGAGATAATTCTTGTATGATAATGAATAATGCAGATAACGAAACAGTAGGTGAGTTGGATGAAATTATTATGTATCCTATAGATTTAACAAAAGGAAATACAATGTTTACATTTGACGTAGCATATACTAAATACAATCATTTTAAGCCGGAGTTTAATGTAGATAGTCCAGATAAACTAAAAGTTATGATGTCTAAAGATTGTGGTGTAACTTGGTTAACAGTGTATGACAAAACACATCATGACCTGCAAACTGTTGAGGTATTAGATAACCCGGATACTTCTAGCAACGAGCCAAACGACTGGGTTCCTACAAATGCTTCAGATTGGAGAAAAGAACACGTACTATTAGATGAATATAAAGGAGAGAAAAACGTATTAATTAAATTTGTTAATGAATCAGGATATGGAACCCGTATTTGGATTGACAATGTAAAAGTAGAATTTGATAGTAAGCAAGTACCAAATTCAGATTTTAAATTAGAGAAGGAGAACATTTGTTTAGATATACCTGTTAGTTTTAAAGATATATCAACAGGCTCACCAACTACTTGGGCTTGGATATTTGAAGGAGGGTCTCCAGCTACATCAAATGAAAAGAACCCTAAAGTAACTTATAGTACTACTGGTAAGTACCGTGTACAGTTAATTGCAACTAATCAATATGGAGAAGGTTCAACGCAAATAAAGGAAGAATTTGTAACAATTAACGAAAAAACAGAATTGCCATATAGTGAGAATTTTGAAGGAGACTTTCCTATTGAAGGATGGCATATTATTAATACTGATAATGATGATATTCTATGGGAAAAAAGAACAGATGTAGGTAATGGAGATACTTCTTGTTTAGTAATTAATAATGCAGATAATGAAAAAGACAAAGTTGATGAATTGATATTGAAACCTTTTGACTTTTCTGGAGGCGAGAATCAGGCTTTAGCTTTTGATTTGGCGTATACAAAATATAACAGTTCAATTCCAGATAATAATGTAGATAGTCCTGATAATTTAATTATTCTAGTCTCAAAAGACTGTGGAGAGAATTGGACAGAGGTATACAATAAAACACATCATGATTTACAAACAATAGAAGTACTTGATAATCCAGATACAGATAGTAACGAACCAAATGATTGGGTTCCTACAAAAGCAAATCATTGGAGAAGAGAGGTAGTGGATTTAAAAAGCTATACAGGGAATCCTAGTGTTTTAGTAAAATTTAAAAATATATCAGGATTTGGAACGCGTATATGGATTGATAATCTAGCAATAAATGAGGACAAAATTAATGATGTAGAGTATTGTGAGTCTGCAGGAAATAGAATTAAATATGAATGGATAGCAGGTGTTACCGTAGGGAATTTTACGCATACAACAGATGCGGCAAAATATTTAGATTTGACAAAGACAGTAGCGGCTATTCCATTGGTAGCGGGAGAAAGTACATCAATGACGTTGACACCGGGTTATTTGAATTCAAAATATAAAGAATTTTTTAAGGTTTGGGTAGATTATAATAAAAATGGAACTTTTGAGAATTCTGAAGTATTATTTGATTCAGGAAGTGCTATACCTAATGCGCAAACAAAAACAGTAACAGTGCCAGCTAATATTCAAAATGGAAAGACTAGAATGCGTGTGTCTATGGCGTATAATAGAGCTCCAAAGCCATGTGGTAGTGTAGGAGATGGTGCTGTTCAGGATTATACTGTAAGTATATCAACTAATGCATCAAGACTAAGAGAATTAAAAGAAGGAAGTAGCTTAGGTACATCATTTAAAATGTATCCAAATCCAGTAAGTAATGAGTTGACACTTGATTTAGGTGAAAAAACTGATGGTTTAAGTATTAAAGTTTTTGATGTGACAGGGAAGTTGATAAAAACTTCAAAATCTAGTAGTTTAAATGGAGTAATGAAGTTGAATGTTGGGGGTTTTAAAAACGGAGTTTATATTTTGCAAATTAACAACGGAAAAAAAATAGATAAAAAAGTATTTATCAAAGAATAAAGCCATTGTTAATTGTTTTTTTTTGAGGGAGCCTAAAAAGGCTCCCTTTTTATGTTTAGGCAATAAATTCACCATTTTTAACTTTTTCAGAAGGTTGAACAAATGCCAATTTACCATCAGGAGTATCAGTCATTAAAATCATTCCTTGGCTTTCGACACCTCTTAGTTTTCTTGGAGCTAAATTACAAAGTACACTTACTTGTTGTCCAATAATATCTTCAGGCTTAAAGCTTTCAGCAATACCAGATACAATAGTGCGTTTGTCAATGCCTACATCAACAGTAAGTTTTAATAACTTTTTAGTTTTAGCTACTTTTTCAGCTTCTAAAATAGTTCCAACCCTAATATCTAATTTGGTGAAATCATCAAATTGAATAGTGTCTTTTTGAGGCTCTACAACTTTGTTTGCTGCTTCGTTGGCTTTTTTGGTAGCTTCTAATTTTTCCAATTGAGCAACAATAGTTTTATCTTCGATTTTTGAGAATAACAATTCTCCTTTATTTATTTGATGATTAGCTGAAAGTAATACTTTTTGTTTAGATATGTAATCCCAGTTTAATGCATCATTAATTACTAAAATTGATTTTAATTTAGATGAAGTAAACGGTAAGAACGGTTCAGATAAAACCGCTAAACCAGCTGCTATTTGTAGTGCTACATACATAATGGTTTTTACACGTTCTTCATCTTCTTTAATAACCTTCCAAGGCTCTTCATCTGCTAAGTATTTGTTCCCTAATCTGGCTAAATTCATCATTTCTTGTGACGCTTCTCTAAAACGATAACGTTCTATAGATTTAGCTATAATGTTTGGGAATTCTTTTAGTTGTGCCAAAGTATCTTCATCTACTTCAGAAAACTCTCCTGGTTCAGGAATTATTCCATTATAGTATTTGTTAGTTAAAACAACTACTCTATTGATGAAGTTTCCAAAAACAGCAACTAATTCATTATTGTTTTTAGCTTGGAAATCTTTCCATGTAAAATCATTGTCTTTACTTTCTGGTGCATTTGCAGTTAAAGTATAGCGTAATACGTCTTGTTGGTTAGGAAACTCTTCTAAATATTCATGTAACCATACCGCCCAGTTTTTAGAAGTAGATAATTTATTACCTTCTAAATTTAAAAACTCGTTTGCAGGAACATTTTCAGGTAAAATATAATCGCCATGTGCCTTTAGCATAGCGGGGAAAATAATACAATGGAATACAATATTATCTTTACCAATAAAATGTACCAGTTTTGTATCATCTTTTTTCCAGTAATCTTCCCAGTTTTTCCCAGCTTGTTCTGCCCATTCTTTAGTAGATGAAATATATCCAATAGGCGCATCAAACCAAACATATAATACTTTTCCATCAGCACCTTCAACTGGCACAGGAATTCCCCAGTCCAGGTCACGAGTAACGGCTCTTGGGCGCAGACCATCATCGATCCAAGATTTTACTTGACCAAGAACATTTGGCTTCCAATCATTTTTATGACCGTCTAAAATCCATTCTTTTAAAAATTCTTCGTGTTTATCTAAAGGTAAAAACCAATGTTTTGTTTCTTTTAAAGTCGGAACATTTCCAGTAATTGCTGATTTAGGATTGATTAAATCCGTTGCATTATGGCTAGTTCCACATTTTTCACATTGATCTCCATAACTTTCTTCGTTACCACATTTAGGACAAGTTCCTATAACAAAACGATCTGCTAAATATTGGTTAGCTTCTTCGTCATATAACTGTTCGGTAACTTCTTCAATAAAATCACCATTTTTATATAGTTTTTGAAAGAACTCAGAAGCAGTTTCATGATGAATAGGAGCGGAAGTTCTTGAGTAATTGTCAAAAGAAATACCAAAATCTTTAAAAGATTTTTTGATAATTCCATGATACTTGTCAATAATATCTTGAGGAGTGACACCTTCTTTTTTAGCACGCATTGGAATAGCAACGCCATGTTCATCAGAACCACAAATGTAGGCTACATCTTTACCTGTAGCACGTAAGAATCGAGCATAAATATCAGCTGGAACATAAACTCCTGCTAAATGACCTATATGAATAGGGCCGTTGGTATAAGGTAATGCTGCTGTAATGGTATATCTTTTAGGTGTACTCATTGTTTTATACTAAAATTAAAGCGCAAAAGTACGAAAAAGCTATTTTTTAAACTGTTATAAAATGGGTACATTTACTTTTTACAGTTTTTACCAATTTTAACATTAAAAACAGAAATCTATGATGAAAAAAAGAAACATACTTTTGGTTTTTATAATGATGATTTCATCAATGTTTTCAAAAGCTCAAACTATGAAGTTAGTAACGCCGCCTTATTTACAAAAAGGAGATACCGTAGCATTAGTGGCTCCGGCTGGAATTTTAAAGAATAGGAAAAATGTAATAGATAAGGCTAAACAATTATTAGAAGATTGGGGATTAAAGGTTGTGTATGGAAAACATATGTTTAATCAAGGAAATCATTTTGCAGGAACAGATGATGAGCGTTGTCAAGATTTTCAGGAGGCAATGGATAATCCAAATGTTAAAGCTATTTGGTGCGCACGGGGAGGTTATGGTTCTGTAAGAATATTAGATAAATTAGATTTTTCAAAGTTTAAAGATAGTCCTAAATGGGTAATAGGGTATTCTGATATAACGGCATTTCATAACCATATTCATAACTTAGGAATAGAAACTTTACATGCTATGATGGGAACAAGTATGCAGGATAAAAAGGAGGATATTCCTCATACAATCTCAACGTTTAAAAAAGCATTATTTGGAGAGAGGTTAAGTTATGAGATTACTCCGTCTAAATACAATAGAAAAGGAAATGTTTCTGGTGAGCTAATAGGAGGAAATATAGCAATATTGACATCTATGTTAGGCTCAGAGAGTCAAATGTCAACAGAAGGTAAGATTTTATTTATTGAAGAAATAGGTGAGTATAAGTATAGCATAGATAGAATGTTGCAAAGTTTGAAAAGAGCAGGGTATTTTACAAAAATTAAGGCGGTAGTTGTTGGTGATATGACAAAAATTAAAAAAAATACGACCCCTTGGGGAAGCTCTATAAAACAGTTAATACTAGAAGTATTGCCTAAGAATATACCAGTACTATTTGATTTCCCTGCAGGACATGAACCAGATAATAGAGCGTTGATTATGGGAAGAAATGTTGAGTTAGAAATAAAAGATCAAGAGTCAAAATTGATTTTTAAATAATCATCTATGGCTGAGCACAATGAATTAGGAAAGAAAGGAGAAGAGTTGGCAGAGGAGTTTTTAAAGAAAAACGGATTTAAAATTCTTGAAAAAAATTACCGTTTTCAAAAAGCTGAAATTGATATAATTGCTTTGAAAAATGATATACTTTCAGTGGTAGAGGTAAAAACACGTTCTTCTAGTTACTTTGGAAATCCTCAGGATTTTATTAGCACTAAAAAAATAAAACTATTAGTCAGTGCAATTAATGAATATATAGAAAGTAAAGATATAGATGTAGAGGTACAATTTGACATTATAGCTATTGTGTGTATGAATAAAAAACATACAATAGAGTATATTGAAGACGCTTTCTTGTATTTCTAAAGCGGTTTTAATACAAAATAGCTCAATTAAACTGACTCTTTTTAATTAATATAAAATAAAACAGAAACTGTAGTTCGGTTATACTTTAGTTTCTTGCTTCATCTAATCCTCAATTAAACTACTTTTATTTTGAGTGTGATTTATATCAGAAATGGTGTTAAAAGCAAAAAGAGCTAAGCTAAGCTTAACTCTTTTTTGTAAAATGGTGATTATTTTTTATTTTAAGTTCTTGAAAAATTGTTGAACATCCTTAACAGTATTAGGTACTGCAATTATTTTTTTATTGGCATCTAATACAAAATAAGTAGGTGTTGCATCAATCTTGTACTTTTTTACTATTTCGTTATCAAACTTATAGGTAGGATGCGTACCAATTACATTGTGCCATCCTGGAAGTTTTTGTTTAAATTTATTAAACTCAACATCATTATCTTCAATTGCAAATGAAATTACAGAAGTATTTGAGAAACTTTGCATGAAGCTATGAACTTCAGGAATCTCTTTTACACAGTGAGGACAAGCAGTACTCCAGAAAATCATCAAATAATATTGCTTCTCATTTAAGGTAGATAATCTATAATCTTTACCATTTTCTTTCCATGAAAAGTCAGGAGCAGGTCTACCAACAGATACACTTAATTGATCTAATTTTTTAGCTTTAAAAGAGCTATCCTTATTTGATAGTTTGTCATAATATTCACTAAACAACCAGTCTACAATTTCAGAATTTCTTCTTTCAGCATAGGTATTTACTAAAAACTCAAGAATTTCTTTTTTTACTCTTTTGTTACCAATAATGTCCATTACTCTGTTAATAGATTTCTTGTACAACTCTTGCTGAGTTATTTGATCTTCAGAAGAGTTTAAGTAGAAAACATAGTCATTAACACGGTCAACTAAAAAAGATGATTGGTATAAAGTTTTATTGTCAAAATTTACAAACTTAAAGAAGTTATCCATGGTTGAAGACATGTAGTCTGGCATATTATCAATAATACTACTTGGATTGTAACGCTGCGAAGCCTTAATGAATTCATGAGTTAACATTCCTTCGGACTTGTTTTCGTATAACTCTTGTAAATCCTCTAAGTTATTAAGTTCTTTTTTATAAGCTCTTTTAGTGTCTTTTGCCAAAGTTTTTAAATACTCCATTTGAAGAGAGTCTATCTTTTTTTGGATAAGAGCATAAGCTTCAAGATACTCATTGTATAACTTATTTTCTCTAGAACTTGTAAAAACTACAGATTGATCTGGGAATTTAGGGTTGAAGATAAATTCAACATTTTCTTTGTTAAAAAGGAAGTCAACAAATCCAGCACCTTTATTTCTGTAAGTTGCGCGATAAACACCAGATTCTGCATTTTTAGGGAGTTCTAAAGAGAATTTACCTAAAACTTGTTTATCTCCGCCAACATTAACAGTATCAAATTTAATAGTAGTGTTGGCAATGTATTTTGGGGTAACACCTTGAAGTTTATGAAGCATAACCCAATCTCCTTTATCAGGAGGAGTCATGGTACCTCTAACAGAGTATTGAGCATTTGCTATTGAGGTTACTAAAACTATCAGGCTCATTAATTTTTTCATCATAATGTTTTGATAAAGTTATTATTAAGGGTTAAAACGTTTTGTTTGTTGTTTCTATTTCAAGAAGTGTACCAAAAATGTAAATTCTTTTAGAACTAAACAAAAAAGAACGTTATTTGCCAGTAAATATATAACAGTTTATTAAAATAACAAGACGTTTTATAGTTACTTATAAAGGAAGGTACAAAAAAGGCTTTATAAAAAGTCTAAAGACTCAAAATAATTGATAATAGCTTCTTTTATTAAAACAGATTGTTCTCCAGGTTTTAAACTAGGTAATTCATTAACTGTTTTATAATGTGGCCAGCCGTCATCATCAAAATAGTCAAATTCATAATAACCATATGGTTCTAAAAGCTTACATATTGCTATATGCATTAAATTGATTTTCTCATCTTTCTTAAAGCTCTGATGTCCTTTGCCTAATTCTTGTACACCTATTAAATATAGTATACCATCCACATCTATAGTGTCACCATCAGCAAACTGAGAAGAAAGTTTTTCTAAAATAAGTTCCCACTTTTCTTTTAACTCCATCTTTTTATCCGTTATTTTATAAAAGCAACAAAGATACAAACGAGTTAGTTATATTTGTGTAAGAATAAAAATTCTGCTACTGCTTTATAACTTAATAATTAAAGAAAATTAAAAAAAATGGGGACATTTGATATCATTATTGCAGCTTTATTGCTGTTTGGTTTTGTACGAGGGTTGATGAAAGGGTTGTTTGTTGAAGTTGCTTCTTTAGTAGCATTAGTAGCGGGTGTTTACGGAGCTATACATTTTTCGTATTTTATAGGTGACTGGCTTAAAAATAGTGTAAGCTGGGATGAAAAATATATTTCTTTAGCTGCCTTTGCAGGTACATTTGTGGTAATAATAATTGTAATTGCCTTATTAGGAAAAGTGTTGACTAAAATTGCTGATTTTGCTTCTTTAGGAATTTTAAATAAAATACTTGGAGGTGTATTTGGGGCTTTGAAAATAGGCTTGATATTAAGTGTGTTGTTTATATTCTTTGGAAAAATGAATAATACAATCCCTTTTGTAAGTCAGGAAAGTTTAGATGAATCTATTTTGTATAAGCCCGTAAAAAAAATTGCTCCCACTATATTTCCATCTATAATTAAAGATGAAGAAAAGAAGAAGCAAAATTCTGATATGGATAACCAATCAGTATAGTTTTGTTGTTAATTACATAGGTATCACGATGGCACCAGAAAATTTTTCACGTATCTTATTTAAAGCTCTATCAGCATCTAAACGTGTTTTAAAATAACCAACTTGAATTTTCCATTCAGGACTCTTGTAAGCTAGGTGTGTGCTGATATCAGGAAACTCTAATTGGAATCGGTGTTTAATGCTTTTGGCTCTTTTTTCTAAACCATTGTACAACTGAATTCTAAATCCAGTTTTATTAGTTTTATTATATTCTCTCTTTTTCTCTATCAATTTATGAATAGCTTTTGTATCTTTATAATTAGATTGAGCTATACTATTAATAGTGAAGCTTATAAAAATGAATAAGAAAAAGAATATTTGATGTTTACTTTTCATAAGTGACTTTGCTTTTTACAAAAGTAACGACTTGTTAAATAATACATTGTTCACAAGTGTTATTTAGAATAGATATAAATTACAAATTAGGAAACTCTTAACATTTCACAATTTAGACAGAAGTAGTACTTTTGTGCAACTTTCTGTAACCTGTTTTTAAAGTAAAGTTACAGAAAAAATTGTACCAAAATAGATACAAAATTTATATTTTATAGTATGAAAAGTGTGAAACATCACAGTAAATCAACTCAAACACTCTTACAGAGTTTAGCTTTCTTTTTAATCTTTTTACTAAGTTTTTCTGCCTATTCACAAGATGTAGATGAGGCACGTCAAAAAGAAGGGAAAAAATTATTTAAGTCTCTTTGTGCTTCATGTCATAAGTTAGATAAGAAGCTAGTTGGGCCTGCTTTAGGTAAGGTTGAAGATAGAAGAGGAAATGATTGGTTAAAAGCATGGATTAAAGATAATGCTGCTTTGAGAGCATCTGGAGATAAGGATGCAATCGCTATTTATGATGAGTACAAAGGGTCAAACATGACTGCTTTTCCTCAGTTAACTGATAAGAATATTGATGATATTCTATATTATACGACTGTTGGGGAAATTGTAAAGACTCCTCCTCCTGGTTCAGGTTCAGATGGTAGTAATGGAGGTGGTAATGGCGGTCCAAAATGGTTAATTTACATTTTAGCAGCAGCTATAATTGTAGCGTTTTTAATTATTGCTAGTTTATTAAAAACAATTAGTGAGTTAAAAGGAGCGCCAAAAACCCCAGGTTTATTAGGGCAGTCTGCTGAGTTGTGGCAAGGAATTAAAAAGAATACATTTTTACATGTGTTGTTTGTGATTTTTGGAGCATTAATGACGGCGTATGTATTGTTCGGTACGTTATTTAAAGTTGGTGTTGATGAAGGGTATCAGCCAGTACAGCCAATTGCGTTTTCACATAAAGTACATGCTGGAGACAATAAGATTGAGTGTCAATACTGTCACTCAGCGGCTAAACATAGTAAGCACTCAGGAATTCCTTCTGTAAATGTTTGTATGAACTGTCATAAGAATATTTCTGAAGTAGCCGATGGTTTACAGGTAGAGCACGATGGAGTGAAGTTAGGTAAAAAGCAATTAGATAAAGAGATTGCTAAAATATATGAAGCTGCTGGTTGGGATGCTGAAAAATTAGAATATACAGGGAAAACTAAACCAGTAAAATGGATTAGAGTACATAATTTACCAGATTTTGCGTATTTCAATCACTCACAACACGTAACAGTAGCTGGAGTGAAGTGTCAAAAGTGTCATGGTCCTGTAGAGGAGATGGATGAAGTATACCAACATTCACCATTAACAATGGGTTGGTGTATTGATTGTCACAAGGAAACTAAGGTTGACTTGAAGGGGAATGAGTACTACGCTAAGATTCATAAAGAATTAGCGAAGAAGTACGGTGTAGAGCAAGTGACAATTGCGCAGTTAGGAGGAAAAGAGTGTGGTAAGTGCCACTATTAATCAATTAGAAAGTAGAAAAACACGTATATAAATGGCTTCAAACAAAAAATACTGGCAAAGTGTTGAAGAACTTAAAGAAAGTTCCGTTGTTGAAACGCTACGTAGTCAAGAGTTTGTACAAGAAATTCCTACTGGTGAGTTTTTAGGAGATAAAGAAACTTTAGAAAACACATCAACTTCACGTAGAGATTTTTTAAAGTATGTTGGATTTACCACAGCAGCCGCTTCGTTAGCAGCATGTGAAGGTCCAGTAAGAAAATCAATTCCTTATGTAGTACAACCTAATGATATTGTTGTAGGTGTTGCGGATTGGTATGCAACTACTATTGCTGATGGTTTTGATTTTGCAAATGTGTTAGTTAAAACACGTGAGGGGCGTCCAATTCAAATTATGCCAAACAAAGAGGCAGGAGGAGAGACCAATGCACGTACACAAGCATCTGTTTTATCATTATATGATGAAAGGTTGCGTTTAAAAGAACCAAGAAAAGGAGAAACTCAAATAACTTGGGCGAATGCTGATAAAGAAATTATCGCAAAACTAAATCAGCTAAAAACTGCAAATGCTCCTGTAGTGTTATTAACAGGTACATTGGCAAGTCCATCTACTGAAAAGGTAATTGCTGATTTTGTAGCAGCATACCCTAATATTAAGCATGTTGT
Source organism: Tenacibaculum sp. 190524A02b (assembly GCF_964036645.1). Lineage (NCBI taxonomy): Bacteria > Pseudomonadati > Bacteroidota > Flavobacteriia > Flavobacteriales > Flavobacteriaceae > Tenacibaculum > Tenacibaculum vairaonense. The sequence continues at coordinate 3,106,913 of NZ_OZ038525.1, read as the reverse complement.
TTATGATGCAATTTCTGAAAGTGCTTCTTTAGATGCTTTTGAAACAATGTATGGAAAACGTGCTTTACCAAATTATGACTTTAGTAAGGCAGAAGTTATAGCTTCAATTGGTGCTGATTTTATTGGAGATTGGCAAGGAGGTTATGAAAAGTCTTATACAGATGGACGTAGAGTTGAGACAGGTAAAATGTCTTATCATGTTCAAATAGAAGGTAACATGTCCTTGACAGGGTCTAATGCAGATAAGAGAATTGTTGCGAAGCCATCTGATCAAGTATATGCACTTTTAAATTTATATAATGCCATTGTTGGAGGTAATTTACCTTCTAAAGCTACAGCATTTGATGCTGAGATTAAAAAGTTAGCTATTGATCTTAAAAAAGCAGGTTCAAAAGCAGTAGTAGTAACTGGAATTAATGATAAAAATGCACAGTTATTAGCTTTAGCAATCAACAAAGCATTAAATAGTGAAATTTTAGATACTAAAGCAGTTAACTTAACACGCCAAGGTAACGATGCAGAAGTAGCTAAGTTAGTAGCTGATATGAAATCAGGAAACGTTAAAGGTTTAATTACTTATAATGTAAACCCTGTTTATACATTAGCAAATGCCGCTGATTTTAAAGCTGGTTTAGCTAAATTGTCACTTTCTGTAGCAATTGGAACTCAAAACGATGCTACAGCAAATGCATCACAATATACATTACCAGCTCCTCATAACTTAGAAAGCTGGGGAGATGTAATGACTACTAATGGTGTATATAGTTTAATGCAGCCTACTATTCAACCTTTATTTAATACACGTCAATTACAAGATACGTTATTAAAATGGTCTGGAGGAGCAAAGAACTATTACGATACGTTAAAGGAGTTTTGGGCAACCAATGTTTTAGGCGGAAAGTCTTGGAATCAAGCTTTACATGATGGATTCTTTAAGCCTGAAGTAGTTGTTGAGGAAGTAGAAGTGCCTAAACAAGAAGAAACTGAAGAAACAGTATTTGATATTGTAGCAGTAGCAAACGGATTAGTAGCTTCTGTTAAGTCTTCTGGATTTGAATTAAAATTATATTCATCAACAGCATTAGGAGACGGTAAGCAAGCCAATAACCCTTGGTTACAAGAGTTGCCAGATCCTTTAACCAGAGCTTCTTGGGATAATTACTTAACTATGTCTATGGCAGATGCTAAGAAGTTAGGTTTTGCAAATCCAGTAAAAGATAACGGAGCTATTGATGGTAATTATGCTAAGGTAACTGTAAACGGAGTAGCTTTAGAGAATGTACCAGTAATGATTCAACCAGGTCAAGCACCAGGGTCGTTAGGATTAGCTTTAGGGTATGGTAGAAAGCAAGGATTAAAAGAAGAAATGCAAGTAGGTGTAAACGCCTATTCATTATATAAAAACGGAAACAATGTTCAATACAATGTTTCTATAGAAAAAACTTCAGGATGGCACAAGTTTGCTTGTATGCAAGTACAAAGTACACTTGCTGGGCGTCATGATATTTTAAGAGAAGCTTCTTTAAAAGAAGTAAATAATAAATCATTAGATCCTAAACATACTTGGAATAAGCCTTTCATGGTTTCATATGATCACCAAGAAACAGAAGGAAGTAAAATTGATTTATGGGATGATCATGATAGAAGTATTGGACACCATTTTAATTTATCTATTGATTTAACATCTTGTACAGGTTGTGGGGCGTGTGTAGTAGCATGTCATGCAGAAAACAATGTTCCAGTTGTTGGTAAAGATGAAGTAAGAGTTGGTAGAGATATGGCTTGGTTACGTATTGATCGTTACTATTCTTCAACTGTTGAAGACAGACAACACGATAAGAAGCAAGCTAAAATAACATTAGAAGAGTTTAAGAAGCAAAACCCTAATGTACCAAATCAAGAAGTTGAGAGACTTTATACTGAGAAGGTATTAGGTTTAAGTAGAGGTGATTTATTTGATGCGTTAGAAAACCCAGCAGAGAACCCTCAAGTTGCTTTTCAACCAATGATGTGTCAGCACTGTAACCATGCACCATGTGAAACAGTATGTCCTGTAGCGGCAACATCTCACGGTCGTCAAGGTCAAAACCACATGGCATATAACCGTTGTGTAGGTACACGTTATTGTGCAAACAACTGTCCATATAGAGTACGTCGTTTCAACTGGTTTAACTATGCAGAAAACGAAGAATTTGACTTCAATATGAATAATGAGTACGGAAAAATGGTGTTAAACCCAGACGTAGTTGTTCGTTCAAGAGGAGTTATGGAAAAATGTTCTATGTGTATTCAAATGACACAAGCTACTATCTTAAAGGCTAAGAAAGAAGGTAGAGCAGTTAAGAAAGATGAATTCCAAACGGCTTGTTCTCAAGCTTGTTCTACAGGAGCAATGGTGTTTGGTGATGTGAACAATTCAGAAGATGCAGTAGCGCATTTAAAAGAAGATAGAAGAGCTTTCCACGTGTTAGATTACATCGGTACAAAACCAAACGTAGTGTATCAAGTGAAAGTAAGAAATACAAACGAAGCTTAATTAAAATTATAAGAAAATAGATTATGTCGTCTCATTACGAATCATCTTATAGAGAACCTTTAATACTTGGTGAGAAATCTTATCATGATATTACTGAGGATATAGCTAGACCTATTGAAGGAAAAGCAAACAAAAATTGGTATATAGCATTCTATATCGCTTTAGCAGCAATGTTATGGGGATTTGGATGTATCTTCTACACCGTAGGAACTGGTATTGGTGTATGGGGATTAAGTAAAAACATTGGTTGGGCATGGGATATTACCAACTTCGTATGGTGGGTAGGTATCGGTCACGCTGGTACATTAATTTCTGCAGTACTTTTATTATTCCGTCAAAAATGGAGAATGGCAATTAACCGTTCTGCGGAAGCGATGACTATTTTTGCGGTATTCCAAGCAGGTTTATTCCCAATTATTCACATGGGACGTCCTTGGAATGGATACTGGGTATTACCAATTCCAAACCAATTCGGATCATTATGGGTTAACTTTAACTCGCCATTACTATGGGATGTATTCGCAATTTCTACGTATTTATCGGTATCATTAGTGTTCTGGTGGACTGGTTTATTACCTGACTTTGCAACGATACGTGATAGGGCAGTAAAGCCTTTCCAAAAGAAAATTTACGCTTTATTATCTTTTGGATGGTCTGGTAGAGCTAAAGATTGGCAACGTTTTGAAGAAGTATCTTTAGTATTAGCAGGTTTAGCTACACCGTTAGTACTTTCTGTACATACTATTGTATCGTTTGACTTTGCTACTTCTGTAAACCCAGGATGGCACTCAACAATTTTCCCTCCATACTTCGTTGCAGGGGCAATTTTCTCAGGATTTGCAATGGTACAAACGCTTTTAGGGGTGATGCGTAAGGTAACAAACTTAGAAGCATATATTACACGTTTACACGTAGAGTATATGAATATTGTAATCATCTTAACAGGTGGTATTGTAGCCGTAGCTTATGCAACAGAATTCTTTATAGCATGGTACACCGGTTCTCCTTATGAGAATTATACATATTTATCATTTGGAGCAGAAGCAGGAGCATATGGATGGGCATTCTGGTCGTTAATGATATTCAATATCATCATTCCACAAATCTTATGGGTTAAGAAATTAAGAAGAAGCTTTATTGTATCTTTCTTAGTATCTATTGCAATTAACATTGGTATGTGGTTTGAGCGTTTTGATATTATTGCAATTGTATTAAGTAAAGGACAATTACCTTCTACATGGTGGCGTTTTGAGCCTACATTTGTAGATGTAGGTATATTCATTGGAACTATTGGATTCTTCTTTGTATTATTCTTATTATATGCAAGAACTTTCCCAGTAATTCCTACTGCAGAGGTAAAAACAATCTTGAAATCATCAGGAGAGAACTTTAAAAAATTAAGAGACGAGAACAATGAGCACTAATAAAGTAATTCACGCATTATATAATGATGATGATATCTTAATGGATGCCGTTAAGAAGGTTAAAGCCGAGCATCATCATATTGAAGAGGTTTTTACTCCTTTTCCAGTTCACGGATTAGATAAAGCAATGGGGTTAGCACCAACCCGTTTAGCTATTACAGCATTCTTATACGGAATTACAGGTACAGCGGTAGCTACTTGGTTAACTTGGTATACTATGATTGCTGATTGGCCGCAAGATATTGGTGGAAAACCAAGTTTTTCTTGGGCTACTAATATGCCAGCATTTGTGCCAATTTTATTTGAATTAACAGTATTCTTTGCAGCACACTTAATGGTAATTACATTTTACATGCGTAGTAAAATTTGGCCATTTAAAAAAGCTGAAAATCCAGATCCAAGAACAACAGATGATCATTTCTTGATGGAAATAGCTGTTCATGGAAATGAAGATGAATTAAAGTCTTTATTAGAAACAACAGGAGCTGTAGAAATTAACGTAGTAGAAAAGCATTAATTAAGGATAGTATGAAAAGTTTAAAAATAGTTTTAACTTTAGTAGTAATTGCAAGTATAATTTCTTGTAATAACAAAAGAACTCCACAAGTTCAATACATGCCAGATATGTACGTATCTGTTCCTTATGATGCAAATGGAGTAAAATCTGCTGGTGGTGTTGTAGTAAACAGAGAACCAGTTGCTGGTACAGTTAGTAGAAATGGTATAGTTGCTTATGATATTCCTGATACAAATGAGGGATATGAAAAAGCAAAATTAGAATTAAAAAATCCTATAGACTCTACAGAAGCGAACTTAGCAAAAGGAAAAGAGTTATACGGAATTTACTGTGCTGCATGTCATGGAAAGAAAGGGGATGGTAATGGAATTTTATCTCAAAGAGATAAATTTAATGGAATCCCTAATTATAAGGACAGAGATTTAACACCAGGTAGTATTTATCATGTGATTATGTATGGTAAAAACTTAATGGGATCTCACGCATCACAACTTAGATATAACGAGCGTTGGCAAGTTGTACAATACGTTGAAAAATTAAGAAGCGAATTAAAATAAATCTATATAGATATTTAAGATATGTATCAGTTTACAGGAAAATTAAAAATATTTGCGCTGGCTTTAATGGTAATAGGTTTGTTAGGTACTGTATATAATTTTGTAACTGCACCTAGTACTTTAGAGGAAGCAAAAGAGATTTTAGCAAAACAACATGATGCACATGGTTCACATGGTGATTCTCATGGTACATCACATGATAAAGCTTCTGATCACGGAAAATCTCATGATACAGCTCATGCCAATGACAATCATGACGCACATGCAGAGCATGCATTTCATCAAATGCAAAACAGACCTTGGTCTGCTTTTTACGTAGCAATGCTTTTCTTCTTAGGAATTAGTTTGTTAGTAATGGCTTTTTATGCAGCACAAAGAGTAGCACAGGCTGGTTGGTCTGTAGTACTATTTAGAGTAATGGAAGCAATTTCAAGTAATATACACTATGTAAGTGTTTTTATGTTACTATTTATTGTATTAACCGTAATGCATAAAAACCACTTATTCCCATGGATGGCTGAAGGCGTATTTGACCCTCAAAGTCCAAATTACGATGCAATTGTTGATCGTAAGAGCTGGTGGATGAATGTACCAGGATGGGCAATGAGAGGTGTATTCTATTTATTAGGATGGAATGTTTTTAGATTTATTATAAGAAAGAAATCATTACAACAAGATAACGGAGATTTAAAATTACACAAAAACCTTTATAATATTAGTGTTGGTTTTGTAGTATTCTTCATGATTACTGAATCTATGATGTCTTGGGACTGGATTATGGGGATTGACCCTCACTGGTTCTCTACATTATTTGGATGGTATGTATTAGCTACTTTATTAGTATCTGCATTAACAGTAATAGCTATTGTTACTATTTACTTAAGGGCTAAAGGAGCTTTACCATTTGTAAATGACAGTCATATTCACGATTTAGCAAAGTTTATGTTTGGTTTTTCTGTATTCTGGACTTACTTATGGTTTGCTCAGTTTATGTTAATATGGTATGCAGATATGCCAGAAGAAACCACTTATTTTGTTCAACGTTTTCACGAGTATAAAGTACCATTTTTAGGAATGGTTGTATTAAACTTCATTTTCCCTGTATTGTTATTAATTAACAGTGACTTTAAGAGTATTCCTTGGTTAGTAGTATTAGGAGGTGTAGTTATATTAGTAGGTCATTATGTAGATTTATTTGTAATGATTATGCCAGGAACAGTTGGAGGTCAATGGGGATTCGGAATTGGTGAAATAAGCGGAATATTATTCTTTATAGGATTGTTTATCTTCGCAACTTTTAATGCATTTGCAAAAGCAAGTCCATTAGCAAAAGGAAATCCATTCCTTCATGAGAGTGAAACACACCATTACTATATCATCGAACATAGAGGAGAAGATAGTAATCATCATTAATAAATAAAATAATAATAAATAATAGTTTAGATATTATGCTCGCTTTATTTTACATTTTTATAGCAGTTGCAATAGGAGTTAGCTTTTGGCAAATAACTCGTATAATGAATTTTCGTTCTGTAATTGCTACAGATAAAGACAATGATATACAAGGTAAAATATCATTAGGTTTCCTTGCATTTTTATATGCAATGATGATTTACTGCTTAATAGCAATGAATGTTATAATGTTACCTGAGTCTGCCTCTATAGAAGGAGAACATGACGATAATTTATTCGATATAACGTTTTGGCTAATTGGAATTGTTCAATTCGCTATGCAGTTTTTAATCTTTTACTTCTCTTACAAGTATAGAGGTAATAAGAATAACAAAGCGTTGTTTTATGCAGATAGTCATAAATTAGAATTGTTATGGACTACTATTCCTGCAGTAACAATTGTTTTGTTAATTGGATATGGGTTATGGCAATGGAATAACGTAATGTATGTTGGAGATGATGAAAATCCTATTGTAATTGAGGTATATTCTCAACAGTTTAGATGGGATGCTAGATATGCAGGTGCAGATAATGAATTAGGTTTAGGAAATGTTAATTTTATTAAAGGAATTAACACTATGGGGGTTGATATGTCAGACCCAAATGCTAAAGATGATAAGCAGGTAACTGAATTATATTTACCAAAAGGTAAAAAAGTATTATTTAAGTTCCGTTCGCAAGATGTATTGCACTCAGCTTATATGCCTCACTTTAGAGCGCAAATGAACTGTGTGCCTGGTATGGTAACCCAGTTTGCATTTACACCTAAATTTACTACTGAAGAAATGCGTAAAAACCCTGAGGTAATTGCAAAAACTAAAGGGATAAACAAAATCAGAGCTGCTAAAGGTGAAGAGGAACCATATGAATTTAATTACTTATTATTATGTAATAAAATTTGTGGAGCTTCTCACTATAATATGCAAATGAAAATTACTGTTGTAGAAGAGGCTGAATACAAAAAGTGGTTATCAGAACAAAAAACATTAGCTCAAGTTATTAAATAAGATATTTATAAATTAGATATAAAGTATAGATTATGTCAGATCATCATCACCACAAAGAAACATTTGTAACGAAATACATTTTCAGTACAGACCATAAAATGATTTCAAAGCAATTCTTGATAACAGGAATGTTTATGGGAATTATTGGAGTGTTTATGTCAATGTTATTCCGTTTACAAATAGCATGGCCAGAAAAATCATTTTCTATTATAGAAGCATTTTTAGGACATCATCAAACAGATGGAGTAATGAATCCAGATATGTACTTAGCATTGGTAACAATACATGGTACAATTATGGTATTCTTTGTATTAACAGCTGGTTTAAGTGGTACATTCTCAAACTTATTAATTCCGTTACAAATTGGAGCACGTGATATGGCTTCAGGATTTTTGAACATGGTATCTTACTGGTTGTTCTTCTTATCTTCAGTAGTAATGGTTATTTCATTATTTGTTGAAGCAGGGCCAGCATCTGCAGGGTGGACAATTTATCCTCCTTTATCTGCTTTACCGCAGGCTATTCCAGGTTCAGGTACAGGTATGACGTTATGGTTAGTTTCTATGGCAATCTTTATTGCATCGTCATTAATAGGTTCATTAAACTACATCGTTACAGTTTTAAACTTACGTACAAAAGGAATGAAAATGACAAGATTGCCTTTAACAATGTGGGCTTTCTTTATTACAGCAATTATTGGTGTGATTTCGTTCCCTGTATTATTATCAGCAGCATTATTATTAATATTTGATAGAAGTTTTGGTACTTCTTTCTACTTATCTGATATATTCATTTCAGGAGAAGTATTACATTATCAAGGTGGTTCACCAGTATTATTTGAACACTTATTCTGGTTCTTAGGTCACCCAGAGGTATATATCATTTTATTACCAGCATTAGGTTTAACATCGGAAATTATATCAACAAATGCACGTAAGCCAATTTTTGGATACCGTGCGATGATTGGATCTATAATGGCAATCGCATTCCTTTCTACAATTGTATGGGGACACCATATGTTCATCTCTGGAATGAATCCATTTTTAGGTTCTGTATTTACATTTACTACGGTATTAATTGCAATTCCTTCGGCTGTAAAAGCATTTAACTATGTAACTACACTATGGAAAGGAAACCTGCAAATGAATCCAGCTATGTTATTCTCTATCGGATTAGTATCTACATTCGTAACTGGAGGTTTAACAGGATTAGTTTTAGGAGATTCAGCATTAGATATTAACGTTCATGATACTTATTTCGTAGTGGCGCACTTCCACTTAGTAATGGGAGTGTCTGCATTATTTGGAATGTTTGCAGGAATCTACCATTGGTTCCCAAAAATGTACGGTAGGATGATGAACAAAACATTAGGATATTGGCATTTCTGGATTACTATAATTTCTGCGTATGGAGTATTCTTCCCAATGCACTTTATTGGATTAGCAGGTTTACCACGTCGTTATTATACAAACTCAAACTTTCCAATGTTTGATGATTTAGCAGACATTAATGTGTTTATGACTGTTATGGCTATTATTGGTGGATTAGCGCAGTTAATATTCTTAGCAAACTATTTCATCTCAATCTATAGAGGCCAAAAAGCCACTCAAAACCCATGGAATGCTAACACATTAGAATGGACAACACCAGTAGAACATATTCACGGAAACTGGCCAGGAGCTATTCCAGAAGTTCACAGATGGGCTTATGATTACAGTAAGACTGATGAGAACGGTGAATATTTACACGGTAAAGATTTTGTTTTACAGACAACACCATTATTAGAAGGCGAAGAGCCATCATAATAATTAGAACATAAAATAACTACTAAGAGTCTTCCAAATATTGGAAGACTTTTTTTATGGAATTATTTCCCAATAGGATTGATTATCTTAGCCTAACAAAAAATCAAAATCAATGTCATTTTCAGAAAAACTGAAAGGGATAAAGAATGTAGTTTATAAAGTACTCGATATAAAACTTCAATCAGAAGCAGCTATTATAGAGGAAGCTGAAGAAAGAAATGAACTTCCAGAAGAGTATTTAGAAAGATTTACATTATATCCATTACAAAATAAAGATACCTTAAAAGGGAGAGAAAGTGGTTTGTTAAGTTTAGAAAGAGCTTATGAAAACTGGAAAATAATAAAAGCGCCCGTATTGGTAGTTACACATCCAGGGGAAGGGGCAACTTCTTTATTGCACGCAAGTACTTATATTTATCCATCGGCTAAAATTTTGGAGACTTATGAACCTATTGATAGTTACCAAAGCTTAGTTACTATACTCCAAAAATATTTACAACTTGAAGGTGATTATAAAACCTTAAATGATTTGAGAGAATATATTATTAATAATGTTGAAGAAGAAGTAATCATTGTTGAAAATATAGAACGGCTTTTTATGAGAAAAATTAATGGATTTAATCTATTAGAGGACTTTCTATTATTCTTACACGCTACCAAAAAAAATATTTTTTGGATAATTTCAGCTAATAAATATTCTTTTTATTACTTAAATAGAGTTAAATTTTTTGCCTCTAATTTTCCATATATCATTAGACTTAATCCAATAGAAGATGAGTTGTTAAAAGAAGAAATAATGTCTAGAAATGCAGGTTATGATATTATTTATCTAAAACCTAATGACATGACTAGAAAAGTTGAAAATCAATTAAAGAAAGTCACTAAAGAAGAAAGGCAACAATTATTAGAGGAACTATTCTTAAAAAAATTATACAGCTTTTCTAAAGGAAATATATCTAAAGCAATATTATATGCAAGAGATTCTGCCTATAAAGTCAAAGATAAAACAGTATATATAAAACCATATGTCTCAAAGGAAATTGAAGATTTAAATTTGAGTGATTTATTTACGTTAGAAGCTATCTTTCAGCATAGGGCTTTAACAATTCAGGAGTTAAATGTGGTTTTAAGAAATACCAATAGAACAAGTAGATTAACAATAGAAAAATTATTAGAAAAAAACCTAATTAGACCCGTACAAAATAGCAAAAAACAAACAATACAATATCGAATTAATTTAATGTATTTAGATGCATTAAAAGATAGATTAAGAGAACGTTTAAATAGAAATATTAAATAAAATGAAGAAATTAATAAATTACTTAGTTCTATTTATAACTAGTATTGGATATGCACAGCAAGAAACAGTAGAAGACGTACAAAAAAATGTAGGTGAAACTATCAATAATGCTAAAGACATTATATCATTTACTAAAATACTTACCATTTTAGTAGTATTATTATTAACATGGGGATTAATAAAATTACTAAACTGGTTCTTCAAGAATATGGTGAAGAATTTTAATCGTCATAGATTAAAGATTTTAAGAATACAACCAGTAGTAAATATTTTGGTATGGACATTAGCAATTTATACCTTAATCATGACCCTTTTTAATCCGTCAGCAGAAGCAATATATGCATTAATGGGGTCATCTGCATTAGCATTAGGGTTCGCAATGCAGGATATTTTAAAAAATGTATTTGGAGGCTTGTTAATTATACTGGATAGACCTTTTCAGATAGGAGATAGAATCAATATAAAAGGGAATTACGGAGAAGTGGTAAATATTGGTCTACGTAATACACAAATTAATACGTTAGATGATAATTTAGTGACTATACCAAATTCAGCTATTATTTCAGATAATATCTCCAATGCTAATTCTGGGGCTTTAGATTGTATGGTAGTGGTTAATTTATGGTTGCCTTTAAATGTAAACGTAAGTAAAGTAAGGAAAATAGCGAATGAAGCAGCTATTACATCTAGATACCTAAATATAGACAAACCTGTAACCATTCTATTTTTTGACCATTTCAGCAATCATCCAGCAACAAAAGTAGTAGTAAAGGCTTATGTTTTAGATGCGCGTTATGAAAAGTTATTTGAAGCAGATGTAACAGAAGCTGCTAAAAAAGCATTTATGGAAGCAGGGATTTATCAGAAATAGACAACTTTAAAACGAAGTAAATTGTTGGATAACTCTTTGTACTTCGTAACTTTTATCACAAACTAAACGTTTTATTTGAAGTATATTTGTAAACGTATGAATGAGCATTTAAATCCAGAAAATACAAATTATTCAAACGAAGAAATGGATGTAGAAAAAAAACTACGTCCGCTTAGTTTTGATGATTTTACCGGTCAAGAACAAGCTATTGAAAATCTTAAAATATTTGTTGAAGCTGCAAATCAAAGAGATGAAGCTTTAGATCATACATTATTCCATGGACCTCCAGGGTTAGGAAAAACCACATTAGCACATATATTAGCTAATGAATTAAATGCAGGTATTAAAGTAACTTCTGGGCCAGTGTTAGATAAGCCGGGAGATTTAGCAGGTTTATTGACTAATCTTGATGAAAGAGATGTACTATTTATAGATGAAATTCATCGATTAAGTCCTATTGTAGAGGAATATTTATATTCTGCAATGGAAGACTTTAAAATTGATATAATGATTGAGTCTGGACCTAATGCACGTACTGTACAAATTAACTTAGAGCCATTTACTTTAGTTGGAGCAACCACCCGTTCGGGATTATTAACGGCTCCAATGAGAGCCAGATTTGGAATTAGTAGCAGACTACATTATTACTCAACAGAATTACTTAGTACTATTTTACAACGTAGTGCTTATATATTAAAAGTTCCAATATCAATGGAAGCAGCCATTGAAATAGCTGGAAGAAGTAGAGGTACACCACGTATAGCAAATGCTTTATTAAGAAGAGTAAGAGATTTTGCACAAATAAAAGGAGATGGTAAAATTACCATTGAGATAGCAAAATACGCTTTAAAAGCATTGAATGTTGATGCTCATGGTTTGGATGAAATGGATAATAAAATTCTAACGACTATTATAGATAAATTTAAAGGAGGACCAGTAGGAATTACAACGCTAGCTACAGCCGTAGCTGAAAACGCTGAAACTATTGAAGAAGTATATGAGCCTTTTTTAATTCAACAAGGTTTTATTATGCGAACCCCAAGAGGAAGAGAAGTGACTGATTTAGCCTATAAACATTTAGGAAGAATAAAAGGAACAAGGCAAGGTGAGTTATTTTAAGAGTAGAAGATAATAATGAGAAAATTTTCTAAGTTTTACCCCAGAACTTAAAAAAGAAACGTGAAGCTAGTTAAAAAGTTAATACCAATTTTAGAGTGGCTACCAAGCTATCAAAAATCACAATTACAAGGTGATGTTATAGCAGGGATAACTGTAGCTATTGTTTTAATACCTCAAGGTATAGCTTACGCTTTAATTGCAGGGTTGCCACCTATTTACGGATTGTATGCTGCATTAATGCCACAGTTGATGTATGCAATTTTCGGATCCTCACGCCAAGTAGCTATTGGACCAGTAGCGATGGATTCGTTAATAGTAGCTACTGGAGTATCAACATTGGCTTTAACAGGTTCTGAAAGTTATATTGCCATAGCTATTTTATTAGCTTTGATAGTAGGAATTATTCAATTATTGATGGGAGTTTTTCAGTTAGGTTTTGTAGTAAATTTTTTATCTAGACCTGTAATATCTGGGTTTACTTCAGCTGTAGCTTTAATTATTGGATTAAATCAGTTTAAAAATTTATTAGGAGTTGATTTTTTACAAAGCGATCAAATTCATATTCTCTTAGAAGATATTTTTGGCAGAATACAATTTTACCATAAAAAAACAACCATTATAGGTCTAATAGCTTGCGCTATAATAATAGTACTTAGAAAAATAAATAGAAAAATTCCAAACGCATTAGTTGTAGTTGTTTTTGGAATTACCGTAGTTAAATATTTTGGAGACTTTTGGTCAGGAGTAGCTATAGTTAAAGATATTCCTTCAGGTTTACCTGGATTTTCAGTCCCAACTATTGATATAGCTTTGGTAAAAGAATTAATGCCAATAGCCTTAACTTTAGTAATGGTTGGGTATTTAGAAACAATTTCTATAGGAAAAACACTAGAATCACAACAAGATGAATATAGAATTAGGCCTAACCAAGAATTAATAGCTCTTGGGTTAAGTAATATGGTTGGAGCATTATTTAAATCGTATCCTTCAACATCAAGCTTTTCAAGATCTGCAATAAATGCTGAAGCAGGAGCAAAAACAGGAATGTCAGCGCTTATATCAGTGGTGTTAGTAATACTTACGTTGTTGTTTTTAACACCAGTATTTTATCATTTACCTAAAACTATATTAGCGGCTATTATTGTAGTTGCAGTATTTAATTTAGTAAATATAAAAGAGGCCAAAAGGTTATGGAAAGCAAATAACTTAGATTTTTGGCTACTGATAGTTACCTTTTTAGCAACCTTGTTTTTAGGTATTGAATATGGAATTATAACAGGAGTAGGATTGTCTTTAGTATTATTAATATTTAGAACATCAAGGCCGTATGTAATAGAATTAGGAAAGGTACCTGATTCTGATTTTTATAGAAACAAGAACAGGTTTAAAGAAGTTATTATAGACAAAGAAGTATTGGTGTTTAGATTTGATGCACAGCTTTTTTATGCTAATGCTAGTTATTTTAGAGATAAACTAGAAGAAATGGCAGAAGAAAAAGGAGAAGATTTAAAACTTATTGTATTAGATGCAGAGAGTATAAATAGAGTGGATAGTACTGGGGTAGAAATGTTGAAAGAAAGAATAAAGTATTTTAAAAAGAAAGGAGTCACATTTTTCTTCGCAGGAGTAAAAGGGCCAGTAAGAGATGCGCTTTTTAGAGGAGGAATGTTAGAAGTGGTAGGGTTAGATCAGTTTTTTATGAGAGCTAATGGCGCCGTTCACTTTTTTAAAACAGGGGATAATTTAAATCAAAAAAAATACGCACAATACATACATCAGGCGTACCAATAAAACAATAATAACATTATGAAGATAGAGCAAATTTATACAGGGTGCTTAGCGCAAGGAGCTTATTATGTTGAAAGTAAAGGAGAAGTAGCAATTATAGATCCACTTAGGGAAGTAAAGTCGTATATAAATACAGCAAAAGAAAATAATGCTACTATTAAATATATTTTTGAAACACATTTTCATGCTGATTTTGTAAGTGGACATGTAACACTAGCAGAAAAAACAGGAGCTACTATTGTATATGGACCAACAGCCACAACAAAGTACAAAGCACATATAGCAAAAGATAAAGAAGTATTTAAAATAGGGGATATAACGATAACAGCATTGCACACTCCTGGGCATACAATGGAAAGTACAACCTATTTACTAAAAGATAAAAATGGAAATAACCATGCTATTTTTAGTGGAGATACTTTGTTTTTGGGAGATGTGGGAAGACCAGATTTAGCCCAAAAAGCAGCCGATTTAACTCAGGAAGAACTTGCAGGTTTACTATTTGATAGTTTACGTACTAAAATTATGACTTTAGAAGATCATGTAATCGTATATCCAGCGCATGGAGCTGGATCAGCTTGCGGTAAAAACTTGAGTAAAGAAACGGTAGGAACTATAGGTGAGCAAAAGAAAACTAATTATGCGTTAAGAGAAAATATGTCAAAAGAGGAGTTTGTAAAAGAGGTAACGGATGGCTTATTACCTCCACCAGAATATTTTCCACTCAATGTAAAAATGAATAAAGAAGGGTATCAATCTATAGATGATGTATTAAAAAATGGAGCACAAGCATTATCAGTTGCAGAATTTGAGAAAAAAGCAAATGAACATGAGGTTGTTATTCTAGATGTAAGACATCAATCTGAATTTATTAAAGGATTCATTCCTCAGTCAATTTTTATAGGCCTAGGAGGTACATTTGCGCCTTGGGTTGGTGCTTTAATAAAAAATGTAGAACAACCTATTTTATTAATCACGCCTAAAGGAGAAGAAGAAACAACCATTACAAGATTATCTAGAGTAGGTTTTGATAATGTTCTAGGATATTTAGAAGGTAGTTTTGAGGCTTGGAGAGAAACAGATAAAGAAGTAGATACCTTAGTCTCTGTACAAGCTAATCAATTACAAGAAGCGATTAAAAATAACGCGATTGTTTTTGATGTACGTAAGCCTGGAGAATATGAAAATGAACATATTGTAGATGTACCAAATACACCTCTAGATTTTATTAACAAACACATTAATGAGTTTCCTTTAGATAAAGATTTTTATTTGCATTGTGCTGGAGGTTATAGGTCTGTTATTGCAGCTTCAATATTAAAAGCAAGAGGATATCACCATGTTATAGATGTAGCAGGAGGCTATAAGGCAATTAAAGAAACTACAATTGAAAGAACAACAACAGTTTGTCCATCAACATTAAAATAAGTAGATTATGAAGTATTTAAAAATAATAGCAGCAGTTTTTTTTACGGTGTTTTCAATAGCATGTCAAACCCAATCTAAAGAAATAGAAAATATTACGGTTACTGATTTAAAAACCTTATTAAGTAATGGAGATAACATTCAATTAGTAGATGTAAGAACACCTAAGGAATGGGAAGGAGGAATTATACAAAATGCAGAAAAAATAGATGTTACTGCTACTGATTTTGAAGCAAGAGTATTACATACTTTAAATAAAGAAAAACCAGTATATTTATACTGTAGATCAGGAGGAAGGAGTTTAATAGCGGCTGAAACTTTAGTTAAAAACGGGTTTAAGGTATATAATGTAGAAGGAGGCTATACAGAATGGAAACAAAAGAAATAGAGATGATACAAGAAATATATATAGAAAATTTAAAATGTGGAGGATGTGCTACAACCATAAAAAAAGGGTTAGATAGTATTGAAGGAATTAATGAAGTGGTAATAAATGTAGAACAATCATTAGTAACCTTTGTGTCAGAAGCGAATCACTTAATATTAGCTAAAGAAAAATTATCAAAATTAGGCTATCCTGAAGCTGGTGATAAAAATACAATACTTCATAAAGCTAAATCTTTTGTTAGCTGTGCCACAGGTAAAATGAATAGTTAACTTATAATCTTTATTACCTGTGCTTTTTTTGTTTATACTGTTTAAAAAGAGTATATTATAACTATAAAAAAGGCTTGTGTTTTTAATATAGTATTTAATTTTACCCTAAAGTTTCTTGTAATATGCAGGAAGGTTTCGGGTATTACCAAATTTGTAGTTGCAATATGCAGAAAGACTTTAAGTATTTTAACTTATAGAGTTAGTAAGAAGAGCCTTTTGAGAAAAATTAGGATAGTTTTAGTAAATAAAACAGTATAAAAATAACCATTTTAGTAATGACCAATGTAAGTATCCAAGGAATTCCATTTGATGAGAATTCATCCTATCAAAAAGGACATAAGTTAGCCCCAAAACTAATAAGAGAAGCGTTAAATAGTGGCTCAATGAATTTATATGCTGAAAATGGAAGTTCTATTGAAGGTTATTTAAATGGAGATAAAGGTGATTTTGATATTGAATCATATTTTGATATTGAAAAAATAACTGAACAGAATTTGAAGCAAGGAGATAAGCTTTTTACATTAGGAGGAGATCATTCTATAACGTATCCTATTTTAAAAGCATTGCATAAAAAATACCCAAAGTTAGATATTCTTCATATTGATGCCCATGCTGATTTATACGATAATTTTGAAGGAAATTTATATTCACACGCTTGTCCTTTTGCTAGAATTATGGAAGACAAACTAGCAGAAAGATTAGTGCAAGTAGGAATAAGAACATTAAATCCACATCAAGCAGACCAAGCTGCTTTGTTTAATGTTGAAATTCATACTATGAAAGATTGGGATATTAGTAAGTTGCCTAAGTTTGAAAACCCTTTATATATATCTTTAGATATGGATGGATTTGATCCTGCTTTTGCACCAGGTGTTTCCCATCATGAACCAGGAGGTTTTACTTCAAGGCAAGTCATTGAAATTATACAAAGTATAGACGCTGAAATAGTAGGAGCAGATATTGTAGAGTATAACCCTACTAAAGACTTTCAAAACATGACGGCTTTTTTAGCTGCAAAAATGATGAAAGAGATTTTGGTGAAGATGTAAAAAATATTTTATTAAAGTTCCGTATAACATGAAAAACAAAAAACTGCCTAATACATAGATTAAACAGTTTTTCAATATTTTTTATAAGTTAATTTCTAACTTAAAACTTCTTTAATTCTTTTTACAGCCTCACGTAATTGTAATTCAGAAGCTGCATATGATAAACGGATACAATTTGGAGCTCCAAAAGCTTCACCAGTAACAGATGCTACGTTAGCTTCCTCTAATAATAACATAGAAAAATCGTTAGCATTGTTAATAGCTTTTCCTCTAATTGTTCTTCCAAAGAAAGCAGAAATATCAGGGAAAATATAAAAAGCACCTTCAGGTACATTTAATTTAAAACCTTCAATTTGACCTAATAAGTCCAAAACAATATCTCTACGTTTTTTAAACTCATCTACCATGTATTGTACTTTATCTGGACTTGCAGATACCGCAGTAATAGCTGCACGTTGTGCAATACAATTGGTTCCAGAAGTAATTTGCCCTTGCATTTTAGTACAAGCTTTAGCAATCCATTCAGGAGCACCAATAAAACCAATTCTCCAACCTGTCATAGCAAAAGCTTTGGCTAGTCCATTAACAGTAATAGTTCTATCATACATATTTTCAATAGCAGCAAAACTAAATAGTTTACTTCCATAATTAATATGCTCATAAATCTCATCAGATAAAATATAAATCTGAGGATGTTTTTCTAAAACCTTGGCTAAAGCTCTGTATTCTTCTTCACTATAAATAGATCCGCTAGGATTGTTAGGCGAATTAAAGAAAATCATTTTAGTCTTAGGAGTAATTGCAGCTTCTAATTGTTCAGGAGTAATTTTAAAATCCGTATCAATAGAAGAAGGAATTTCTACAAATTTAGCCTCACATAAAGTTGCAATTGCAGAGTAGCTTACCCAGTAAGGAGCAGGTAATAAAACTTCATCACCAGGATTTAATAATACCTGAGCTACATTAGCAATAGATTGTTTTGCTCCAGTAGAAACCACAATTTGACTAGGTTTATAATCTAAATTGTTATCTCTTTTGAATTTAGAACAAATAGCTTCTTTTAATTCAGCATACCCATCTACAGGTGTGTATGAATTATAATCTTGATTAATGGCTTCAACTGCTGCTTCTTTAATAAAATCAGGTGTGTTAAAGTCAGGTTCTCCTAAACTTAAACTAATGATGTCCTTCCCTTCAGCTTTCAATTCTCTGGCTTTAGCGGCCATTGCTAAGGTTTGAGAAACAGGTAAACTGTTAATTCTGTTTGATAATGCGTTTGACATTGTTATATATTGCGTTGTTGTTCTTTTACTATGCTAGTTGTGGTTTCTTTCCTAATTCTGCTAAATGTTTAAAATGTTCTACAATAGCTTTTCTTGTAGTGTTATATTCATTATAAGGTAGATTAAACTCCAAAGCAGTTTCTTTAACTATTTTAGCTAGTTTTTTATAATGAATATGAGAAATATTTGGAAAAATATGATGTTCTACTTGATGATTTAGCCCACCAGTATAAAAATTAACAATCCAATTTTTAGGTGCAAAATTAGCCGTTGTATATAATTGATGAATAGCCCATGTATTTTTAATATTTCCATTTTCATCTGGTAAAGGCATTTCAGTTTTAGGTACAATATGTGCTAACTGAAATACAACACTCAAAATAATACCAGCGGTGTAGTGCATGGCAAAAAAACCAATTAAAACTTTCCACCAAGCAATATTTAAAACAGCAATAGGTAAAACAACCCACAAAGAATAATAAGCAAGTTTTGAAACCACAAGCTTCGTCCATTCTGTAGCTGGATTAGGAAATTTACCGTAAGAAAGTTTTCTTTTTAAATAACTACGCATTTGCTTAAAATCAGTAGTAATAGCCCAGTTAATAGTTAATAGTCCATACAAGAAGATAGAATAGTATTTTTGGAACTTGTGAATCCATAACCATTTTGCATGCTTAGAAAAACGAATAACTCTTCCTGCATCAATATCTTCATCATGATCTTTTATATTCGTATAAGTGTGGTGTAAAACATTATGTTGCACTTTCCAGTTATAAACATTTCCTGCTAAAATATAAATACTACTACCCATTAATTTGTTAACCCATTTGTTACTAGAAAATGACTCATGATTGGCATCGTGCATAACATTCATACCCACACCAGCCATTCCAATTCCCATAACTATAGATAAAGCTAGTTTTACCCATTGTGACATGTCAATGGTTAAAATTAGTACAAAAGGAACAATAAAAATGGCAAACATAATAGCAGCTTTAGTATATAACTTCCAGTTACCAGTACGTTTTATATTATTTTCTTTAAAGTAAGTGTTTACTCGTTTGTTTAAAGTCCTGAAGAACTTTTTATTGTCAATTCTTGAGAAGTTTACTGTCTTCATTTAACGCTTATTAAGAAAGACAAAAATAACGGTTTTTATGTGACAATAATGAGTTTGAATAACTTTTTAACGATAAGAATATCTTTTATTTAAAAATCAACATACCAAATTTGTTTTTTACTTTTGCAGCGAAAATAGTATCAATGGAAATAATTAATAAATACTTTGGTGAGCTTACTGAGCAACAATTAGAACAGTTTTCTAAATTACAAGAACTGTATAAAGATTGGAATTTGAAAATAAACGTAGTATCTCGTAAAGATATTGATGAGTTATATTTACGTCATGTATTGCACTCTTTAGGAATAGCGAAAGTTATGGAGTTTAAAGCTGGTGCTCAAGTTATGGATGTAGGTACCGGAGGAGGGTTTCCTGGGATTCCGTTAGCTATTTTATTTCCAGAAACCAATTTTCATTTGGTAGATTCTATAGGAAAGAAAATAAAAGTGGTAAATGAAGTAGTTGCAGGCTTAGGCATAGAAAATGTTAAAACCACGCATGGTAGAGTAGAAGAAGTAAAAGAAACTTATGATTTTATTGTAAGTAGAGCAGTAGCTCAGATGGAAACATTTCATAGATGGGTGAAAAACAAAGTTCATAAAAAACAAAATCACGAATTAAAAAATGGAATTTTGTATTTAAAAGGAGGTGATTTAACTGAAGAGTTGGCTAGCTTTCCTAAGGCAACTATATATGATTTACCAAATTATTTTGAAGAAGATTTTTTTGAAACTAAAAAAGTAGTGCACTTGCCTATGAAGTACAAAGGTTAATAGCGTTAACCTAATTGTACTTTGGATACTTTTAAAGTATTAATCAAATATTGTC
Organism: Tenacibaculum sp. 190524A02b; assembly: GCF_964036645.1. Taxonomy (NCBI): domain Bacteria; kingdom Pseudomonadati; phylum Bacteroidota; class Flavobacteriia; order Flavobacteriales; family Flavobacteriaceae; genus Tenacibaculum; species Tenacibaculum vairaonense. Next base: position 3,086,175 of record NZ_OZ038525.1, on the reverse strand, counting down.
TGTAAAATAGTATTAAAGCCTAAAAACTTTATGAATTTCAGCTTTCTCGCTACTAATAACTTTTAAGAAATAAATACCTGAAGCTAAAGAAGGAACATTGATTTTAAAAGTATTATTATAGGGTTGTTTACTTCCTTGCATAATTACTTGTCCACGATTATCATATAGTTGGTAATTAATTTTTGAATGTTCGTCTAATGAATTTAAATACAAAATATCAGTAAAAGGATTTGGGTAAACAAACCATTTATTAGGATCATTGGTATTTAAGTTCTCACTTGTAGATAAAGTGTCAAGTAAACAATTTTCAGCAACGGAATATGAACCTTTCAATAACTCAGTAATTTTAGAGTCAGTAAAACTTTGACTATTTGAATTATTGAAAAAAGTTCCGTCAATAACCAAATTACTAGCGCCTAAGAAATCTTGAAGTAACGTACCTAAGGTTTGCCTATAGTCATATTGTACAGTTTTTATTTGGTAATTATTATCACTTGTAGCTTCAGTTAAGTCTACATTTATACCAGAAACTCCACCATTAACAGGATTTCCAAAAACAAACATAGGTGCTATTTCACCATGATCCGTTCCTAGATTTCCATTTTCTTTAGCCTTTCTACCAAATTCTGAAAAAGTTAATCCAACTACATCATTGGCTAATGTTTGCGAAGTTAAATCATTCATAAAAGCAGAAACCGCTTCTGAAACAGTCTGCAATAAGGTATAATGCTCACCTGTAATATCACTATCATTTTGATTTTGATTATCATGTGTATCAAAACCACCAATACGAACCATGTATACTTTAGATTTTAATCCGCCACTAATAAGCCTAGCCACAGTTTTTAGCTGATTAGATAAATCAGTATCAGGATAGGTAGACGAATTTTGCCCGTTATTAAAAGCGTTAGAAATAGCTTGAGAATATTTGTTTGATAAAGTATTTACATTAATAATGTATTGTAATTCTGTACCAAAATCAGATGAAGGAATTGTAGTAGGAGGTAAACCACCTAAACCATTTAATTCTGTATAAAAACCAGAAGGGTCTTGCCCAGAAATATTAATAGCTAAACCATGTTCTTCCTCTCCGTGAAAACCAAGTTCGGTTTTATTAGAACCTATTTGCACTCCTAAAGGATAGCTTTCTTCAAGTTCACCACTATAATATTTTTCAAGGAAACGACCAATCCATCCAGAATCACTTCCATTGTCCCAACTATTCCCATCATTTCCTGTTGAATATAAATCTCTAGAAGCAAAATGACTTTTATTTTGTGAAGGATAACCAACCGATTGAATTATACGTAATTGATCATTATCATACAAAGATTTGAATCCACTTAAAGCAGGATGTAATCCTAATTGTTGATTCTCGGGTAAAGTACTGTCTAAATTTAGAAATTTGTTAGTTCCAGAATTAGGAATTTTTAGAGTAGGACGAAGATTAGCGTACATATCGTACCCATTGATAGGAATTAAGGTGTTCAATCCATCATTTCCTCCAGCTAAATTGATGAGAACTAATTTTCTATTAGATAAATCTCCACAATCTGCAATAGCTGCTGTTTTAAGCATAGCTTTTAATTCAAAAGGCATTAAACCTATAGCAGAAGCTGTAGAGGCTAGTTTTATAAATTGTCTTCTTTTCATTTGATAATATTTAAGGGGATTATTTTTTTATTACATTAACTGAAATTCAGGAGCATTAATCATATTTCCTATCAGTGCATTCAATCGAGATCTTACAATGGTATCGTCTCCAGTATTAAGGTATTCAACCCAAGCAGTTGTCCAGTAATAATCAGGGAAACCTTCTAAAAGATTTTCAGCAAAGTAATTTTTTCTCTCATCATTAATACTTTCAGGGTATAAATGATTGGCGAGTTCAGTGATTAATTCAATAGCATTGGAAGCATTGGTAATATTGTTTTTTATAAACTTAGGGATCTCTAAAATAGCTCTAATACGGCCATTATTACCAAGTTTATTACGTCCAGATAGCAAACTTTCTATCATTTTATACCGAGCTAATACTGTATTAGAAGAAAACCAATGTCTATCAAAATCAGGTTCTTGATAATGAGCAGGGTATCCCGCTACAGAATCAGGAGACCATAAAATCATACCAGCAGAAGCTAAATAAGTATTATGAATAAAGTTGAAAAAGATAAAAAAGTCTTCAGCATCAGCAATTGGATCTGGAATTAGTAAATTAAAATAAGTAATAGTTTCACTAATTAATTGTAGTGGACTTTTTATAATACTACCTACAATTTCATCAGTATTATTTCCATCACTTGCATCGAAAAAATGCTGAGAAGTGAGCAAGGTTTTTACAGTAGGTAAAATTTCATAATTATTATTTTTTAGCTCAGTAGCTAACGGAATAATAATAGTTTGCTCAATTTCATCATTCCATTCACTTTTTACAAAAAAGCGATATAGCTTTCTACAAAATGAAATAGCTGTAGCATCTTTAGCAAACACCATTTCAACAAAATCACTCAACTCTTCTACTATTCCTTCTTCTGTGTTTTTACCAGTAATGGTTTGTTGATTAAAAGCATCACTAAAAGTTTTGTTTTCTGTATCGTGTTTAGCAACGTAGGCCTTTCCTTTAGGAAGGTTTGTGTCTGAATCTATTTCACTTCTGTCTACCTGTATTTTAATACCAGAAAAAACTTTAGCAGTTTGTTGTACATCAAATTCTGTGTAATTAGTATAATCCCCATTACCTATCTGTGGCCCTTTTAATATGGTAAATAACTCTAAAAATTCCCTAGCATAATTTTCATTAGGGTTATTAGCATTATTTTGAGTATTGTCCAGATAGTTCAGCATGGAATTATCAAAGGTTATTTTTTTTGCTAAAGTTTTAATATTGCCATACGCGTAATGTTCTAGTAAACGTAAATGATCAAAAAAATGAGTGGAAGTTCCTGTACCTCCATCCTTAGATGTTGTAAATGATGTATGTAAAAAGAAGGTAAGCTTTTGTTTTAAAGAATTTTGTTTGATAGCATTATACCACCACCAAGCAGTAACAATTCTTCTTTTTCTTGTTTGGCCATCAAAAGAAGTTGGATTTTCAGTAGATGAAGTCCAATAACCATGAGGAGCATCTGTAGGTCTAGGATCATAAGGCTCGTTCCAAGTATTATTTTGGTTAGTAATAAGTTGATTAAAAGCTTCTTCAGGTGTTAGTAAAGCAAATGCTTTAATTTTTTCAGAAGAATAGTTAAAAGATGTTCTACGTAAAAAATGTTTGGCATAGCGTAAGCCAAGTACTTGGTTGAATTTCTGTAAACTTTCCATTTATAAGGGGATAATGAAGATATCCCCAAATATAATGAAAATTATTGTAAGTATTTGTATTGTTGTGTTTTAGGTTAGTACCACCTTTTTTTGTTTTTTTTGGAATTGGTAGATTTTCTCCCTTTTTTATGTTTGCTAATAGTGTTAGGTTGTTTTTTAGGTTTGGGTTTATGTAAAGGAAATGGATGGTCTTCAATAATAGTTATTTGCTTTTGTAATAACTCTTGGATGTTTTTTATATAAGAAGTTTCATCTGCACTACAAAATGATAAGGCAATTCCTGATTTTCCAGCTCTACCTGTTCTGCCTATTCTATGCACATATGTTTCGGGGATATTAGGTAAGTCAAAGTTAATAACCGCATCAATTTTACTAATATCTATGCCTCTAGCAGCAACATCTGTAGCAATTAAAATAGTAGCTTTTTTCTCTTTAAAATCTTCAATAGCTTTATTACGGAGTGCTTGTGTTTTGTCTCCATGCAAGCTAGTTACTTTATAACCGTTTTTTATAAGTGTTTGTTCTAATTTGTCAACACCAAATTTGGTACGTCTAAAAATAATTATTTTACCTTGTATCGTATTCCGAAGTAGATGTAGGCATAAGTCAGTTTTATTTTTCTTAGGTACATAGTATAATAACTGGCCTATGTTTTTAGCAGTAGTACCTGAAGGAGCAATAGTTATCTTTTCAGGTTTATATAGCATATTTTTAGCTAATTCTGCAATCTTTTTGGGCATAGTTGCAGAGAAAAGTAATGTTTGTTTTTTACGAGGACATAATTTTTCAATTCGTTTCACATCTTCAACAAACCCCATATCTAACATTAAATCAGCTTCATCTAATACAAGAGTTTTTAATGAATTTAAGTCAATTGAATTTTGTTTGTGTAAATCAATTAACCTACCAGGCGTAGCAATTAAAACATCAATTCCTTTTTTTAGTACATCTTTTTGTGGAGCCGTAGACATGCCGCCAAATACAGCAGTACTTCTTAAATTGGTGTATTTTCCATATTTGGTAAAACTTTCGTGAATTTGAATAGCCAACTCACGAGTAGGGCTAACAATTAAAGCTTTAATCTTTTTACCACCTTGTACAGTATCTTGTTCTTTTAATAAACCTTGAATAATAGGTAGCGCAAAAGCAGCCGTTTTTCCAGTACCAGTTTGAGCAGTTACCACTACATCTTTTTGTTCTAAAATAAGAGGAATTGCTTTTTGTTGAACAGGAGTAGCGGTATGATGCTTGTTTTCAGCTAACGCTTTTAAAATTGTTTTATGAATAGGTAAGTCAGAAAAATACATCAAATTGTTTTTTGCAAAGGTAAGTGAAAAGAAGGTACTTGTCTTAAAAACAGAAAAGCAATCTCAAATAAGAGATTGCTTTTACAGTATTTATATTAATAAAATGATTCTTAACCTAAGAATGGGTAACGATAATCTGTTGGAGAAACAAAAGTTTCTTTGATTAATCTTGGAGATACCCAACGTAATAAGTTTTGAGCTGACCCAGCTTTATCGTTAGTTCCAGAAGCTCTGGCACCACCAAAAGGTTGTTGTCCTACAACAGCACCAGTTGGTTTGTCATTAATATAGAAGTTTCCAGCACAGTTTTCTAATGCTTTAGTAGCCTCAGCAACAGCATATCTGTCAGTAGAGAATACAGCACCAGTTAAAGCGTACTCAGAAGTACCATCAATTAATTGTAATGTTTCAGCCCAATCCGCATCTTCATATACATATATAGTAACAACAGGACCAAATAATTCAGTTTCCATAGTTGTATACTTAGGGTTGGTAGTTAAAATAACAGTAGGTTCTATAAAATAACCTTTAGATTTATCGTAAGTACCTCCAGCAATAATTTCAGCATCAGAATCTGCTTTAGCTTGGTCAATATACTTAGCTAACTTATCAAAAGAACCTTCATGAATAACCGCAGTAATAAAGTTACTCATATCTTCAGGAGAACCCATTTTGAAAGAAGCGATATCTTCTTTTACAAAATTTAAAGTTTCTTCAGCTAGAGATTTTGGCAAATAAACTCTTGAAGCTGCAGAACATTTTTGCCCTTGGAATTCAAAAGCACCACGTGAAATACCCGTAGCTACTTGCTTAGGATTTGCAGATGGATGTGCTATGATAAAATCTTTACCACCAGTTTCACCTACAATTCTAGGGTATGTTTTATAAGTGTGAATATTCTCACCTATTTTTTTCCATAATTCTTTAAATACAAAAGTAGAACCTGTAAAGTGTAAACCAGAAAAATCCGGAGAAGATAATACTACGTTTGTAATTTCAACAGGATCACCATAAATTACATTAATAACACCGTTAGGTACACCAGCTTCTTTAAAGATATCTACAATAACTTTAGCTGAGAAAATTTGACTGTCAGATGGTTTCCAAACTACTACATTCCCCATCATTGCAGCTGATGCTGGTAAGTTTGCAGCAATTGCAGTAAAGTTAAAAGGAGTAATAGCATATACAAAACCTTCTAACGGTCTGTATTCAACTCTATTCCAAATTCCATCATCAGAATTTGGTTGCTCATTGTAAATTTCAGACATATACTCTACGTTAAAACGTAAAAAGTCAATTAATTCACAAGCAGCATCAATCTCTGCTTGGTGCACAGTTTTTGATTGTGCTATCATTGTAGCAGCATTAATCTTAGCGCGGTATGGACCTGCAATTAATTCAGCAGCACGTAAAAATATAGCAGCTCTTTGTTCCCAAGGCATTTGTGCCCATTCTGTACGAGCTTCTAAAGCATTAGCAATAGCTTTTTCTGCGTGACTTTTATCACCATAATGATAAGTTCCAACAACATGTTGATGGTCATGTGGAGGAGTCATATTACGTGTGTTTCCTGTTCTTACTTCTTCTCCGCCAATGTACATTGGTACATCTACAGATCCGTTAAAGTATGCTTTGTATTGTGCAGCTACCGCTTCTCTTTCAGGAGAACCAGGAGCATATCCTTTTACTGGCTCATTAATGGCTGTTGGCACATGAAAAAATCCTTTTCCCATTATTATATGTTGTTTGTTAAGATTAAATTTATTTTTTGTTTCTTAAAAACTAAAGCACTATGTTTAGGTTTTAAGAGGTACAAATTTACATTTATTTTTAGTAATAATTAAATAGCTTTTGCGTCTTAAATAATAACAATTTAAAATAACATGTGTACAGTTACTTATTTACCATTAGGAGAGAATGATTTTATATTAACATCTAATAGAGATGAAGATCCAAAACGTAAAACAATTTCTCCAGAAACGTATAGTGAGTATGGTGTAAATTTAACGTATCCAAAAGATGCATTAGCAGGTGGTACTTGGATTGGTTTAAGTGAAAAGAATAGATTGATTTGTTTATTAAACGGAGGTTTTGTAAAGCATGAAAGGGAAGATGTGTATAAAATGAGTAGAGGGGTTATTGTAAAGAAATTACTAATAGTAGATGATGTGGTAAAAGAAATTGAAAGATTTAATTTTAAAGGAGTAGAGCCTTTTACAATTGTGTTAGTAGACTGGAATGAGGCATTAGTAGCTTATGAATTGGTGTGGGATGGTCAGGAAAAATATTTTACAAAGTTATCTCAAGAGCCTAAAATATGGTCATCATCAACATTATATACTCAAGAGGTAAAAGAGTTGCGTAAAACATGGTTTGCTAATTGGTTAAAGAAAAATCAAAAGTTCACGCAGCCTAATATTATTCACTTTCATAAAGATGAAAGTAAGGGGACTAAAGAAACTTCACTGAAAATGAAAAGAGCCAAAGTACAAACAGTAAGTATAACTTCTGTTCAGAAAATAGCAACTAAGGTTACTATGAATTATCTAGATTTGCAGGCTAAGGAAGCACTAACTGAAAGCAAAAGCTACTAAAGCTACACATATAGCTCCAATGGAAGCTAAAAATATAAATACGTGATTAATAATGGTGAATTTAATAAATGTTTTAAAAAAACCTTGTTGATAAAACTTTTTCATGGCCATAAATAGATATAAGACAAATAAACAGGCAAATATCCAAATGTGAGAGTTTTCTGAGAAAAAATCAAGTATAGTATATCCAGACAGTAATAAGAAAAATACCGTTTGTGTGTGAAATACAAAAATTAAATGCTCAACATACGTGTAGTTTCTTCGTAAGTACAGTATTTTTAAAAAGAAAGTAAATATGGGAAGAAAAATAAATAAAGCTACAGATCCATAAGATAGAAGTTGATCTAAGAACTTTGTTAAAGTGTTTTCATCTTTAACTATTTTACGAGCAAAAACAGCTCGGTTGTAAATAAAACGATTGAAAAACGTTTTTTTCATTTGCAAGCTGTCTAACGCTTGATCTATATCTAAGTCTGGATTATCCCTATTAAACCGTATAAACCTATCTAACTTAAACGTACTTTTTTCTCCAAAAAAAGAAATTTCATTAGGTCTCTCCTTTTTTTGAATACCATTAATAACATTAGAAATTTCTTTTTGTGTGGTTGAGTCAATTGGGATGTTTTGGTTTTTAATTTCTTTATTAACAATGTTTTTTATAGAGTCTATGGCTATTCCTGGAGAGTTTTTATTGGAAGCAATAGTTTCAGTATCTTCCTTTTTACCATGGGTTAGTTCTTGAAATCTATCATACGTTTTAGAAGCTCCTAATAGTAAAAAGAAAATAATAGAGGTTGTTAAGTAAAAACGAAATGGATTAGAGTATCTGCTTCTCCTTCCTTCAATATAATTTCTTGAAACTTTACCTGGGTTAATTAAAAGAGGAATTAAAGTACGCCAAAATTTAGCATCCCAAGAAAAGAAACCAGCAAACATTTCACGAATAAAACTTAGTAAAGTAATTCTTTTTCCTTTGTTTTTTTGCCCACATTCAGGACAAAATTTTTCACCTTTTGTGAAAGGATAGTTGCAGTTTAAGCAATTAGGATCTTTAATAATTGCTACCTTATTATTTTTAGCCATTAATTTTTAGTAGATATAGTAGTTAGTTGAAAAGTAGGTATAGTTGCAAAGAATTTTTTTGATGAAGTTAAGTTTATCATTTTATATTTACCACCCATTGCACCAATAGGGGACAATAGTAAGCAGTTTGACTGGTAATTATAAATATCATTAGGTTTTATGATGGGGGTTTGGCCAACTACACCTTCACCCGAAACACGTTCTATATTGTTTAAAGCATCAAAAATTTCCCAATATCGCTCCAACAATTGTACTGTATTTTCAGATTTGTTTTCTATTGTAATAAAATAACTAAATGCATAATACCTAACATAACCACGGTGAGTAATGCCATTATACCTTGTTCTTACCGAAACTTTAATGCCTTTTGTTATCTGTTGGAACATACATTAAATTTAATATAATTTACCAATTTTTACAAATGTATAGTTTTGTTACCTATTTTGGTTAAAAAAACCATTGCCAATCCCTATAACTCTGTCATAAAATCCACCAAAAGGGCGATAGTATATGATAGCTGTATATTCATTTTCTGTCTCAAAAAAGGAGCCATCTATGGTGTTCAGGTTAATAGTGTTCTTGTTAACTACAGCATAACTATAATTATAAAAACCTTGCTTGAGAATAATTGAGGTTTCATAAATGTTGTTAGTTTTGTTGTAGGTCATTTTGTTCTCTTCTTCTAATTTAAAACCATTAAAAGCACCATAAACGTATATTTCTTTGTTATTTATAGGTTCTTCTAAAAATAAAGAAAAATGAACCTTAGTATAGTCTGCTTCTGTAATTGGGTCTTGAGCATCTAAAGTATTAATAATAAATTGACCATTAATGTCTGGATTATAAGTGTAAGGTCTATTGGCTCTAGATTCGTCAGTAAATAAATAAGAATTGTATAAGTCGTCACGTTCAACTTTTGCAATATTTAAACTAGTATTTCTAGCGTATTTTGTGTCAAAGTTTAAAAACTCATTATTTCCAAGGAAGTTTGTTTTTTGAGTATGATTATATATTAATTGTTGAGGCTTAATGAATATTGGTTGGATATTGTTAATTGAAGTTTGCCAGTTATTATTCTGTATAAGAACAGCTTTTACTTCTTGATTAGGATTATTGATAACTAAACCAGGATGGTTAACAGAAAATTGAACCGTTTGTTCACTATTACTTTGTAAAGTATTTCTACTTCTGTAAACAGCAACACCAACAATAGAAATATCTTCATAAAAAATACATCGCCTAGTGAAAACTACCTCATAATTTTCATCTAAGATTGAAATTAAATAATTACCGCTTTTTGTAATAATTGTATTAGCATTTGGTATTTTAATAGAATAATGTGTGTAAGGTTGTAGGGTATTAAATGAATTGGTGAAGTTGATAATTTCATTTTGATCAAAGCCATCAATGTATTGGTTGCTACTCAGGTTGCTAGGTTTCCAGTCATGTGTCATATGTTCAACTTTATACATGTATTCTTTATTGTCAGCATCTAAGTCGTCAAATGATAATTCTAAAACCTCACCTAACCTCACAATTGGGCTAAATAGTTTAGGGTTATGCGCAGGTCTTAATTGTATCGATTTAATAGTTTGAGAATATATACAGTTCAAGTAAAAACTCAGTAGAATAAAAAAGAATATGTTTCTAGCCATAGAAAACAAAAATATCAAAATATACGCCAAAAAGTAATTAAATTATTTAGAATAGATATAAATAAAGCGGTTTTATAAAGATAAAAAAGTTTTTGGTCTTATGTGGATTTCAAAATTTTTAAATTTGCGTGTTTTTTAAGAAAATCAAATTAATCAGTTACTATGTCAAAAGACATCCGTATTAAAAAGGGCTTGGATATCAAGCTCGTTGGCGAGGCAGAACAGGTAACTACCGAACTTTCCTTAGGTAGTGTTTTTGCGATTAAGCCAGATGATTTTCACGGCGTTATTCCTAAAATTTTAGCAAAAGAGGGTACAGAAGTAAAAGCAGGAGAAGCACTTTTTTATGATAAAAGTGACGAACGTATTTTATTTCCTAGTCCTGTAAGCGGAAAAGTTTCAGAGATCGTTCGTGGAGCGAGAAGAAAAGTTTTAGCAATTAAAATCACTGCTGATGGAAAGCAGGAATACAAAGATTTTGGTAAAAAAGATGTAGGATCTATGTCTGGCGAAGAGGTAAAGCAACATTTGTTTGCTTCTGGATGCTGGCCATTTGTAAAACAACGTCCGTATGATGTGGTTGCAAACCCTAATCAAGAACCAAAGGCAATTTTTGTTTCAGCCTACGCAAGTGCTCCTTTAGCAGCAGATTATGATTACACGCTAAAAGGAAAAGAGGCAGAATTACAAGCCGCTTTAACAGCATTAACAAAATTAACTTCAGGTAAAGTACATGTGTCTGTGGCTAAAGATGCTTCAGCATCTCCGCTTAGAAACATTAATGGAGTAGAATTACATAATGTTTCTGGACCACACCCAGTAGGTAACGTAAGTACACAAATAGCACAAATTGATCCAATTAATAAAGGAGAAGTTGTTTGGGTAGTTACCCCACAAGATTTGGTGGTTATTGGAGAGTTATTGTTAACTGGTAAATTCAATGCAACTAGAACTGTAGCTTTAGCAGGATCAAGATTTAATAAACCACAATACGTTACTGCATTAGCAGGAGCTCAAATAGCGGATGTTGTAAAAGGAAATTTAAACGCAGAAAATACGCGTGTGGTAAGTGGTAATATTCTTAGTGGATTACAGGTTGATGAAAATGGGTTCTTAGGATATTATGATAACGAAGTTACAGCAATACCTGAAGGAGACGATTATGAGTTTTTCGGATGGAACAAACCAGTTTTTAATAAAATATCTACTTCTAGAGCGTTAACTTTTTCATGGTTAAACCCAAAGAAAAAATACGATTTAAATACGAACACTAACGGTGAGCATAGAGCATTTGTGGTTACTGGTTCATATGAAGAAGTATTTCCATTAGATATTTATCCAATGCAATTATTAAAAGCATGTATGTATAAAGACCTAGATGAAATGGAAGGCTTAGGTGCATATGAAATAGCGCCGGAAGATTTTGCATTAACAGAATTTATTTGTGTATCAAAACAACCTCACCAAAAGATAGTTCGTGAAGGATTAGATTTAATGAGAGCTGAATTAGGATAGAGTTATGGGCTTAAAACAAAACTTACATAATTTAAAAAAGAAGTATGAAGGAACTAAAATGGCACCGCTATTTAACGGTTTTCATACCTTCTTATACTTGCCAAATGAAACTACCCATGGAGGTACGCACATAAAGGCAGCAGATGATCTTAAACGTACAATGAATACAGTAATCATGGCATTAGTACCATGTTTAATATTCGGTATGTTTAACGCAGGATATCAACACCATGCAGCAACAAATGGTTTTACTGAAGGAATGTCTTTCTTTAGTACTAACTTTTGGAATTTAGACAACCTACTAGTCGGAGCTTTTAAGATTTTACCATTAGTAATTGTATCGTATGTAGTTGGTTTAGCTATAGAATTTATATTTTGTATTATTAAAGGGCACGAGATTGAAGAAGGTTACTTAGTAACTGGAATGTTAGTACCGTTAATTGTACCAGTAGATTTACCACTTTGGATGTTAGCCGTAGCGGTAGCGTTTGGAGTAGTTATAGGTAAAGAAGTATTCGGAGGTACTGGAATGAATATCTTAAATCCAGCTTTAACTATTCGTGCATTTTTATTCTTTGCATATCCAACTTGGATGTCAGGAGACAAAGTATGGGTTCATCAAGCTAGAGAATTAGCAGGAACTGCAGATGCTATTTCTGGAGAAACGATGTTAGGAAGTTTAGCACAAAATGCAACACCTAGCTTTTCAGTTTCTGATATGTTCTTTGGATTTATTCCAGGTTCAGTAGGAGAAACATCTACGCTGTTAATTTTATTAGGAGGTTTATTCTTAATCTTTACAAAAATTGGTAGCTGGAGAATTATGTTATCATCAGTATTAGGAGCTTTAGCAATGGGCTTCATTTTCAATGTAATTGCAGATAATGGAATTATTGCTGAAACTAGCAAGTTTTACGGATTAATGAGTTTAGATTTTTGGAAGCACTTATTAATTGGTGGATTTGCATTTGGAGCAGTTTATATGGCTACTGACCCAGTAACAGCATCTCAAACTAATAAAGGAAAGTGGATTTACGGATTCTTAATCGGATTTATTTCTATTATGATTCGTGTATTCAACCCAGCATATCCAGAGGGAGTAATGTTAGCTATTTTGTTAATGAATGTATTTGCTCCAACGATTGACCATTACGTGGTACAAGGAAATGTAAAAAAGAGATTAAAACGTTTAAAAGCTAAAACTGCTTAATTATGAGTAAGAAGACAGATACTAATATGTATACAGTACTTTTCGCAATAGGAATGGTACTAGTAGTAGGTGCGTTGTTAGCTTTTACAGCATCATCTTTAAGACCTACAATTGATGCTAACAAACGTATAGAAAAACAGCAAAACATTTTATACGCAATGGGCGTAAATGAAAATGACGAAACAAGTGCTGTTTTTGTATCTAAAAATAAAGTAGCAGACGAATTTTCAAAATACATCAAAAAACAATTAGTAATTGAAGGAGCTAATGTTAAAGAAGATAACAAAGCATACTTGATTGATGTTAAAAAACAACAAACTTTAGCAAAAGAAGGAAAAACACGTAAGTTACCTTTATTTGTAGGAGAGAAAGAAGGAAAAACATTTTACATAGCACCAATTAGAGGAAAAGGATTATGGGATGCGATTTGGGGATATGTAGCAATGGATAAAAACATGGTTGTGCAAGGTGTTTATTTTGATCATGCAGGAGAAACTGCTGGTTTAGGATCAAACATTAAGCAACGTTATTTTATGGATGATTTTGAAGGAGAGGATTTAATGAAGAATGGAGTTTTTGCTGGAATAAAAGTAGCAAAAGGGAACAATGATCCAAAAAATGAAGATAAAAAAGATAACGAGGTAGATGCAATTGCTGGAGCAACTATTACAGGTGATGGGGTTTCTGCAATGATTAGAACTGAGTTAAAACAGTACGTACCTTACTTTAAAACATTAAAATAATTATGGGACTTTTATCAAAGAAAGACGCAGGATTAATTAAAGATCCGTTAGCAGATAATAACCCAATTACCATTCAGGTATTAGGTATCTGTTCAGCATTAGCAATTACAGCAGAGCTTAAAGCTGCAGTTGTAATGGCAATATCTGTACTATTTGTTTTAGGAGCAGGTAACGTGGTAATTTCTTTAATGAGAAATATTATTCCATCAAAAATTAGAATTATTGTACAGTTAATTGTAGTTGCTACCTTAGTAATTATTGTAGATCAAGTACTAAAAGCATTTGCTTATGAATTAAGTAAAACATTAGGAGCTTTTATTGGGCTTATCATTACAAACTGTATTATTATGGGACGTTTTGAAGCATTTGCTTTAGGTAACGGACCATGGAAATCATTTTTAGATGGTGTAGGAAATGCTTTAGGTTATGGAGTAATCTTAATCATTGTGGCATTTTTTAGAGAATTATTAGGATCAGGGTCATTATTTGGATTTCCAGTATTAGGAGATGCTGTTGAAAAAACAGGATTATACGCTATTGGATATGAGAATAACGGATTCATGATTATGCCTCCAATGGCTTTAATAGTGGTAGGTATTATCATTTGGGTACAACGTAGTAGAAATAAAGCATTAATTGAAGATTAAAATAGTAATGAGATGTTAGATATATGAGTTGAAAATTAACTCAATACTAACTACTCAATACTCAATACTATAAGAAATATGGAATTATTAGAATTATTTTTCAAATCGATATTTATTGATAACATGGTATTTGCTACCTTCTTAGGAATGTGTTCATACCTAGCTATCTCTAAAAAAGTATCTACTTCAGTAGGTATGGGAGCTGCGGTAATTTTTGTATTAGCTGTTACTGTACCTGTAAACTGGTTATTAGATCAATATATATTACAACCAGGAGCTTTATCTTGGTTAGGAGCTGAGTATGCAGATTATGATTTAAGTTTCTTATCATTTATCATGTTTATTGCAACCATTGCAACAATGGTACAATTAGTAGAAATTATTGTAGAGAAGTTTGCACCAGCATTATATAACTCTTTAGGTATATTCTTACCGCTTATTGCAGTTAACTGTGCTATTTTAGGAGGTTCATTATTTATGCAATCTCGTGAAATTCCAACATTAAGTCAATCATTTGTTTACGGAATTGGTTCAGGAATTGGATGGTTCTTAGCTATATTGTCAATTGCTGCTATTCGTGAAAAAATCCGTTACTCAGCGGTACCACCAGCATTAAGAGGGTTAGGAATAACATTCATCATTACTGGTTTAATGGCTATTGGTTTTATGAGTTTTGGAGGAATGTTAACAGGTGGTGATGATGCAGGTGAGAAAAAAGAAGCTCCAAAAGCTGAAATCAAAGTAGAAGAGCAAAAAGAAGAAGCTAAGAAAGAAACTAAAGAATTAGCTGATAACACTAAAGAAATTACAGAATAATGATAGTATTACAAGCAAGTACAGGAGGAACAGTCCTAATTACAGTTTTAGCGTTCTTAGCAGTAATTTTATTATTGGTAGCTTTATTATTATTTGTAAAGCAAAAATTAGCGCCATCTGGACCTGTGAAAATTACCATTAATGGTGATAAAACAATAGAGGTAGCATCTGGTGGAACGTTATTATCTACTTTAGGAAACGAAAAAATATTTTTACCATCTGCATGTGGAGGTGGTGGATCTTGTGTGCAGTGTGAGTGTCATGTAAATTCTGGAGGAGGAGAAGCGTTACCAACGGAAACGCCTCACTTTACTCGTAAAGAGTTACAACATGGTATTCGTTTAGCATGTCAAGTAAAAGTAAAGCAAGATATGGATATTTCAATTCCAGAAGAAATTTTTGGAATTAAGAAATGGGAAGCAGTAGTAGTAAGAAATTACAATGTAGCGTCTTTTATTAAAGAATTTGTAGTTGAGATTCCAGAAGACATGGATTACAAAGCAGGAGGGTATATTCAAATTGAAATACCTAAATGTGAAGTAAAGTTTTCTGATATGGATATTACAGCACATCCTGAAGAGCATGAAACACCTAATAAATTTCAAATAGAATGGGATAAGTTTGGTTTATGGCCTTTAGTAATGAAGAATGATGAGGTAGTAGAAAGAGCATATTCTATGGCTTCTTACCCTGCAGAAGGACGTGAAATTATGTTAAACGTTCGTATCGCTACTCCACCATGGGATAGAGCTAAGAACGGATGGATGGATGTAAACCCAGGTATTGCATCATCTTATGTGTTTTCTAGAAAAGTTGGAGATAAAGTAACTATATCAGGGCCTTATGGAGAATTCTTTATTAATGAGTCTGAAGCAGAAATGTTATATGTAGGTGGTGGAGCAGGTATGGCACCAATGCGTTCGCACTTATATCACCTATTCAAAACTTTAAAAACTGGACGTAAAGTATCATATTGGTATGGAGGACGTTCTAAGCGAGAGTTGTTCTATTTAGAACATTTTTGGGCTTTAGAAAAAGAGTTCCCTAATTTTAAATTCCACATTGCTTTATCTGAACCGTTAGAAGAAGATAACTGGAAAGTTAAAACTGATATTGATGCTGAAGGAGATGGATTTGTAGGTTTTGTGCATAACTGTGTAATTGATAATTACCTAAGTAAACATGATGCACCGGAAGATATAGAATTATATTTCTGTGGACCACCATTAATGAACAAAGCGGTACAAAAAATGGGAGAAGATTTTGGAATCCCAGATGAGAACATCCGTTTTGATGACTTTGGAGGATAAGATTTATTTAAATACCATAAAAAAACCGATGCAATTTTGCATCGGTTTTTTACTAGAAAAAATGCATGGAAAAGAAGAAGTATAAACGATATATAGAAAAAATAGTATTTTTATAACAAAGCAGTTTATACATGGGGGCTTTATTTTTTGGATTTGCATTAAGTGTTTTTAGTTTGTTTTTATTACTTATTAATTCACTATTATTTTTAAGTAAGGTTAAAAAGTTTAATAATATTACCTACAAATACGTTGCTATATACTTAGCGGTATTATTTGTAATTGAATTATTCTGTAATACAATAGGTTTTTTATATCCAAATCAAAACTTTTACCTCTCACATTTTTATTTTAATGGCCAATTTATTCTATTAAGCATTGTCTTCTATCGCTTATTTACCAGCCAAAAGCTAAAAAAACTAGTCGTTATTAATTATATAATTGTAATGCTTATAATTATAGGTATGTATGTGTATAATACTGACTTGTTTTGGCAGTTTAACTTGTTTGAAATAGCAGTTACTTCTGCATTATTAATTATCTATGCATTAATTCATTTAAACAATACTTTAGGAACCAATAAAAAATATTTTTACCTCTGTATTGGTATGATTTTATACCTTCTTTGCAGTTCATTAATATTTTTATTTGGAAATTATGAGTTGGTTTTTATAGAAGATCCATATATTGATATTTGGATTTTTAACACGCTATTTTATATTGTGTACCAAGTATTGATATTTGTTGAGTGGAGCTATATAAATAAACATGGTTTAGATGATTAATAATCAACGAGATTTATTTTTTGTAGTAGCATACGCAATTATATTTCTATTTGTATTTCTAATAGCTATTGTTATTTTCATTCTAAAATCTAGAAAAGACCGAATTAAAATTGAGGAAAAAAAGAAAGAAATAGAAATAATAGCGAAGCAGAAAACCATTTTATTAAAAGAAATACATCATAGAGTAAAAAATAATTTACAGTTAATTTCTGGACTTTTATACTTGCAGTCTGTAAAGCATAAAAATGAAAAAGTAACAGCAATGATAGATGAATCACAAAGGCATATAAATTCTATAGCTTTGGTTCATGAAATGTTGTATAAAGATGATACCTTGTCTTTAGTTTCAATGGAAAAATACCTACATGAACTTGGTACTAGATTATTACAGGTTTCTTCACACGAAAAAATAATTTATGAACTTAAAACAGCAAATGTTTCTTTGCCTGTAAATTATGCTACTACCTTAGGTTTAATTGTAAATGAATTGATAACAAATACTTTAAAATATGCTTTTGACAAACAAAAAGGAAAGGTATGTATTACTTTAAAAGAAACAACTAAAGACGAGTTTCAGTTTTCGTATGCAGATAACGGAAAAGGGTACAATGCAGATGAAGGAGAAAATATAAAAACATTAGGGAGGAGATTAATAAAAATGTTAGCGGAAGAAATAGAAGCTGACCTAACAATAAAAAATGAACAAGGGCTAGTTTATATTTTTAATTTTAAAGTAAAATAAAAGGATAGAATGATAAAGGTTTATGTAGTTGAAGATATTGCCATATCAAGAATGTCATTAGAAACCATGTTGTTAGAAAATAACTATGAAGTTTCTGGATCATCAGCAAAAGCAGAAATAGCTTGGGAGGAAATACTAAAATCACCACCAAACTTAATTCTATTAGACATTAATTTAGCAGGAGACAAAAACGGTGTCTGGTTGGCACAACAAATACGAAAGCATTTAAAAATAGCTATAGTATATTTAACTGCTTACGGAGACCAACAAACATTAAAAGAAGTGTTGGAAACCAAACCCAATGGTTTTTTAATGAAACCCTATCAAGAACCTATATTATTAACTACTATTAACATTGCATTAGATAATTTTTTTGAAAGTCAGAAAATAAATATAAAAATTAACGAATTTGTTTTTATAAAAGACGGACATGCTAAAATAAAAATTGCTACTAAGGAAATTTACTATGTGAAATCTGATGGTAATTATCTAGAAGTAAAACTAAAGGAAAAAATATATGTTATTAGAAGAAAGCTATTGGAGTTTAAAGAAGAATTGCCTCAAAACTTATTTTATCAAAGTCATCAACGTTATGTAGTAAACATCAATAAAATTGATATGATAAAGAAAGGCTTTATTACTATTTTAGATAAAGAGATACCGGTTTCGTTAAAATATAAAAAGAGCATAGAAGAAGCAATTACATTGTTGTAGTTTTATTTTTTTACCACTTCAAGGCATATATTAAGCACAGTTTAGAATCTTTGAACCAAAAACTATATATTAAGGTTTAGATTATGTTTGTTTTCTAAAAAAACTACATCTTTAGCTAGAGAATAAAGTTAGCAAATTTTATTGTATATAACTTCCCAAAAAAACAGTGATTCTTCACAAATAATTTTTTAAAGTATCTAACATAGAGATATTTGCCCATATAAACCAAAATATATGAGGCTTAAAAACAAATTAAAAATAAGTATCGTATTTCTACTATTATCAATAGGAGCATTACAAGCACAGGAGGTCGTAACATCTTCAGGAGGTAATGCAACTGGAGAAGGAAGTTCAAGTTATAGTATTGGAGGCGTTGTATATAGTACACATTCAAGTGCAGAAGGTTCAGTAACTGAAGGTGTACAGCAACCTTATGAAATTTCTACAACACTAGGTGTAGAAATTGAGGACATCCAGCTAAACTTAAAAGCATATCCTAATCCAACCATTAATAACCTCACATTAAGTATAGGAAACTATACAGAAAAAAATGTTAGTTATAAATTATATACGATACAAGGACGTTTATTGGAGGCTGAAAAATTAAAAGATGTTAAGACTACAATTAACATGGAAAGTCTACCAGAAAGTGCATACATGCTAAGTGTATATAGCAACCAAAACTTAATAAAAACATTCAAAATAATTAAAAATTAATTACATGAAGAAATTCTACCCCTTGTTAATAGCAGCAATGATTTCAAGTAACTTATTGGCACAAACACCAGAAAAAATAAGTTACCAAGCAGTTGTAAGAGATGCAACTAATAAATTAATAACTCAAAAGTCAGTAGGTGTACAAATAAGTATTTTAAAAGGCGCTGTAAACGGAACAGTTGTTTATGCAGAAACACATACACCATTAACAAACACGAATGGTTTAATTAGTTTAAAAATAGGAGAAGGAACTAATGTTTCTGGAGCATTTAATACAATAGATTGGTCTAATGATACGTATTTTATAAAAACAGAAACAGATCCAAAAGGTGGAACAAATTATACAATTACTGGTACCAGTCAATTAATGAGTGTACCTTATGCCTTACATGCTAAAACAGCTAAAAACTTTACAGGAACTATTACACAAAGTCAAATTTCAGATTTTACACAAACAGTTGATACCAAATTAACAGAATCTGAAGTTGATGCTTATGCAAACAATAATGGTTATTTAACTACCGAAGTTGATGGAAGTGTAAGCAATGAGATTCAAGATTTATCATTAACAGCTAATAAGTTAAAGATAACGAATAATGAATCTGCAACAGAAATTGATTTAAGTGGATATTTAGATAATACAGATACACAGTTAACCGAAGCACAGGTAGATGCTTATGCAAACAATAATGGCTATTTAACTACAGAAGTTGATGGAAGTGTAAGCAATGAGATTCAAGATTTATCATTAACAGCTAATAAGTTAAAGATAACGAATAATGAATCTGCAACAGAAATTGATTTAAGTGGATATTTAGATAATACAGATACACAGTTAACCGAAGCACAGGTAGATGCTTATGCAAACAATAATGGCTATTTAACTACAGAAGTTGATGGAAGTGTAAGCAATGAGATTCAAGATTTATCATTAACAGCTAATAAGTTAAGGATAACGAATAATGAATCTGCAACAGAAATTGATTTAAGTGGATATTTAGATAATACAGATACACAGTTGACTGAAGCACAGGTAGATGATTATGCAAACAATAATGGTTATTTAACTACAGAGGTTGATGGAAGTGTAAGCAATGAGATTCAAGATTTATCATTAACAGCTAATAAGTTAAAGATAACCAACAATGAATCTGCAACAGAAATTGATTTAAGTGGATATTTAGATAATACAGATACACAGTTAACCGAAGCACAGGTTGATACTTATGTAAACAATAATGGGTATTTAACCACGGAAGTTGATGGAAGTGTAAGTAATGAGATTCAAGATTTATCATTAGATGGTAATAATTTAAAAATAACGAACAATGAATCTGCAACCACAGTAGATTTAAGTAAGTATGCTGAGTTACCAGACCAAACAGGAAACACAGGAAAAGTATTAAGTACAAATGGAACTGCAACTTCATGGACAACTCCAACTACACCTTCATTAAGTACTGTATTAACAGAAAGTAATGACGCAGGAGGAAAGTCAATAACAAATGTAAATAAGCTAGGAGTAGGAACACCAACGGTAAACTCAGGAGCAGCAGTAGAAATAAACTCAACAACAGGAGGATTACTTTTACCTCGTTTAAGTACAGCACAAAGAGATGCATTACCAAAAACACCAGGTATGGTTATTTTTAATTCAGAAACAGGTAAATTTCAAGGATACCAAGGATTTCCAGAATCGGAATTATTAATAAGTCATAACACTTTTAAAGGGAATTTAACAAACGCAGGACAATCATTTACCGTTACAGAAACTGCTTCTTGGACAAAAGTGGCTCTAAACTTTCAAGCGGCAGTAACAGGAGGTACCTTACAAATATTTAGTGGAAATACAACTACCGGAACTCCAATTCATACACAGTCATTCACTGTAGGAGCAGGAGAGCAAGAAATTACACTATCAACATCAATAAATGTGGTGTCAGGCCAACAATATACTGTTTTTGTAGATCAATCCTGTGCTTATTATCCATTTGCTGATTATGGAGGAGGAAGTGCATTTACAGTGAGTCTTGCATTCCCAGGAGATTTATGGATGAAAGTTAAATTCGGAAAATCATCATGGGTAGATTTACATTAAAAGATAATTTACGTTAAGTTAAGAATAGAAAAATAAGAACCGATGGAGTTTTACATCGGTTTTTTACTTTTTAAATGTTGTTTGTAAGGAATAATTAACCATTCGGAAACTTTTCTTTAATAAATAAACATTTCTTTTAAACTTCGTAACAGAATGAAATATTATGAGCTGTCCAAACTGCGAATCAACTACAGTTAAGAGAAAAAAACGGAATTTTTTAGAAAAACTTTTTTTAGGTAAAAAGTATAAATGCTATAACTGTAAAACAGTTTTTTACTCAAGAAAAAAATTGAAAAGTTAGGTGAAAATCACCCGAAAAGGGTGAGGTGTTGGATAGTTGTTTTAAATAGTTTTGCAAAGGGGTTAAAAAACAAAATAAAATGAATTGTCCGTGTTGTCAGTCTGTATTAATCAGACGAAAGAAAAGATCAGTATTTCAAAAACTTTTTTTTATCAGTAGTAAAAAATATAGTTGTTATGAATGTAAAACTACATTTTTACATGTATCATTGATAGATAGAAATTTCAAACTGACTTGATTACATTTATTGAGAAGTTCTAAGAATAGAAACCGTACCTTTGTGAAAATTTTCTAAAGATGGTTTCTTTTCTAGAGCTGGATTTATCAAATCCATTACGAAATTCAATTGAAGATTTGGGTTTTCAAAACCCAACACCAATACAAGAACAGGCTTTTCCTATAATTAGATCAGGAAAGGATGTGGTAGGTATTGCACAAACGGGTACTGGTAAAACTTTTGCCTATGTCTTACCAATATTAAGAGATTTAAAATTCTCAAAACAATTACACCCAAGAGTGTTGATATTGGTACCAACAAGAGAGTTAGTGGTTCAGGTAGTTGAAGAGATTGAAAAATTAGCAAAATACATCACGCTAAGAGTTATTGGTGTATATGGAGGTGTAAATTTAAATAGGCATAAAGAAGCAGTAGCACTAGGTTCAGATATTATTGTAGCAACACCAGGACGTTTATACGATTTAGCGATTAGTAATGTTTTAAAGCTAAGGTCTATTCAAAAGTTGGTGATTGATGAAGTAGATGTAATGTTAGATTTAGGTTTTAGGTTTCAATTATTAAACATTTTTGATTTATTACCGCAAAGACGTCAAAATGTAATGTTTTCAGCAACGATGACTGAAGATGTGGAGGCCTTGATTGATGATTATTTTATTGGGCCTCAAAAAATAGCCATAGCGGTAAGTGGTACACCTTTAGATAATATAGATCAAACTGCATACAATGTTCCTAATTTTTACACCAAAATAAACTTACTGAATGAATTGTTGTTTGATAAACAGGAGTTTAAAAAAGTGTTAGTTTTTGCACCTAATAAAAGGAATGCAGACAGGATTTTTAATTTATTAGAAGAAGAATTTCCAGGGCAATTATGTGTAATACACTCTAATAAAACGCAAAACTACCGTTTACGTTCTATAGAGGAGTTTAATAAAGGAAATCATAGAATTTTAATAGCTACAGACGTTATTGCACGTGGTTTGGATTTAGAAGAAATATCACATGTTATTAACTTCAACCCAACTCAGTACCCTGAAAACTATATGCATAGAATAGGAAGAACAGGTAGGGCAGAGAATAAAGGAAAATCAATACTTTTTGCTACTGAAAAAGAACAGGAAGCAAAATTGCAGATAGAAGAGTTAATGAATTATACCATTCCTTTAGTAGAAATTCCTGAACATGTAGAAATATCAAAGCAGTTAACAGAAGAAGAAAGGCCTAGGGAAGATAAACAACAATCTAAAAATAGAACTTCTCAAGAGTATGTACCAGGAGAAGCTTTTCATGAAAAGAAAGAAAAAAATAAAAAAGTAAACCTTGGAGGCTCTTATAGAAGAGAAATTGCTAAAAAATATAAAAAGCCTAAAACAAGAGGTGATAAAAACTATAATAAGCGTAATAAGAAAAGAAAATAAAATGCACATACTTACAGAACAGGAACTACACAATTTAGGAATGAACATTGTGGGTAAAAAGTTGCAAGAAATGGGGTATGAGTTTGTTGCCGTTAATAGTACCTTAAAAAAGCACCCACAATTTGTATTGTTTAAAAAAGGAGAACCTACCATTTTTGTATTGGTAAAGGTTACTAATAATATTCAGTCTCCGCAGGAATATGATGTACTTTGGATGGAAACATTTAAAGAACATGCTAAAAAACAGAATGCTAAGGTTTGGTATGCAGGAATTGGTATAGCAAATGCAGAAAGTATTGAGCTTCCAGTTGTGAAAGATAAGCCGTATTATGTTGCTTTTGAGGACTTTGTAAAGGTTTTGTGAAAAACCTGAGTGCAGTTTGTGAATGATTTTTGTTAAATTATCATGAATTTCTTACCATTTATACAATATTTATGCATGATTAACGTTTGGGAGTCTGATTTTGTTGTAAATCAACAAGTTAAGTTGTATCTTTGTAATAAGGGAAATTAATAAAAAACTTATCATGAGAACAAAATTACTTAAGGGGATTCAAAACTTTTTTAAAAACATGCAATTAATTTTAAAAGAATTCGGAAAAGGGGCCGGATATGCATTAAATCACTAGAAAATAAAAATTTTTTGAATAAAATTAAAACTCGTTTCGGGAGGAAACGAGTTTTTTTATGTCTTTTTGTTAGTTTTATAGAATGGAAGATTTACTAGTAAAAATTAGAACTTGTGATTTGTGCAAACATGCTATTGAGCCAAGACCAGTGGTTTTTGCCAGCGATACTTCTAAGATTTTGATAATAGGGCAGGCTCCAGGTACTAAAGTACACGCTTCTGGTATTCCTTGGGATGATGCCAGTGGAAAACAACTTAGGAAATGGTTAAATGTAACCTCAGAGCAGTTTTACAATACTACTAATTTTGGTATTGTGCCTATGGGATTTTGTTATCCTGGAAAAGGAAAATCTGGAGATTTACCACCTAGAAAAGAATGTGCTCCACAATGGCATGAGTTATTGTTAAACAAAATGCCTGACATTAAATTAGTACTTTTAATAGGTATGTACGCACAAAACTATTATTTGAAAAATAAAGCAAAGCGAACACTTACAGAAACGGTAAACAATTATGAAGAGTACTTACCGCAGTATTTTGTATTACCGCATCCATCACCTAGAAATCGTTTTTGGCTCACTAAGAACCCTTGGTTTGAAAAATTTGTAATACCAGAATTACAAACTAGAGTGCATAAACTTATTTAACAATAACATTTTCTAGTTCTAAAAAGTGCTACTTACAGTTATAAGCATTTATAATTCAAAATTAATAGATAAATCCTGAGTGAAGTTTGTGGAATGCAGGAATCTTAAGCTACTTTATAGTATTACTTGGTGAATAGTCTTTAAGATTAATAATGTTTTTACAGCTTACTTATTAAATGCTACAAATAAATGTTAGTATACACTTCAATATCTCGCTCTAAAATAGCGTTACAACCAAAAGTTATTTTAACTCTTCTTTCTTTTTCGATTCCT
Source organism: Tenacibaculum sp. 190524A02b (assembly GCF_964036645.1). Lineage (NCBI taxonomy): Bacteria > Pseudomonadati > Bacteroidota > Flavobacteriia > Flavobacteriales > Flavobacteriaceae > Tenacibaculum > Tenacibaculum vairaonense. Next base: position 3,061,416 of record NZ_OZ038525.1, on the reverse strand, counting down.
TGTTTTATTTGAAAAGTTTCTTCAGTTGGTGATTATATTTCTTCTTTTAAAAATTTAGCTAATAGAAGCTCACTTTCATAAGCTAAATTTTCCCTATTATTTGTGAATTCTTCAAAAATAATTTTATCTAATTTCCCTGCATTGGTTGCTCCTTTTATTCCTCTTTTAGTTAAGGAAGGGTCAAGGCTAGCAAAATTTACTAGTTTCCAAGCAACAGCAGAAGGAGTTCTTTCAATAGCTCCAGCTAATTTGATTATTAAATGGTTTCGATAGTTTATCTTACCAAAAGGTATTTTACAATAAAGATTAAAAGCTAAAATTCATTCATTTCTTGTCCAATTTCTTCTCATTATTAAGCTGTGTTAAGAATTGAAGTAAGTACAGAGTTTTTGTGATTTAATGCGCTTCTAACCAATTTTGCCCAATACCCATTTCAACATCTAACGGAACACTAAGTTTAAAAGCATTTTCCATTTCCTCTTTAATAATAGGTTTAATAGTTTCTAGTTCGTCTTTGTGTGCGTCAAAAACCAATTCATCATGTACCTGTAAAAGCATTTTAGATTTAAAGTTTTCTTTAGCAAAACGTTCATGAATATTAATCATGGCCAATTTAATAATATCTGCAGCGCTACCTTGTATTGGGGCATTTACAGCGTTTCGTTCCGCTGCGCCTCTAACAATAGCATTACGAGAGTTGATATCCTTTAAATAACGTCTTCTATGTAATACAGTTTCTACATAACCATGTTCACGAGCAAAATCTACTTGTTTGGCTATATAACCGCGTAATTTAGGATAGGTTTCATAGTAAGCATCAATCAATGCTTTGGCTTCTTTTCTATCTAAAGAAGTCTGATTACTTAATCCAAAGGCAGAAACACCATAGATGATTCCAAAATTCACCGTTTTGGCATTGCTACGTTGCTCACGCGTTACCTCTTCAATAGGTACTTTAAAAACTTTAGAGGCTGTTGAAGCATGAATGTCTTCTCCTTTAGTAAACGCATCAATCATGGTTTCTTCTTCACTCAAAGCTGCAATAATTCGTAGTTCTATTTGGCTGTAATCTGCCGCTAACAATACATAATTTTCATCTTTAGGAATAAAAGCTTTGCGTACTTCTTGTCCGCGTTTAGTTCTAATAGGAATGTTTTGCAAGTTTGGATTGTTAGAACTTAAACGTCCTGTAGCTGCAACAGCTTGCGCATATACCGTATGTACTCTTCCTGTTTTAGGGTTTATTTCATTAGGTAGCGCATCTACATACGTACTTTGAAGCTTTTTATATTGACGGTACAATAAAATATCGGCTACTATTTGATGCTCTTTTAAAGAAGAAAGTACATCTTCAGCGGTAGAATATTGTCCTGTTTTTGTTTTCTTAGGTTTGTCAACCAATTTTAGTTTTTCAAATAAAATAGGCCCCAATTGTTTTGGAGAAGCAATGTTAAACTCTTCTCCAGCTTGCTCATAAATACGTTTTTCAAGTTCTTGAATATCTGTAGATAAATCATTAGATAACGATTTTAAAAAATCGGTATTTAAGTTAACACCTTCAATTTCCATAGCGGTTAGTACAGAAACTAACGGAGTTTCTACTTCATTAAACAATTTAGTAACATTACCGCTATCTAGTTCCTTAGTAAAATGCTCTTTTAATTGTAAAGTAACATCAGCGTCTTCAACAGCATATTCTGTTTGTTTAGGAAGTTCAACTTGCCTCATGGAAAGTTGATTTTTCCCTTTTTTACCAATTAATTCAGTAATAGAAACGGGTTGGTAGTTTAAGTAAGTTTCTGAAAGGACATCCATGTTATGGCGCATGTCTGGATTTATCAAGTAATGCGCAATCATGGTGTCAAATAACTTTCCTTTTACAACAATGTTGTAGTTAGAAAGTACTTTAATATCATACTTTAAATTATGACCAATCTTTTCAATAGTTTCATTTTCAAAAAACGGAATGAACTCATTGATAATCTGCTGTGTTTCTTCTTGATCTTCAGGAAAAGCTACATAATAGCCTTTACCAGTTTCCCAAGAAAAAGCAATACCAATTAATTCAACCTCTAAGGCTTTTAAACCAGTAGTTTCTGTGTCAAAACAAACACTGTTTTGTTGCTGTAACTTTTCTAGTAATAATTTTCTACTTAAGGCAGTATTTACTAGTTGATATACATGGTTGGTATTGTTGATGGTTCTATATCCATTTACCGTTTCTGTTTGGCTTGTAGTACCACTACCTGGGGTAGCAAATAAATCAAACTGCTGTGTGTTTGATGGTTGGGTTGTATTTGTTGCTGGCGTTTCACTATTGGTGGCAATCGCAAAGGTTTTTTTCAAGTTTTCTGCAAGTCTTCTAAACTCAAGCTCATTAAAAAGTCCAATAGTTTCCTCCATGTTTGGTTGCTCAAAAACAAGTTTGTCTTCTTCCAGCTCAACAGGAACGTCTAGCATAATGGTAGCTAGTTTTTTAGAAAGCAGTCCTAGCTCTTGGTTGGCTTCTACTTTCTCTTTCATTTTTCCTTTTAACTCATGAATGTTTTCAAAAAGACCTTCCATACTACCATAAGCAGCTAAGAATTTTTTAGCTGTTTTTTCTCCTACACCAGGTAACCCAGGGATGTTATCAACAGAATCTCCCATCATTCCTAAAAAGTCAATCACTTGCTCAGGTCGTTCTACATCAAACTTAGCCTTTACTTCTTCAATGCCCCATTTTTCATAACCATTACCCATTCTTGGAGGTTTGTACATAAAAATATGTTCGGAAACCAATTGTGCATAATCTTTATCAGGTGTAACCATATAGGTTTCCAGTCCTGCTTTTTCTGCTTTTTTTGCCAAGGTTCCAATAATGTCATCTGCTTCATAACCTTCTTTTACAATAGCGGGAATATTCATAGCTGCTAATATTTTTTCAATATAGGGTACGGCTATTTTAATGGCTTCAGGAGTTTCTTGCCTATTGGCTTTATATTCAGGAAAAACTTCCACTCGGTCTACACTTCCACCTTTATCAAAGCAAACGGCTAAATAATCAGGTTTTTCACGCTTAATAACATCTAGTAAAGAATTGGTAAACCCTAAAATTGCCGAGGTATCTAAACCTTTGGAGTTAATTCTTGGGTTTTTTATAAAAGCGTAATATCCTCTAAATATTAAAGCGTAGGCATCAAGTAAAAAAAGTCGTTTCCTGTTTTCCATATCGTTGTATAAAGCTAAATGAGCTAATTTTATGTGATTAGATAAGGTGAAAATCACCTAAAAATGTATCTGCGGATTCTGCATGTAAAGCTACAAAACTTTAACAAGATGTTAAAGATTGATTTTTAGATTAACCAGTATCTTTACAAGATTCTAAAAAATACACTTATGCCACGTTGGGTACTATCGTTACTAATTATATCAACCGCAATTATTTTATTTGAAACCTATGCTTTTCAAGCTGTAAGAGTAGTCACTAAAAGTAAATTGTTACGTTACCTATGGTTAGGAGTAGGATGTATTGCATATATTAATTTTTTCTACGTTATTTTTTCGTCAGATAGGAGTTCTGGACAAACAAGACAGTTTCAATGGGCATTTGGACTGCTTTTATTGGTTTTATTACCAAAGTTGTTAATGGTTTTGGTGATGTTAGGAGAAGATGTGTATCGATTTATTAAAAAAGGAATCACGTATTTTTCTCAAGAAGAAACAAAAAGTTTAGCAGGAAGAAGAAAGTTTATTTCCCAAATAGCATTAGGGTTAGCGGCTTTGCCTTTTGCAAGCTTACTGTACGGGATTTTTAAAGGGAAATTCAATTATAAGGTTTTAAAATACCAATTAAGTTTTAAGGATTTACCTGAGGCTTTTGACGGTTTTACCATTACACAAATTACCGATATTCATTCTGGAAGTTTTGATAATAAAGAAAAAATAGGCTATGGTGTTGATTTAATTAACGAACAACAATCTGATGTAATTTTATTTACAGGGGATATTGTAAATAATTTTGCACATGAAATGGATGATTGGATTTCTGTTTTTTCGCAATTAAAAGCGCCTATGGGAAAGTATTCTATTTTAGGGAATCATGACTATGGCGATTATTCTAAATGGAAAACAAAAGAGGATAAAGAAGCGAATTTTGAAGCAATTAAAAATATTCATCCTAAAATAGGTTTTGATTTATTGTTAAACGAGCACAGATATATTGAAAAAAATGGGCAAAAAATAGCCTTAGTAGGAGTAGAGAACTGGGGAAAAGGGTTTAATCAAGCAGGAGATTTAGAGAAAGCTTCATCTGGAATCAATCAGGAAGATTTTAAGGTTTTAATGAGTCATGATCCGAGTCATTGGGAATACAAAGTAAAAAAAGATGATTTTAATTACCAATTAACTTTAAGTGGTCATACGCACGGATTGCAATTTGGTATAGAAATACCCGGTTTTTTTAAATGGAGTCCATCACAGTATGTATACAAACAATGGGCAGGATTGTATGAAGAGTTTGGAAGGTATATTAATGTAAATAGAGGCTTTGGTTATCATGCTTTTCCTGGAAGAGTAGGAATATGGCCAGAAATAACTGTGATTGAATTAAAAAAGGGCTAAATACCTTTGATTTTAAAGTTAATATAATATATAATATATAAAAATTTAGTATTTTTAGGCGATTTACAGATAAAATTAATGTTAAATGACAAAGTTTGGTGAAATCATAAGTATTGATAAACCGGTTTTAATTGATTTTTACGCCGATTGGAGCGAGCTTGAACCTAGTTTAGATACCTTAAGAGATGTAGCTGCCGCTTTAGGTGATAAAGCTAAAGTGATTAAAATTGATATTAGAAAAAATGAGATTTTAGCAGAGGCGTTACGTGTTAAAGGAAATCCTACGTTTATGATTTATAAAAATGGTGAAATGAAATGGCGTCAAACTGGTGATCAAGATGCGAATACGCTTATAGGTTTAGTACAGCAATACGTTTAAGTTATTGCTTTAAAAGCATATCCTTGCTTTGTAAATTCTTCCAATACTTTTGGTAATACAAAACGTAATTTTTCATGTGCCTTTATGCTATCATGAAATACAACAATACTTCCGTTTTTAGTGTTTTTCAATACATTTTCTAAACAAGTTTCTTTCGTGATTTTTGAATCAAAATCACCAGAAAGTACACTCCATACTATTATTTTATAACCTTTGCTAATAAGAAACTTGGCTTGTTTTCTTTTTATTTTACTATAAGGAGGTCTAAAAAGCTTGAGTGAAGCTGTGTGTTTTAAAATAAACTCTTCTGCTTTTTGGGTGTTTATATAGTAATCATTTACAGATGTTTTCCAGCCGTTTAAATGGTTAAAGGTGTGATTGCCGATACTATGACCCTCATTGTGTATTTGATGAAATACTTTTGGGTGTTTTCTTATATTGTCACCAATACAAAAAAAAGTAGCCTTTGCATTGTATTTATTTAATTCTTTAAGTACAAATTCAGTAACCTCAGGTATGGGGCCATCGTCAAAAGTTAAGTAGATCTCTTTTTTATCTAAAGGAAAACTCCACGTATAATAAGGAAATAATAGTCTTACTATACGTGGAGCTTTTATAGGGTATAACCTCATTTAATTAAGGTTTTATAGTATCCATTTGTATTTGCTCTACAGCAGGCTCTTCTTCATCAGGCATTAAATGTCTAAAAAGCTTAGCATGCTTTATGTAGTCATTTACAACTTTATCAGTGTAATCTTTATCCTTATCGTATTGTGTTATCTGTTGTACTAAGCTTTGATACATATAAAGATTAGTTTCTAGGTTATCAAGAATAAGATCTAAATCATGATCACTAAACGTACTATAGTGAAGTAAGTTTTGTTGGAAAATGGTAGTTAAAGAAGCAGCCGTTTCTCTTGCTTTATCAATGTCACCAATTCTATAATATAGCTCAGGATAGCCTAAAGAAATACTAAAATGGCCAAAGTCTTTAATTGGCATTTTGTATAAAGATAAATCTAAAACATCTTTAGCTTTAACAGAGTCGTTTAAGTTTAAGTATTCTTCAGATAAACGCATTAAGTTGTTACGTAAAGAAATAGCATTACGCTTGCTTTGTTCGTCTAAATAAACTTTTCCATTATTAATAGTTTTCCAATCCCATTTTTTAACATTTTCATACATTTTATCAGGATCAATACGTCCCATTTCAAACATAGACTTCCCTCTGTTAGGTGTTTTAATAGGGACTAATTTATACGCCATACCATCAAGCTGTAGATAATCTTTCAGCCAAATATACTCCTCATCAGCGCTTGCACCTCCAGTAAAATAAATAGGTCGTTTCCAATCAAAATTATTAAGTATATCTAACATTAAAATACGATTCTTAGCAATACCTTGTCTGTCAATAGTAATGTCAATATAATCTACTATTTTATCCGCATCTTTAGCAGAAACTAAGCCCGTTTTTAAAACATTTGCTTTGTTAACTGGAATTCTGATTTTATTACTAGGATAAAACTTTTCTTTTGCACCATCACCAGCATCTAAATAGGTAGCATCATTATCACTGGCAATCCATCGCATAAAATCACCTATTGATAAAATAGAATCTTTTAATTGAGGAATAGGGTAGTGGTAGGCTAAATCTAAGGTGCCATATTTATATTGTGAATGTTTTAAAGTTGAAGGAATAGGATCTGCTTCATAGGTTTTCTTTTTCATTTGGTCAATGTACCAATCTGTTTGAAAAAGACTGGTGTTTACAATTTTAATATCTCTACGAACACCTTCTACTTGTTGCATATACCAAAGTGGAAAGGTATCATTATCTCCAATAGTAAATATAATAGCATTCGGATCACAACTTTCTAAATAGGTTTGTGCATTTAGTTGCGCAATGTATCTGTCTCCTCTATCATGATCGTCCCAATTTTGGAATCCCATTAAAACAGGTACAGCAATAAGTGAAATTGCAGAAACACCTATAGCCACGGCTCTTTTACTAGCATATTGTTTAAAATAATCATACAAAGCCAGTACGCCAAATCCTATCCAAATAGCAAAAACATAAAAAGAACCTACAACAGCATAGTCACGCTCACGAGGTTCAAAAGGTTTTGGATTGGTGTAAAATATGATTGCAAAGCCTGTAAACGCAAAAAATAAAGCTAAGGTGTATAGGTTTTTTTTATCTCTATTGGTTTGATAAAACAATCCAATAATTCCTAAAATTAAAGGAAGAAAGTAGTATTTATTACGCCCTTTATTATTTTTAACATGATCTGGTAAATTCTGTTGAGAGCCTAAGCGCATTTCATCTATAAAGTCTATACCACTTAACCAGTTTCCATTTTCAAAGTCTAAATGCCCTTGCGTATCATTTTGACGTCCTACAAAATTCCACATAAAATAACGACCGTACATGTATCCAAATTGATAATCAATCATAAACCTCATGTTTTCAATAAATGTAGGGCGTCTTTTACTACGAGCAGGAATTCCAGCTATTCTTTTGTAATGTTCCTGAGCACCTGGGTCAACCATTCTAGGGATAAAACCTTTATGCTTATCAGAGTAATTGGGAAGTACATTTTTGTATCTGTTTACAATTTCGTACTTACCATTTATTTTTTCATATTTAGGTTTATCATCTTTGTAAGGTTGGGCAGCGTCTTGCTCTCTGTTATAAGCAAATGAATAATATTTATCATAAAATACGTTAGCGTCACCATATTGCTCACGGTTGTAGTAAGCTAAAAGTTCACGAGCACTTGAAGGGTTGTTTTCATTAATAACTGTATCCGCATTGGCTCTAATAGGTAGCATTAACCATGAAGAAAACCCAATCATGATAAATAATACGGATAATACTAAAGTATTTACAGTAACCAATCCTTTTTTACGAGTATAGTTAAGTCCAAAATAGAATAAAGCAATTAAAACAATTCCGGCTATAATAGTTCCAGAGTTATAAGGTAATCCTATTTGGTTGATAAAAAACAATTCAGCAACACTAAAGAACTTTAAAGTAAAAGGGAATAGGAATTTAAAAACAAAAGCTAGAACAAAAATTGAAACCAACGTAGCAATGGCAGTAGTTTTCACAGTAATGCTCTTATAGGTTTTAAAGAAGTACAACATTACAATAGAAGGAATCACTAAAAGTGATAAGATATGAACACCAAATGATAATCCAACTACAAAACTGATAATAACCAACCATTTATTTCCTCTAGGCATATTAAGTTCAGCCTCCCATTTTAAGCCTAACCAAAAAAGTAAAGCCATTAAAAAAGAAGACATAGCATATACTTCACCTTCTACAGCACTAAACCAAAAACTATCTGAAAAAGTATAAGCCAAGGCACCAACAAGTCCGCTACCTAAAACGGCAATAGCTTCATTTTTACTAAATGTTCCATTTTTGATAGCCATTTTTTTAGCTAAATTGGTAATGGTCCAAAACATAAAAAGAATGGTAAAAGCACTAGCCAATCCAGACATAAAGTTAACCATTAAAGCTAAATTACTAGGGTCACTACTAAACATAGCAAAGAAAGCACCAAGCATTTGAAATAATGGAGCACCAGGCGGATGTCCTACTTCTAAGTTTACGGCTGTAGATATGTATTCTCCACAATCCCAAGAACTAACAGTTGGTTCTAACGTTAGTGTATATGTTACCAAAGCCACTGCAAATGAAACCCATCCTAAAATAGTATTCCATTTATTGTAGTTAAAATCGTTCATATAGTGTTTAATAAGTTGTTGCGAATGTACTAATAACTAGTACGTTTTAAGTAAAGCAAAAGTATAATTTTTGAATTGTTTTATTTAGATAAAGTTCTGTTAAATCAAAAAAATAAAAAAAAGTTTGCTAAAATAAAAAAGACTTGTATATTTGCACCCGCAATAAGCAATTGGCCTATGGTGTAATGGTAACACACCGGTTTTTGGTACCGATATTCAAGGTTCGAGTCCTTGTAGGCCAACAAAAGCTCTTACGTAATCGTAAGAGCTTTTTTGCTTTTTCAATCTAACTAATCATACATTTATTTTATCTGTCGTTAAATACCAGTAATCGAAAAAAGGGTAGTAAGGAGTCTTCATAATGGTAGATTTGGAGTATTAAATGTAAACCTTATGAAAAAAATACTACTCCTTATCGTACTATACAGCCAAATGCTTTTGGCTCAAAATTATAATTATTTAGGAACCTTTTCATCTAATGGAAAACCAGATTACTTAGAAGTTCCAGGTGATAATGTTTCTTATGAGACATTAGAAATGATTAGTAACTCTTTACCTGAGTCCTATCCTGTTCCAGATTACAATCCGCAATATATTACTGCTGGTTATGATACAAATATTGAACTAATAAATGCAGCTGAGGTTTATGTAACTTTTGTGTCAGAGGGAGCGGGGTATAGAAATGTTTTAGGTTTTTACACGTATGATTTAGATAACCCACCAACGTCAGCACCAAGTGAGGAAGATATTACTATTATATTTCCTAATGCATCTGCTTTAGGTAGTGGTGGAGGTTTACTAACTGGTGATAAAGTGAAAATTGGAAGTTTTCCCGCCAATACTGGTATCGGTTGGGTGTTGTTAGCAAATGCTTGGAGTTCTACGTATCAAACTGTAGGGTTTGGACTTTGGACTTTATTTTCAGACCCTGATTTTAATCCTGAAAGTGATGCTAGTTTACAACATCACAATGTGCTACTTTCTGATCCAGATAATGAGCGAGTAATAATGGGTTTTGAAGATATAAGAAGAGATTATGGTAGTTGTGACAATGATTTTAACGATGCTGTTTTTTACATAACTGCTTCTCCTTATTCAGCATTAAGAATAAATAATGTTGCAGATATAAGTACTTCTAATGATGTGACTTCTTCATATGATGGAGGCTTGGAAAGTAATGGAAAGCTTTCTCAATTAATAGCGAAAAGGAACTTAGAAAGAAGTAAACAAAGAACACACAAAAATCTAAAAACACATCAAGAGAAATTTAATAAATCTAAGTTACTAAATAAAGGAGAGACTACTATTATAAATTACTTACCTACAACAGGAATGTATGGCACAGAAACTTCCAAAGTTTCAAGTCCAGAAGATTTAGTTGGGATTACCAATGCAAAAGAAGTTTTTGCAGTAGATTATTACAGTGGTGAAAAAAGAGTTTCAGCTGTTTTAGCAACGAAAACTGAAGGTAATGTCTATGACCATTCAAAAGCAATATGTGATCGTTTAAATAATTCTAGTATTGAAGATGTAAGAACTGTAATTACTAGAGGTCATAAAATTGTGAGTTCAAAAATCAAAAGAGCAAATGGTTTAATAGAGTATACGTTAGGTTTTTCTGTAAAAGAAGCTCAAGAGGCTAATGAGTTACATAGTTATTGGAATATAGAACAATATCCGACGGGTGATTATTATAATTTTCAAGTATGGGGTAGTACGTATTCACAAGTTTTCTCTGTAGCTAACCATATTTTAGATACGTTTATTTCTGAAAAAGATTTAATAAGTGATCCCGAAAATACAATTGTTCCATCAGTGTTTGTGAGTACAGGAAAGTATTTAAATGGAAAGTTATATTTAGATTTAATCAATAAAAGTGAAGCATCTGAAGTTGTTTTTGATGGTAATATACAATCAACCGAAACTTCTGAAATATCTAATATGAATACAGTGCTAGATTTGACAGGTAATTGGAATGAATCTTTAGTAGTTGAAACAGGTGTGTTGTTTGATATTGGTTTTTCTATTAGTGTTTCTGGTTCGAATGGTATAGATGCTTTATATCTTGCTGATGGACCATGGGGACTGGACTATTTAGATGCCTATGCTTCTGTATCAAATTTTAATGTAACAAATGAAGAGGTAAATGAAGAAGATATGGTATATGAAGTAAATAGAAATATTTCAGTAGAAGGAGAGGTTTTAGGAAACATGAATATCTTTAGGCACCTACTCGCAGGAGATCAAACTTTAGATATAACGTCTTATAATTATCTATCGTTTACAATTACAAATAGTAATGCTGTTGAAATTGTACTAATGCAAGAAGGTTTGGAAGATTGGAATTCAAGATATAGATATACAATCCCAGCTAACACTGAAGAAACTGTATATGAAATCTCATTAAATGAATTTACCAACCATAATGGTATTACAGCGAATTTGACAGACGTAAAAACAATTGTATTTTCAGTATTAGGCGATGGTGTAAATAGTGTACCATACTCAATAGCTATTAACGAGGTAGCTTTCAGTGGAGCAGGAACTTTAAATATAAAAGAAGTAGCAGAAATAAATGAAGACTTAAGGATTGTAAATTATCCAAATCCATTTAAAAATATAACTACTATAAGACTACCAAAGGAAACCGATAAAGGAAGTATTATAGTATACGATGTATTGGGAAGGGTTGTTTTTACAAAAGTTTTTGAGACAAATCAACAGAATAGAAAAGAGTTTATTTGTGATTTAAGAAATGTTAATTCTGGGGTGTACAAGTACTTAGTTAAAGATGATAAAAAAAATAATTTTAAGGGGACTTTTATAATTGCTAGATAAAAGAAATAGGATTTATTACAAAAATAAAGTTTGTGTTTTTTAATACAAACTTTATTTGTATATTTGCAATCACAAATTATTGGCCTATGGTGTAATGGTAACACACCGGTTTTTGGTACCGATATTCAAGGTTCGAGTCCTTGTAGGCCAACAAAAAAAGTCTTAGTATTTATTGCTAAGACTTTTTTGTTGTAACAATTTTTTCAATAGTTCGTCTTCAGTACATAACCAATAAAACAACTATTATGAGGTCGATACTATTTATTTTATGCAGTTTTTTTTTCTTTCAAGTAAATGCCCAAGAGCAAAATTTTAAAAACTTTTATAAATCAAATAAGGATAGGGCTGCTATATCTTTAAATCTACCAGGGTTTACTTCAAATTTTTTTGCCTCTAATGATGAATTGGAAGAATTAGAAGTATTTTTAAAAAAGGCTAAAAACTATAAAGTAATGATATTTGATAGTGAAGCACAATCTACTGCAAAAGACTTTAATAAGTTTATAAGAAAAAATGACTATAAAACTTTGGTTAGAATCAAAGATAGAGGAGATAGAGTTAGGGTATATTTTAGGGAAACTGCTGATTTAATTAGAGAAATTGTAATAAGTACCAGTACTGATAATGATGGTTTAGTTCTTCTAGGCGTAAAAACTAAATTAACTAAAGATGAGTTAGCTGCTTTAGTTAAATCTGCTCAAACAAGCATAGCTTCAAATTAATGAAGCTTAGCTTTTAAACTTTCAATTACCTTTTTACTGTTTCCTATAAAAATTTCATTATCAACAATAAAAACAGGACGCTTTAAAAAGGTATATTCATCTAAAATATATTGCTTGTAATCTGTTTCAGTAAGGTTTTGATTTTTCAAATCCATTTCTCTATACAATTTTGCTCTTTTGTTAAACAAAGCTTCGTAACTTTTGGATAAGTTATACATTTCTTCAAGCTGATTAACTGTAATAGCATTTGTTTTGATTTCTTGTTTGTCAAAACCCTCTATGTTTACTTCTTTTAAAATTCTTCGGCATGTATCGCAAGTTTGCAAAAAATAAACTTTTTTCATTTTGTATAAATGTTTAATAATATATTTGAGCTAAAATAAACAGAAAAATGAATCCACAATTTGAAATTTTAAAAACATCAAGAAAACTAGTAACAAAACTTATTGATGGTTTAACTATAGAGCAACTACATATTGTCCCTGAAGGATATAATAATAGTATTGCCTGGAATGTTGCTCATTTAGTGGTAACACAACAATTACTACATTATAAATTATCTGGATTATCATGCTTAGTTCCTGATGAGTTAATTGAAAACTATAGAAAAGGAACCATACCTACTGGGGTTTTTACAGAGGATGAATTTGAAGAGGTTAAAGAACTATTATTAGGTTTACCAGAAACTTTAGAAGAAGATTTTAAAGCAGGGATTTTTAAGGAGTATACTGAATATGAAACAAGTACAGGATTCGTTTTAGATTCTTTTGAAACTGCTGTAGCTTTTAATAATTTACACGAAGGGATTCATTTAGGAGCTATTATGGCGCTTAGAAAATTAGTGTAAATAATTTATTGAGATGAAGTTCAATACAAAAGCAATTCATGGAGGACAGAAACATGAAGAAGCAACTGGTGCTGTAATGACACCAATATTTCAAACATCAACTTATGCACAAGCTAGTCCGGGAGTTAATAAAGGATATGAATATTCACGTGCAGCAAACCCTACTAGAACTGCTTTAGAAAATGCGTTTGCTTCTATAGAAAACGGAACACATGGTTTTGCTTTTTCATCTGGACTTGCTGCAATTGATTGTATTTTACGTATACTAAACCCAGGTGATGAGGTTATTGCTGGGGATGATTTGTATGGAGGTACTTATAGAATGTTTACCAAATTATTCCAAAAATATGGATTAACATTCAAGTATGTAAACATGGATACTAGCAGAAATGTAGCAAGTGCTATTTCCAAGGCAACAAAATTAATATGGATTGAAACACCAACAAATCCATTAATGAAAATTGCAGATATTGAAGCGATAACCAAAGAGGTAAAAGAGGTTAATTCAAACATTTTAATAGCCGTTGATAATACATTTGCCACGCCCTATTTACAAAGACCACTAGACTTGGGTGTTGATATTGTAATGCATTCAGCAACTAAATATTTAGGAGGGCACTCTGATTTGGTTATGGGCGCTTTAATGGTAAATAGTGAAGTGTTAGCTAAAGAATTGAATTTTATTCAGTTTGCTGCGGGTGCAATAGCTGGACCAATGGATTCTTTTTTGGCATTACGAGGAATGAAAACATTACATTTACGCATGCAACGCCATTGTGAAAATGGAAAAGCGGTAGCTGAATACTTGATGAATCATCCTAAAGTAGGTGAGGTGTATTATCCAGGTTTGAAAAGTCATCCGAGTTATGAAGTAGCCAAAAAACAAATGGATGCTTTTGGAGGTATGGTTTCGTTCAAATTAAAAGATGAAACAAAAAAAGCAGCTTTTACCTTTTTAGAGAATACAAGAATATTTGCATTAGCAGAATCTCTTGGTGGCGTGGAAAGTTTGGTGAATCATCCAAGTACTATGACGCATGCTTCTATTCCAGAAGAAGAACGATTAAAGATTGGAATTACCGATGCTTTAATTCGTTTAAGTGTTGGAGTAGAAGATATAGAAGATTTATTAGTTGATCTAGAGCAAGCGTTGAATATATAAAAATTTAAAAGTATGTTTTGGAAGACATACTTTTTTATAAAATAAAAATATACCGTTTGGTATATTTTATTATCTTTGCAATGATAAAATCCAATTAATTTGTCAAAGTCAGAAAAAACGAAAGCTTATATTATTGAAACCGTTGCACCTATTTTTAATAAAAATGGATTTTCAGCAATGAGTTTATCCAAGATAACGGAAGCTACAGGTTTGACGAAAGGAGCAATTTATGGACATTTTACGAATAAAGAAGAACTGGCAGTGGAAGCGTATAAGTTTTCTGTAAGAAGGGTGCTGAAGGATATGAATAAAAAAGTGAATGAAGGAAAAACTCCTTTGGAAATGCTTTTAAAATTAGCTGCTTTTTATGAAACTTATTATGAGTATAATATACAATATGGAGGATGTCCTATTTTAAACATAGGCGTAGATTCTGGTCATCAGAATACCATTATAGCTGAGGTGGTACGATCTTATAATACTAGAATTTTAGATAAGTTTTCACAATTAGTAGAGAAAGGAAAAGAATCTGGAGAACTTAGAGAAGAAGTGAATAGTATGCAATATGCCAAACGTTTTTTTTATATGGTGGAAGGCGCTGTATATATGGCATTTATTATGCAAGATAAAAGTTATTTATTAGATTTATCAGCTACGATGGAGCAAATGATACTTAATGAAATGAAACAATAATATTTTTTTAACCTAAAATATACCGATTGGTATATTTTAAAAATTTATAACTATGGAACTACCAAAAATTTTAGAAAGCAAAACCAAAGTAAGGTTTCAAGATTGTGATCCTTTTAACCATTTAAATAATGGAGCTTATTTTAATTATTTGATTAATGCAAGAGAAGATCAAATATTAGAACATTATAATTTAGATATTTACAAACATGGAAGAGAAAAAGGAAGAAATTGGGTAGTAGGTTCTAACCAAATAGCGTATTTGAAGCCTGCTAATTTAATGGAAACAGTAACTATAGAATCACAATTAATACGTTACAGTACTAAAAATTTAGTAGTTGAAATTAGAATGTTAAATGAGGATAAAACAGAGCTAAAAGCAGTTCTATGGAGTTCTTTTGTATATTTTAATTTAAGGAATTTAACTTCAGATAAGCACCCAGAACATTTGTTAGAGCTATTTGAAAATGTTGTTTTACCTATTGAGCAAAATAGCTTTGAAGAAAGAGTTCAAAGTTTTAGATTACAAAAGGTTTAATAGCATTGGAGATTTTCGGAATGTTTATGCTGAAGGTGTAGAAAATACATACCTTATGCTTGCATTAATCAAAATAAAAAAGGAAGGCGGTTAGCCTTCCTTTATGTTAGATTATTTTTTTTCTAATGCTATTAATCGTTTTTCTTGTTCTTTGATCTTTTTCTCTTGCTCTAATGTGTATAAAGTTAATTCTTCTATTTTTTCAAGTAATTTTAAGGTCATTATTTTAAGATTTACACCTTCTTTTTCCATTTCTTTAGCAGAAGGAACATTAGGTAAATGTCCTTTTTGTTTGATATGTTCAGAAACTTCATCTAACGTTTTTAAATTATAATCTTTTAAGAATACATAATCAGGAGCTAAAACACCATTTAAATCTACTTTTACTTCCTTGGTATGTATTTTTCCTTTTACAGTTAATTCAGCATCAGGATTATTAGTTCCTATTCCAACAAAACCATTGCTTTTCTTTATACGAAACCTTTCAGTACCTGAGGTCTTTAGTATCAAATCATTGTTGTAAGAAGAAAATGCATTAGTTGTTGTATAAACATCTTTATTAAAGATGATTTTAGGTCTGTCTGTATAAATATGTGCCCAAGAAGTGTTTTGTGCTCCAATGTCTAAGTAACCTGCACCAGATTTAACTCGTAAGGCTCCAGGTCCAATGTTTCCTCTAATGCTACCATTAATATGAAGAGCATCTAAAGGTTTGTCAACACCAATACCAACTCTACCATTGTCAAAAATACTTAGGGTTTTTTGATTAACAGCATCTCCAAAAACAAATGAATTGGTTCCATTATTAGCACTACTGTTTAAAGAAAAAATAACTCTATCTGTAGTGTGTTTTCTTAAAATGACATTTCCTTTTTTCGCACTAGGGAAAAAAGCACCGTCTGATCCAGCTGTTGATAGACTAAATTTTCCAAACTGATTTCCTACTCGTAAAGATACATTAGAGCTAGGTTTATACAGTTCCAGTAATCTACCAGCAGCTCCACGCCAAGGGTCATTAATGTCATTGTATAAAGTTCCCAAGGTTAAGCTACCAATATGAGAAATATCCTTTGACTTATTAATATTACTGGTTGTTAAATTTATGTATTCTTGTGAGAATAAGCTTTTAGAAAATAAGCATACAGCGAAAGTAAAAAGGCAATACTTTTTCATAATTTTTGTTTCTTTTCAATTAATGGCACAAATTTATAAAAAAAATATAACTATGCAAGGGGATTACAAATACATAGATTCTTCTTTTTAATAAGTAATTTATATAATAAGGGAAATACTTGTATTTTAAGAAAAAGTATACTGTTTAGAAAGACGAAAACGACTGTGTTTCCGTCTTTAATAAATTAATTATTTTCCAAACAAACGTTGGAAAAAGCTTTTTGTTTTCTTAGTTACTTCTTTGATTTCCTCTTCGGCATCTTCTGCAAAATCAGCTAAGTGTTCACTAGCTTCACTGGCTATTTCAGAAGCTTTCTCGCTAACGTCATCAAAAGTTTCTTTAGCATCTTCTGCAAATTCGTTGGCTTTAGCTTTGATATTTTGAACATCTTCGCTTTCTAGAAATTCCGAAACTTTTTCTTTGGCATCTTCTGCAAAATCAGCAATATGTTCGCTTGCTTCACTGGCTATTTCCGAGGCCTTTCCAGATACATTGCCTAAAGTCTCTTTTGCGTCTTCAGCAAATTCGTTGGCTTTAGCTTTGATATTTTGAACATCTTCACTTTCTAAAAATTCATTTACTTTTTCTCCCGCTTTTTTTGCTGCGTCATTTATGGAGTTTTTTGCTTTGTCAATGTTTTCGTTTACATTGTCTTCTAAGTTGTTGTTTTCTTCTGCCATTTGTTTTTGATTTATTTGTTAGATACTAGTTTAAAACCAAGGTTTTTTATTGATTTGATATATATTAATAAACTCTTCGTCAGTTTTAGTAAGATAAATGATTCCTTCAACAAAAGTGATTAGCCACATGATTCCAGAAAGAATCCCACAACTTAAAATACTTAAAACAACGGTTAAAGCCAAAGTTGTTATTCCTTCTTTAGTATAGTTAAGTACAAATTTATGGACTCCAAACCCACCAAGAATTATAGCTAAAACCCCAGCTAATATTCGTTTACTTTCTTGTGAATGATGCGGAATTGGTTTTCCGTTTTCGTCAACAATATGCATTTCTTTACTTATTTATTGGTATCATCAAAGAGAATGATGCCTGAGCTTTGCCTTAATATTATAGCTTTCTTTAGATATTTTTGAACTTACTTTTGGTAGTTCACTTTTTATAAAAAAGCCTCATCTTTAGGTTCCCACAATTCAATTTTATTTCCGTCTAAATCAATAATCCAACCAAATTTCCCATATTCATATTCTTCAATTTTATCTATAACTGTAATTCCTTTCTGTTTTAGTTCTTCTAATAGTTCAACCAAGTTTTCAACTCGGTAGTTAACCATAAAATCTTTTTTAGAAGGAGAAAAGTATTTTGTATCCTTATCAAAAGGACTCCATTGTGTTGAAGCCTTATTTCCGTCGTTATCTTTCCACCAAAAGGTACAGCCCCAATCATCTGTATTAAACCCTAAATGTTGTTTGTACCAATCTTTAGTTTTTTGCGTGTCTTCCGTCTTAAAAAATACACCTCCTATACCAGTTACTTTTCCTTTTTTCATTTTTTTCTGTTTTTTACATTTTTTTCATAAATAGCGATCCATTGCTCAACTGAAACTTTACCACATAATTCAGCGATTAGTGCATAAGGAATTTCTTCTATTTTTTTAAAACGAATACAGCTTTTACCCATGTCTAGTTTTCGTTTACAGTATTTAGGATATTCACTAACAAACCATTGATGAAGTTCTGGAATAGCATATATACCGCTATGATATAAATTGATAGAATTTTTTTGTGAGGCAAAACTCATAAAAGGTAATGGTTCATTAGGCGTACAATGATAACCTTCAGGGTAAATAGATAAGGGTACAAAGTAGCCAATCATACCATATTGGATTCCTTCTTGAAATCCTTTTGGAAGATGGTTTTTAATAGTAGCTTGTAACTTCTTTAAAGCTTCTTGTCTATCCTCAGGTACTTTAGTAATATAATCCTCTGGAGATGCAGCCTCGTACTTCATTATTAATGATGAATTTAGAAGCTACAAGTTACTAAAAAATTTCTTTGATTTTATTAACAATAGTTTGGGCTAGTTTTTCTTTACTTTCTATAGTCCAGCCAGCCACATGTGGAGATAAAATTACATTGTTTACTGTTATTAAGTATTGAAATGCACTAGGAAGGTTATCACTATTAAATAAGTTCTCAAATGATTTTTTTTCATATTCTAATACATCTAATCCAGCTCCTAATATTTTTCCAGACTTTAAAGCGTCAACTAAATCCTTGGTAACAACAGATTTTCCTCTAGCAGTATTTAGTAACCAAAATGGTTTTTTAAAACTATTTATAAATTCATCATTAACCATATCTATCGTTAATGGAGTTTGTGGAGTATGCAAACTTAATACATCAGCTTTTTCCTGTAGTTCTGCTAAACTAACTTGTGTGCAATTTTCATCTTCTACAGCTTCTTTAATATCATAACATAATACGTCTACATCAAATCCTTTTAATTTTTTGGCAAAAGCTTTTCCCATGTTACCATAACCAATAATACCAACAGTTTTTCCATCTAATTCAATACCTCTATTCTCTTCTCTAAGCCATTTACCACTTCTTACTTCTTCATCTGCTTTGTTTAGCTTATTGAATAAAGATAAAAGCATTCCTAATGTATGCTCTCCTACAGCGTTTCTATTTCCTTCAGGGGCAGAAATTAAATGAATGCCTTTAGAAGTGGCATAGTCACAATCAATATTCTCTAATCCAGCACCAACACGACCAATAAACTTTAAATGAATAGCTTTGTCCAAGAAGTTTTTATCAATGGTAAATCGACTTCGAATAATAATACCATCGTAATTTTGTATTTTATTTTCTATCTCTTCTTTGGTAGATACATAATCTTCGTCGTTTTGAAAACCTAAAGCTTTTAATTGAGTAATTAGTAACGAATGGTTACTGTCTATATGAAGAACTTTCATGATATTGTAATTATGTAGACTTAATACTGCTCTTTTTCATTAGGGAAATCCTGAGATTTTACATCAGAGATATAGCTTTGAAAAGCTTTAGTCATTTCTGAATATAAATCTAAGTATCTTCTTAAAAAGCGAGGGCTAAATTCATGCGTCATACCAATCATATCATGAGTCACTAAAACTTGTCCGTCAACACCACTACCAGCACCAATACCTATAACAGGAATGCTCAATTCTTCAGCAACTTCTTGTGCCAATTTAGCAGGAACTTTTTCTAAGACTAGTGCAAAACAACCTAATTGCTCTAAGAGTTTAGCATCTTCTTTTAATTTTTTAGCTTCTTCTTCTTCTTTGGCTCTAACAGTATAGGTTCCAAATTTATAAATTGACTGAGGTGTTAATCCTAGATGTCCCATAACAGGAATTCCAGCGGTTAAAATTCTAGAAATAGATTCGGCTATTTCACTTCCTCCCTCAAGCTTTACCGCATGACCTCCTGATTCTTTCATAATTCTAATCGCAGACTCTAAAGCATTTTTTGAGTTTCCTTGATAAGTTCCAAAAGGTAAATCAACAACAACTAAACATCTATCAATAGCACGTATAACTGAGCTAGCATGATAAATCATCTGATCTAAAGTAATAGGTAAGGTAGTTTCATGTCCAGCCATAACATTTGAAGCAGAATCACCAACCAAAATAACATCTATTCCCGCACCATCAACAATTTTTGCCATAGTATAATCATAGGCAGTTAACATAGAGATTTTTTCACCATTGGCTTTCATTTCTACTAGTGATTTAACGGTAACTCTTTTGTATTGTTTTTTTGCTGTTGACATTGTGTAGTTTTTAATTGTGGTAAAAATAGGAATTTTCAAAAGATATTTATCGAGTTAATCTTATGTTAATTATATTTTATTGCCATTATTTTTTAATAGTTTTAGACCTTCAAAGATAATTTAGTATGCAAAAAGTAATTACCACTTTGTTAGTTTTTATAATTTCTTTAGTGATGCACGCTCAATCATCTTCAGAAGAAAAGGCTATTAAAAATACGATTTCAACTTTTTTTGAAGGGTTGCATAAAGGAGATAGTACATTAGTAAGTAGTACCTTACATAATACTATTAAAATACAAACTACTTTTACTAATAAAAAAGGGAAGAAGATTCTTAAAACTGAAACGAGGAGTAAGTTGTTAAATACTATTGCTAGTAAAAAAGTAACTGATACTTACTTTGAAAAACTACTGTCATATACAATAAAAATTGATGGGAATTTAGCTTCTGTTTGGACACCATATGAGTTTTATTATAATGGTAATTTTAGTCACTGTGGAGCAAACTCATTTCAACTATATAATAATAATGGACAATGGGAAATTATATATTTAGTTGATATGAGAAGACGCAATAATTGTCAAGTATCTAAAAGAGGAAAAATAGAATAACTAAAAGCTATGATTTATAGAGAAATAATATTTGAAAAGCTTACAGGTTGCATTCCTTTAATTAAAAATTAATGTATATTTGGCGTGATGAACCCGAATACGAACACAAATACTTTATCCCCCGATAAATGGGTTGATGATTATGCTGATTATTTGTATAACTATGCAGTAGCTCGTGTAAATAATGAAGCTATAGCTAAAGATTTAGTACAAGAAACTTTCTTTGCTGGATTGAAATCTGCCAAAAATTTTGAAGGGAAATCTACTGAAAGAACTTGGCTTGTTTCAATTTTAAAAAGAAAAGTAATTGATTATTATAGAAAAATCAATTCAAAAAAAGGTCAAGCTGAGGTTAGAATGAGCTTTTATGATAGTGGAGATAATGAAGGGAATTGGATTGAAGAAAGAGTTCCGCAATCATGGAAAAATGAAGCGGAGCACTCTATAGAAAATAATGAGTTAAAGAGCCAAATAGATCAGTGTATTGATAAACTACCTGAAAAATATGCCATGGTTTTTAGAATGAAAACGATTCAGGAGTTTGAAACAGAGGAAATTTGTAAGGAGTTAGATATTACACCGTCAAACTTATGGGTAATTATTCATAGAGCGAGAACTCAATTGAGAAACTGTATGGAAAAGAACTGGTTTAATAAGTAAATTATGTTTAAAAAGTTTAAAATAACTTGTGATGAGGCAACAACCATTTGTGATAAAGCACAGTATGGAGAAGCTTCTTTATTAGAAAAAATAAAACTGAATTTACATATTTTAACATGTAAAATATGTAGACTTTATTCTAAGCAAAATAACCTTTTAACTAATGTTTATAAAGGGAAAGCTAATGAATGTAGAGCTAAAAAATTTACTTTATCTGATGCTGATAAAATAGCATTAAAACAAAAGATAAAGGAAATAAGTTAATTTTTTTAGGTTTTTTTTATAAAAAACCGATTTTTGATTTTTTGTTAGATTGAAACGGGGTTTATCGTAAAGATAGATTCCGTTTTTTTATTTTTGTATAAAACATTTAAAAATGAACTTTTTACCAGAATTAATAGATAAATATGCAATTGATCATTCTGAAGATGAACCAAAATTATTACAAGAGTTAAGTAAAGAAACTTGGCAAAAAGTACTGAATCCAAGAATGTTAAGTGGAGGGTATCAAGGGAGAGTTTTAGCAATGATTTCTACTTTGATTAGACCCTTTAAAATTCTTGAAATAGGTACTTATACAGGGTATTCTGCTTTATGCTTAGCTGAAGGAATGAAAGAAGATGGAGTGCTTTATACTATTGATAAAAATGAAGAGCTAGAAGAGCTACAACATAAGTACTTTCAAAAGTCTCCATATAAAAATCAAATAAAGCAGTTTGTAGGAAATGCTTTAGATATTATACCCACAATTGATGAAAAGTTTGATTTAGTTTTTATTGATGCTGATAAGTCTAATTATATTAATTATTTTGAATTGATTATTAATAAAATGAATTCAGGCGGGGTTATTTTGTCTGATAATGTCTTGTGGAGCGGTAAAGTTACTGAGGTTCTAAATCATAAAGATATAGATACAAAAACATTATTAGCTTATAATAAATTATTAAAAGAAGATAAGCGTTTAGAAACTGTATTGTTGCCTATTAGAGATGGATTAACTATAAGTAGGGTTAAATAAAATAAGTGTTTAATAGTTCTTTAATTTACATATTACGCTTAATAGGGCCTGTTAAATCATCTATATTATCTTTAACTTGATTCACTTCATTGTTTATATCTTTAACAATATCTGTGTCTATACCATGATTTTGGGCGCTATCATTTATTTCTTTTTTAATATCATTGGTTGCGTCCTTTATTTGTCGCATACCTTTTCCTAAACCTCTTGCTATTTCAGGTAGTTTATCTGCACCAAAAAACATAACAACAATTAATAGTATAACTATAATTTCAGGACCTCCAATAAATAAAAAAAATAAAGTACTCATATAATACAAAGGTAATTAATTTGAATAGTATTTATATATAAAAAAAGCCAAACTGTGTTAAGGTTTGGCTTTTTATTTATTTGAAAGTGATTAATCAGCTAGAATAATAACTTTATTGTCTTTCATTTCTATAGTACCTGATTTGATATCTAAGGTAATTACCTTGTCATCTGTAGGTAGCTTAACCAAGTTAGCATGTAAGTCATCAAAAGCTAAGTTTTCTTGACTATGAACATGAATTTTAACACTTCCTTTGTTTAAAATAGATACAATAGGAGCGTGATTATTTAACATTTGAAACTCACCGTCAATACCTGGTACAGTTACTGAATCTACTTCTGATGAAAATAAAATAGCTTCAGGTGTTACAATTTCTAAAAACATAATTTTAATAGTTTTTAGTTTTTAGTTTTAGTTTTTGAAACTTAAAACTTAAAAACAGTTTTACGCTTCAGCTAACATTTTTTCACCAGCATCTATAGCTTCTTGAATAGATCCTTTTAAGTTAAATGCAGCTTCAGGGTATTTATCTAATTCACCATCCATAATCATATTAAATCCTTTGATAGTGTCTTTAATATCAACTAATACTCCTGGAATACCAGTAAATTGTTCAGCTACGTGGAATGGTTGAGATAAGAAACGTTGAACACGACGAGCTCTATGTACAACCAACTTATCTTCTTCAGATAATTCCTCCATACCTAAGATGGCAATAATATCTTGTAATTCTTTATATCGTTGTAATAACTCTTTAACTTTTTGTGCACAACCATAGTGTTCATCTCCTAAGATTTCAGGAGTTAAAATTCTTGATGTAGAATCTAAAGGATCAACTGCAGGATAAATACCTAATTCAGCAATTTTACGAGATAATACTGTTGTTGCATCTAAGTGAGCAAATGTAGTTGCTGGAGCAGGGTCAGTTAAATCATCAGCAGGTACATAAACGGCTTGTACAGAAGTAATAGATCCTTTTTTAGTTGATGTAATACGCTCTTGCATAGCTCCCATTTCAGTAGCTAATGTAGGTTGGTAACCTACTGCCGATGGCATACGACCTAATAAAGCAGATACCTCAGAACCAGCTTGAGTAAAACGGAAAATATTATCAACGAAAAATAATACATCTTTACCTTGAGCTTCACCAGCACCATCACGGAAGTACTCAGCTATTGTTAATCCAGATAAAGCAACACGAGCACGTGCTCCAGGTGGCTCATTCATCTGTCCGAATACGAAGGTAGCTTTAGAACCTCTCATGTCAGCTTTATCAACCTTAGATAAATCCCATCCACCTTCTTCCATAGAGTGCATGAAGTCATCACCATATTTAATAATGCCAGATTCTAACATCTCTCTTAATAAATCATTTCCTTCACGAGTTCTTTCACCTACACCTGCAAATACAGATAAACCACCGTGACCTTTAGCGATATTGTTAATTAATTCTTGAATTAATACGGTTTTACCAACACCAGCACCACCAAATAACCCAATTTTACCACCTTTTGCATAAGGCTCAATTAAGTCGATTACTTTAATTCCAGTAAATAATACCTCGGTAGAGGTAGATAATTCTTCAAATTTTGGAGCTTTACGGTGAATAGGTAAACCATCTTTACCTGTTTTAGGTAAATCACCTAAACCATCAATAGCCTCACCAGTTACATTAAATAGACGTCCATAAATATCATTACCAATTGGCATTTGAATAGGATTACCAGTAGCAAGTACTTCTTGCCCTCTTTGTAAACCATCAGTTGCATCCATAGAAATAGTACGAACTGTATCTTCTCCAATGTGTTGTTGAACTTCTAAAACTAAAGTAGAGCCATCAGTTTTTTTAATTTCTAATGAATCGTAAATCTTTGGTAATTCAGTATTTTCTGTATTAAACTCAACATCGATAACTGGACCAATAATTTGAGAAACTTTACCTGTTATTGTAGACATTACTATATGTAATTAAAGTTATTTATTTTGTTAAGTGAGTATTAACTCAATTTTTCAAGGTGCAAAGGTAAATTTTTAATAGCAAACTTGAAAGTCTTTGAGGATGTTTTTTATATATAAAAAAAGCCTCACTTTAAGTGAGGCTTTAATGTTATTTATGTTGATTTAATTATTTTACTAATTTGATCTCAACACGTCTGTTTTGAGCTCTACCAGCTCTAGTTTTGTTATCAGCAATTGGGTAATCTTCACCGAATCCAGCAGAAGTTAATCTACTTCCTGGAACTCCAGCTTTACCTACTAAGTAATCTAAAACAGCTTTCGCTCTTCTTTCAGATAATCTTAAGTTAGAAGAAGCTTTACCTTGACTATCAGTGTGACCTTGAATACTAAAGTTAGCTTTAGGGTATTCCTTCATGATCGCAGCGATTAAGTCTAATTTACCAGTTACACCAGGTCTGAAAGAAGTTCTACCAGAGTTAAAGTAGATAGCTCTAGCGAAATCGTTTAATTTCTTTTCAGCTTCCTTAGTGATAACTTCAACTTTTGGACATCCATTGTTAGAAGCTAAACCTTTTACTTTAGGACACTTGTCATCTTTGTCTAATACACCGTCACCGTCAGTATCAGGCCAAGGGCATCCGTTGTTTGCAGCAGGACCTGCTTTTTGTGGACAGTTATCCTTGTTGTCAGCAACACCGTCACCATCAGCATCAGGACATCCGTTCATTGCTTTAGTTCCAGCTTTATTTGGACAAGCATCATCTTTATCAGCGATACCGTCACCATCAGCATCAGGACAACCGTTTAATGCGGCTAAACCAGCAACTTCTGGACAAGCGTCATCAGAATCTTTAATACCGTCACCATCAGCATCAGGACATCCGTTGAATTCCTTTAAACCAGGAACTTCTGGACAAGCATCATCTTTGTCATAAACACCATCTCCGTCAGTATCTTTTCCTCCGAATTTAAATACTAAACCAATAGAGTGTTGGAAGTGATCTTGAACTTTATCAGCAAATTCTTTCTTTCCACCAGTTTGGAAGTTTAAACCTAAGTTATCGTTGAACCAAGTGTTGAAACCTACACCTGCGTTTAAAGTTCCTTCTCCATTTTCACCTAAGTTAGCGTAACCACCCCCTAAGTATACATAAGGATCGAACCAACCAGTGTTACCGAATAAACTGTTTAGGTCATACTTTACGTTTGCATCGATAGCCCAGTAAAGCTCATCCATATCGTCTTCAGTTCTGAATGTCTCGATTTTGTTTAAAGAACCTGCTAATTGTAAAGAAAATCCATCGTTTAAGTATCTGTCAACAGTAATTCTAGATACTGAAGGTAGGATGTTCCAGTCACTAGTACCGATGTAATCCTTAGCGTAGTCTCCAAATTTTTCTGGTATTCTAAAGTCAACCGCGTTAACTCCGAATCCAACTACCCATGGATTGTCTGAATCCTGTGCGCTTACCGTTGCTACTGAAGCGAACGTAAATAAAGCCATCACAGCTAATTTTAATTGTTTCATTATTAAAAATTTAAATTAAAAGTTCGTTTATATATAACGCAAATGTAAGTTGTTAAAACTTATTTACAAAAACAAATCTACAAAAACTTACAAGAAAAGCAAGTTTTTGAATGAATATCTTTAGATTACGTTTAGTTCTTTTCCAACCTTTTTAAATGCGTTTATAGCCTTGTCTAAGTGCTCTTTTTCATGTGCTGCTGAAAGCTGTACTCTTATCCTAGCTTGTTCTTTTGGAACTACCGGATAAAAGAAGCCAATAACATAAATACCTTCATCTAACAGTTTTTCTGCCATTAGCTGAGATAGTTTTGCATCATACAGCATAACTGGTACAATAGCAGCATCGGCGCCAACCAAATCAAAACCTGCTTTCTCCATTTCGGTTCTAAAGTATAAAGTGTTTTGTTCTAGTTTGTCACGCAAACTGGTATCATTTGAAAGGATGTCAAATACTTTTAATGAGGCGCCAACTATTGCTGGTGCAAGTGAGTTTGAAAATAAATATGGACGTGAACGTTGGCGTAAAATTTCAATAATTTCTTTTTTACCAGTTGTATAGCCTCCCATAGCACCTCCTAAAGCTTTTCCTAAAGTACCAGTAACTATGTCTACTCTGTTTAATACATTTTTCAATTCTAAAGTTCCTCTACCAGTGGTTCCAATAAAGCCAGCGGCATGACATTCATCTACCATTACTAATGCATCATATTTATCGGCTAAATCGCAAATTTCATCAAGTTTAGCCACAATACCATCCATAGAGAAAACTCCATCAGTAACAATTATTTTAAATCTATGGTTTTGTTTACTAGCTTCTATAAGTTGCTCTTCAAGAGAAACCATATCATTATTGTTGTATCTATATCTAGCAGCTTTACATAAACGTACTCCGTCTATAATTGAAGCATGATTTAAGCTGTCTGAAATAATAGCATCTTCTTTAGTTAGTAAAGGTTCAAAAACTCCACCATTAGCATCAAATGCTGCTGCGTATAATATGGTGTCTTCTGATTGGTAAAATTCAGCAATTTTTTGTTCTAATTGCTTATGTATATCTTGTGTTCCACAGATAAAACGTACAGAAGACATACCAAAACCATGGGTATCCATTACGTCTTTTGCTGCTTGAATAACTTCAGGATTGTTTGATAAACCTAAGTAGTTATTTGCGCAAAAATTAATAACTTCTTCTCCTGTAGATATTTTAATTACTGCATCTTGAGAGGAAGTAATAATACGTTCGGATTTGTATAAACCAGCATCCTTAATATTTTGGATTTCTTTTTGTAAGTGTTCTTTGATATTTCCGTACATCTGAAAATTGTTTAAAAAATCGTAAAGTTACAATTTTAGCCCTAGTACGTTATACTTCTTCTATTAAAATTTCTGAGTCTATATAAACTAATAGCTTTTTGTGTACAGATAATTGCATACTTTCTAAAACAAGTGCGTATTTTAATAATTGTTGTTGATGTTTTTTTTGCGGAGTACCTGTTTTATAGTCAATAATAGTAAGTGTATCATTTATAAAGATAAGTCTGTCTGGTATAATAATCTGGTTATCTTTTGTAACAATTTCTCTTTCATTATATATAATGGCTTTTTCAGAAAATAATTTAGATAATTGAGAATGTGTAACAATATTAGTGATGTTTTTTTGTATTTCATTAGCCATTTCTTTAGGAATAACTCCTTGATTGATGTATTCGTTAATAATAGGAGTGATATCTTTTTTTGTGTAAATTTTAGAAAGCATTTCATGGATTAAATTACCATAATTAATAGCTTCTTTTTGTTTAGTGTCCCAAAGTTTTGATGCGCTAGCCAACATATGGATATTATGATCTTTCCATGGAGAAGAAATGAATTTGTTTTGAGTAGTAGTGTTGTTTTCTTTTATTTCACGTTTGCTAATTCTAATTGGACTACCAAAATCATATGTTAACTTTTCGTTTTCCCAAAGACTTATTTTCTTAAGGTAATTGATGAAAATTCCAGAGTAATAATTTGTGTTTTCACCTGATTTAGTGATTTTGTTTTCAGTAATTATATATAGCTGCTCTACTGGTCTTGTTAAAGCTACATATAAAAGGTTAAAGTTGTCAAGTTCTAACTCTTCTCTTTGGGTCTCATAAATTTTTCGTCCTTCATCACTTATGTAGCTTAAGTCTTTATTAAAAGGTATAAGAAGATGGTTGAACCTTTGAAAATCTGAGGGTAAATTGTCTATCCATATTTTAGGGTTTATTTGTTGGTATATGTCTAATTCACAAGGAAAGATAACAACGGGAAATTCCAAACCTTTAGATTTGTGAATAGTCATTATTTGGACAGCATTATTGCTTTCGGGAGCTATAATACTTAAATTCTCTTTTTTACGTTCCCAAAAATCTAAAAATGAAGGAATGTCAATACCTTTTCTTTGTTGTTCTAAAATAGTATCTAAGAAAAATTGTATATAAGCATTAGATGTATTTGTAATGTGAAAACTACGAATAATTTCTTCTGTTTTTTCATAAAAAGGAAGTTGCTGAAAATTTGAAAAATCAAAGTTTATGTTGTAGCTAGATAATAATTCAAATAACCTATCATTAGGTTCTTTAATATGTTTTTCTATGAATGAATGTAAATCTTCTTTAATGTTTAAATGGTCATGTAAGAAGTATAAAATATTCAATAATGTTTCTTTATCTGAAGGATTTTGTATGATTTGAAGAATGTTAACAATTAAATTGACCTTACTGTTGTTTTTTAAAAGTAAAGTTTCAGAAGAAACAATTGGGATTTCATGTTTAGAAAGGTAATCAGCAATTGCAATACCATCTGCTTTTTTACGAACTAAAACACATATTTCATCTAAGGAGTAATCAGATTGTAATTTTTGAATTGTTTCAAAAACTTTTTTAGGGTATTTAATTTGATTTTCTTCTTTCTCTTGAAGTTTGTCTAAAAAGGAAATTGAAACATAGCCTCCAGTTTTAGAGTTTGTAAGTTGTTTATTACCTTCAATAAATAATTGTTGATATTTTGAGTTTTGTAGAAAGTTGGCGGTGTGTTGGAAAAAAGAATTATTAAAATTAATAATTTCACTGTAACTTCTGTAATTAGTTTCTAGTGTATTGGTTTCTTTAACAATTTGAAATGGATTTTCTGAACTTTCATCAGAGGCTCCTAATTTGATAAATTGTTCGGCTTTTCCTCCTCGCCATCTATAAATAGCTTGCTTTCCATCGCCTACTAAAAGTAAATTACTATTTTCTTGTGCTAAAGCATTGTCGATTAAGGGAATTAGATTTTTCCATTGTAATACAGAGGTGTCTTGCATTTCATCAATGAAATAATGCATAAAACGCTGGCCAATTCGTTCATAAATAAATGGTGTAGGTTGGTCTTTAATATTGTTGGCAATTAATTGATTGAATTCGGCATTTAACCTAATGTTATTTTCCTCTTTAATAGTGTTTAGTTCGGTGTTAACATTATTTAATACGGCTAAAGGAATAATATTTTTTAATGTTAAGTTAAAAAGTATGAGCTTACCATAAACTATTTTACATTCATTGAATAGCTCAATTAATAATGGAAGTATGCTTTCTATTGAATTTACAATTTCTGGTTTAGCAGATTTTGTGTAGAAATTATTGTTTTCAATTGCTTTTTCAATGGTTTCACTTCGTTTTTTAAAATCAAATTTTTGAGAAAATTCACTAAGGTCTTTCCAGAAATTAGGAAAGGTTGACCTGGTGAAATTTTTATGCTCTAAGCCTTCATTATTAATTATTTCTAATGCTTTGTTTCCGATACTTTTGATTTTTTCAAGGGAATTATTCTTGTGCTCAGTTAATTTGTTTTTTAAGGAATTGAAATCTTGTATGGATTTATCAGATAATTGATTGAAGTATTTAGTGTCTTCTTCATTTAATAAAATTCTTGAGATTTCATTTAATTCCCTTGAGATATCCCAGGATTTATCTTCATCAGTTTTATCTAAAGAAAATTGAATAAGTAGTTTAGTGATGTCTTTATCAGTACCAATTTTTGAAATTAATATATCTACAGCTTCATTTAATAAGGAAATAGCATCCATTTCTACTTCAAAATTTAATGATAACCCTAAGTCAAAAGCAAAGTTTTTAATAATTTTATGGGTAAAACTATCAATAGTTGTAATAGAAAAGGCAGCATAATTCTGAAGGATGGCGTCTAATATTTTTTTACTTCGCTCTTGAAATGTGTTAGTGTCTATAGAGGTTTCAGAAGTAATAATTTTAAATAAATCATTTTTTTTGTTTTCAGAAAAATCTTGAAGATTTTCTATAACACGCTCTTTCATTTCTCCAGCAGCTTTATTGGTGAATGTTATAGCTAGTATTTTTTGAAAACGAAAAGCATTCCAATTGCCAAGTGTATCATTAATTAATAATGTTTTTATGTATTCTTTAACAAGAGTAAATGTTTTTCCGCTTCCTGCAGAAGCATTGTATACCTTGAAGCTTGAAGGAGTGTGCACGAGTTGTAGGTTATTTTAATGCAAGGTAATACAACTATTATTAATAGGCAAAGGGTTACAGTATGCTATAAACTGAAATTATCCTCTAAATAAAAAGAAGTCATTCTTCATTGACTCTATTTCGCTGTCGTCATTTGTAATAATGTAATCAATTGCTTTTTCAGTAAATAACTTGCCTTTTTGAGTGAGAGAAATTATTTGATTTTCTACTAAAATCATATTGTTTTTCAAGGCGAGTTCTACAATAGATTTTGATTTGACTTTATGCCAGTTAATATGTTCATTTAAATGATTAATGTGTCGTTCACGTTTTTCTGAATGGTTATTTAGATGTAATAAAAAGGTGAGTAGTTGTACTTCTTTTTGCTGTTGTCTGTTTTTATATATGTTAGAGAGTAAGCCTTTTTTGGGAGCAAATAAATAGATTAACAAAAATAGTAATCCTAGCATTGTAGTCATTGAGCCAGAAATAGAGGCGTCTAAAATATGCGCTAGCCAATAGCCAGAAATAGCAGCGAATACCCCAAAAAGACAAGCTAAAAGCAGCATTTTTTTTAAGTTATCTGTTAAAAGATATGCAGTAGCGGCAGGAGCTATCATTAATGCAACGACAAGTACGGCACCAACAGCGTCAAAAGCACCAACAGTAGTTATAGAGGCAACACTCATTAATCCGTAATGAATAACTATAGGAGAGAACCCTAAAGCGGTAGCTAATCCGGTGTCAAAAGTACTTATTTTTAATTCTTTAAAAAAAGTAAACAATAAGCCTAAAGTAATTAATAATATGGTGCCTATAATCCAAATAGATTTAGGTCCGAAATCTATATCGTTAATTATAAATCTATCAAATGGAGCAAAAGCTAATTCTCCTAATAATACAGCATCTACATCTAAGTGAACATCATTTGCGTTTTGGGCAATTAAAATAACGCCAATACTAAATAAAGCAGGGAAAACAAGTCCTATTGCGGTATCTTCTTTTACTAGTTTGGTTTTTTGAATGTACTCAACAAGAACTACTGTTATAATCCCGGATAAAGCTCCTAAAAAAATAAGTAAAGGTGAATTAAGGTCATGGGTGATAAAGAAACCAATAACTAAACCTGGTAAAATAGAATGACTGATAGCATCACTAATCAAAGCCATTTTTCGTAAGACTAAAAATGTGCCTGGTATAGCACAAGCAATGGCAACAAGGCAAGCTATTAATTGTATTTCTATTTGTGCACTACTCATTGTTTAAGTTTTGGTTGTATAAATTACCTGCAAAATCATATCCTTCTTCAGTCATAGACCACATTTTTCCATTGATTTTAATGTAATTGCGTTCTTCTAATTTTTTTAAGGTATTTCTAGTATACCCTTGAAAATTGTTTAATATTTTAATAGTGTGCGGATGCGATTTGTCTTTGTGATCCTTAGCTATATCAAACATAAAAGCTAGAGTTTTATGGAGTTTTAAATCACGTCTGTTTTTTAAAAATCGTATTTGCCTAAATAGTAAACCTCTTGAAGGTGAAAATATAAAAGAAACGACTACTATAAGAGCAGCAATTAATACAATAATAGGACCTGTAGAAAGGTTGGTTTGACTAGCGCTAATCCCAGTACCAATAACGCCAGCAAAAGCACCAAAAATACCTGCTAAAATTACCATGATACTTAGTTTATTAGTCCATTGTCGAGCAGCAGCAGCAGGAGCAAGTAGCATAGCGCTCATTAAAACTACACCTACGGTTTGTAAACCTAATACAATGGCTAATACAATAAAACTAGTGATTAGAGCTTCTAAAAATTGTGTATTTATACCAAGAGTTTTTGCGTAGTCAGCGTCAAAAAGTAATAGTTTGAGTTCTTTCCAGAAAAGAAATAAAATTAATAAAGCTATACCGGTAGCGATAGCCATTAGCCAAATGTCACTTATTAATAAAGTTGCTGCTTGACCAAATAAGAATTTATCTAATCCAGATTGATTAGCATTGGGCATTTTTTGTATAAAAGTTAGTAGTAGCATTCCAAACCCAAAAAAAACTGAAAGAATAAGTCCAAGAGCTGTATCGGTTTTTAAATGCGTATTTTTAATAATACCTCGAATCCAAAAAGCGCCAATCAATCCACTAATTAATGCACCTAATAAAAGGATGTTTGTGTTTTTGGTACCAGTAATTAAAAAAGCAATAGCAATACCTGGGAGAGAAGCATGAGAAATAGCATCTCCAAGCAAACTTTGTTTTCTTAGTACAGCGAAGCTGCCTAGCATACCGCAAATAGCACCTAAAATGGCTGTGCCTATGGTTATGGTACGAAGCGTGTAATCTGAAAAAACAAGCGAAAAATATTCTTGAAAGCTCATTACTGTTGGATACTTACTTTATAGTTTATTCCGTAGGTTTTTGTTAAATTATCATCATTAAAGATTTCTTTTACAGGACCAGTAGCTATCTTTTTTACATTTAAAAAGGTAACCCAGTCAAAATATTCAGGTACTGTTTGTAGGTCGTGATGAACTACAATAACTGTTTTTCCAGCTTTTCTTAATTCTTTTAAAATATTAATAATGGCAATTTCAGTAGTGGCATCAACTCCTTGAAAAGGTTCGTCCATAAAATAAATGGATGCATTTTGCACCAAGGCTCTAGCTAAAAAAACACGTTGCTGTTGCCCACCTGATAATTGTGATATTTGTCTGCTTTTGAAAGGAAGCATACCTACTTTTTCCAAAGCTTCTAAAGCTGCTTTTTTTTGAAGTTTTCCAGGTCGTTTAATCCACCCTAAGGTACCATAAGTTCCCATCATTACCACGTCTAAAGCTGTGGTTGGGAAATCCCAATCTACACTTCCTTTTTGTGGAACATACGCTACTAACTTTCGTTGTTTATCATAGGGCTTTCCGTATATAGAAACACTTCCAGCTATTGGGTTTATAATGCCTAAAATAGACTTGATTAGTGTTGATTTTCCTGCGCCGTTAGGGCCTACAATTGCCATTAGGATACCTTCAGGAATAGCAAGGTCAATATCCCATAGTACAGGTTTATAGTTATAAGCTACAGTTAAGTCGTCAACTGTTATAGCGTATTTAGTATCCATAATTATTTTAAAGCTTCAACTATTGTGTTTACATTGTGTTTGTACATGCCTATGTAAGTGCCTTCAATAGTATTTTTATCTCCTAATGCATCTGAATATAACGTACCACCAATAGTAACTATTTTATCTTTTGCTTTTACGGCTGCTTGCAAAGCTTCAATTGTACGTTTAGGTACGGAACTTTCTATAAAAATAGCTTTAACATCATTAGTAATTATAAAATCTGCTAATTTTTGGACGTCTTTAACACCAGCTTCTGTGGCAGTAGAAAGACCTTGTAATCCAACAACATTAAATTGGTGTTGTTTACCAAAGTAATTAAAAGCATCATGAGCAGTTACTAAAATTCTTTTTTCTTCAGGAAGTATAGCTACTTTAGAAGTTATAGTAGTATTTAGTTGTTTTAATTCAGATAAATATTTTTCTGTATTACTTTTATAGGTTTCTTTATTTTTAGGGTCAATACTGATTAACTTGTCTGAAACGTATTGCGTGATTTGTATCCAGTTTTTAATGTCAAACCATATATGAGGGTCGTAATTCGATGCGAAATTTTCTGAAGAAATTAAAGTGTTTTTATCTATAATATCTGAAACAACAATTGTTTGTTTGTTCAGATGTTTCATTTTTTCAAAAACTTCTTCTAATTTGCCTTCCAGATGTAGCCCATTATAGATAACAACATCTGCATTAAAAAGTTTAGAAACATCGCCTTCACTTGCTTTGTATAAATGAGGGTCAACGCCAGCTCCCATTAATCCCTGAATGTTAATTTTATCACCACCAATATTTTTAACTAGATCGGTAATCATTGTAGTGGTAGTTACTACATTTAATTTAGTGTTCTCTTTCTTGGTGTTGTTTTTACAGCTAATAATACTGATAGTAATAAGTAGTACGATTATTTTTTTCATAAATTTTTATTATTGAGGTAATCTAAAGCTTAGCCCAGCGCTAAGGTATAAGTCTTGAGTGTTGTTGGTTATGCCTGTTCCGCCAGAAATATCAAATTGAAGATTGTCTGAAAATAAATAAAGAAACCCAGTGTCCCATTTATGGCTAGCCATACTGCTTTCAGGGAGGTCTCCATATACTTCTAAAAACCATCCAATTTTACTTGAAATACTATGACCGTATGAAAGTGTGTAGATGTAAGAAGGTTCTGGGGTATTACCATTCCATGCCATTCCTAAATTATAGGATAAAGATGATTTTTCGTTTAATGTATGTGAAAAAGCAAACCTAAAATTAATAGCGCTATTTATAGTTTTGTAATCTTTGGAAGCTAAAAAGGGTAAATTCAAATGTCCTACCAAAGTGATTTCAGGTAAAGATTTATTTTCTTTAGCTATGTTTACTTTACCTCCAATAGTCAGTGGAGAAAACCCTTTAGATAAAGTTTGGTTTTGATAAAAAGATTCAGTGTTGCTAAAAGCAACTCTTAGTTCAAAATTATCTAATAACCCGTATCTAAGAAGTGTGGTATTGTAGGTGTAATTATTAACATCGTTTACAGATTCGTAAAAACCACCAGTTTCTACTTGAAAAAACTTTTTAGGAAGCATTGATGTGGATTCTGATTGATCAGGCCTATCGGTAGCTATGCTTCCAATCTTTTTTTTATCCTCTTGCCCTAATGTATTTAGAGAAAGAAGTAATAGTGTGATTATAAAATTAAGTGTTTTCAATTTAATTAGTTTTAGTTGCTTATTAATAAGTTACTAGCTACTTCATCTATTAAAGTGATTTCTTTACCGTTAATGTCAATTATAACAGTTTTGTCAAAAGGTTCTTTGGTGATCACTTTTATGTTTTGACCTATGGCTATGTTTTTTTTATTAAGATACCTCAAAAAGTTATCAGAAGAGTTTCTTACGGAAAGTATTTTACCTTCATAACCAATATCTAGTAAGTTTAATGGTGTTTTTTGTTGGATTATAATATTGCCGTCTTTATCAGGAATAGGAGTTCCGTGAGGATCACTTTTAGGGAAGCCTAAAAATTTGTCTAGTTCATCAATTAATTTAGGAGATTTAATATGTTCTAACTGTTCGGCAACTTCATGAACTTCATCCCAAGAAAAGTTTAATTTCTCTACTAGGAAAACTTCCCAAAGTCGATGTTTTCTAATAATGTTAATAGCCGTTTTTTTTCCAAATTCTGTAAGATTAACACCTTGGTATTTTTTATAGACAACAACTTTCTTTTCAGAAAGTTTTTTAATCATATCTGTAACTGAGGAAGCTTTTGTGTTTAGCTTCTTAGCAATAGCATTAGTGCTTATTCCTTTATTGGAAGTAGTACTAATATGATAAATTGTTTTAATGTAATTTTCTTCAGATTGACTAAACATAGATGGTAACCCCTTAAATTCTTTGGCAAACATACAAATTTTTACTTTATTAAATATATTTTTAGGTTTGTCTAAAAAATATTTTACATTTGCCCGGGATTTAAAAAATAACTTAAAATGAAAAAATACATACTATTGGTGATAGTATTTTATTGTGAAGTCTCATCTTTTTCACAATCAACAATTAAAGGAAGAGTTACTTTTAAGGGCGAGCCAATGGAGATGATTAACATTTTTATTAAAGGAGCTAATCAAGGTAGTGTTACGAATAAAAATGGATATTACGCTATCAAAGACGTGAAGGCTGGTAAACAAAAGTTAATGGTGTCTTCTATTGGTTTTGAAAATCAAATAAAGAAGATTCAGGTGTCTAAAGGTGGAGAGTTAGAAATAAACTTCCAGTTAAAAGAAGACACTTCAGAGTTAGATGAAATAGTAGTTTCAGGAACACTAAAACCAGTTAAGAAGTTAGATAGTCCAGTTCCAGTAGAAGTGTATTCACCAACTTTTTTTAAAAAGAATCCAGCACCATCAGTATTTGAATCAATGCAAAATGTAAATGGAGTAAGACCGCAAGTTAATTGTAGTGTTTGTAATACTGGAGATATCCATATTAATGGGTTAGAAGGCCCTTATACTTTTGTTTTAATAGATGGTATGCCAATTGTAAGTGGTTTGTCAACAGTATATGGACTAACAGGTATTCCTCAAGCTTTAATTGAAAGAATAGAAATAGTTAAAGGACCAGCCTCTACTTTATATGGGTCAGAAGCAGTTGGAGGTATTATAAATATTATTACAAAAACGCCAAAATCGGCTCCTTTATTAACAGCAGAATCTTTCGCAAGTTCTTGGGGAGAAGTAAATACAGATGTAGGTTTTAAATATAGTTTAGGAAAAACAAAAGGTTTATTAGGAGTAAATTATTTTAATTATTCGAATCCTATAGATAATAATAAGGATGGTTTTACAGATTTAACATTGCAAGACAGGATTTCTATTTTTAATAAGCTTACTTTTAATAGAAAGAATAATAGGGTATTTACCGTTGCAGGACGTTATGTGTATGAAGATAGATGGGGAGGTCAAATGAATTGGGAACCAAAATATAGAGGAGGAAGAGATGTTTATGGGGAAAGTATATATACCAGTAGATGGGAAACATTTGGAACTTATCAATTACCAACAGATGAAAAATTGAGTATTCAGTTTAGTGCTAATGGTCATAATCAAGATTCTTTTTATGGAGACACTTCTTATAAAGCAGATCAATACATAGGTTTTGGTCAATTAATTTGGGATACTAACTTTGGAGAAGCTCATGACGTGCTAATGGGATTAGCCTACAGGTATACTTATTATGACGATAATACATTTGCTACACTTGATGCGCAAGGAATAAATAATAATCCATCTATAACACATTTACCAGGTGTATTTGTACAGGACGAAATACGATTGTCTCCAAATAATAAGCTCCTTATAGGGGCAAGGTATGATTATAATAGTTTGCATGGAGGGATTTTTTCACCTCGTTTAAATTATAAATGGAATTCAGAAAATAATGAAGATGTTTTCAGAGTAAGTATAGGAAATGGATTTAGAGTAGCGAATGTATTTACAGAAGATCATGCAGCACTTACAGGAAACAGAGAAGTGTTTTTTGAAAATCAGTTAAAGCCAGAAACCTCTTGGAATACAAATATTAATTATGTAAAAAAGTTAGTAACCAATAATAATACTATTATAAATATAGATGCTAGTGCTTTTTATACCTATTTTGATAATAAGATAATACCAGATTATGAATCGGATACAAGTAAAATTATTTACGGAAATTTAGAAGGGAATGCAGTTTCAAAAGGAATTTCTTTAAATACAGATATTACTTGGCAAAATGGCCTGTCAATTATTGCTGGAGCAACTTTAATGGATGTGTCAACAACAGAGAATGGAGTAACGCAAAGACAATTGTTAACAGAAAGTTTTAGTGGAACATGGAGTGTTTCATATAAAATACCTTCTTGGGGTATGAAAATTGATTATACAGGAAATGTATATGCGCCTATGGATTTACCTTTATTGGGAGATAATGATCCAAGAGCGCCAAAATCTCCATGGTATAGTATTCAAAACATACAATTAACAAAAAGCTTCAGTTCTGGGTTAGAAATTTTTGGAGGTGTAAAAAACTTATTAAATTTTACACCAGCTGCTAATAGTATTTTAAGAACATTTGATCCTTTTGATAAAAACTTAGATCCTAATAACCCTAACCTTACATTTGACCCTGCCTATGTGTATGCTTCAAATCAAGGAGTAAGATTGTTTTTAGGATTACGATATAAACTTTTCTAATGATAAAGTTATTAAGAATATGGTTAATTTTTGGAACGCTGTCAATGTTTTCACAAACAGAGGCAGTGTTCCCTGTTACCTATTCTTTTGAACAAGCATATAATTTACAACAAAAAAATGACAAACCAATATTCGTATTTGTATATACAGATTGGTGTAAGTTTTGTCATGCTATGAAAAAAAAGGTGTTTACTTCTAAAAGAATTGCGAAAATATTAAATGAATCCTTCTATTTTGTACTGTTAAATGCAGAAGATAAAAAAGAGGTTGTAATACAGGGTAAAGCCTTTAAGTACAGGACTAACGGATACAAAACGGGTGTTCATGAATTAGCAGAAGCTTTAGCTACTAAAAATGGGAAATTAACCTATCCGACAACGGTTTTTCTAAGTAAAACTAATGTTATAGATGAGCAGATAGTGGGTTTTATACCTGTTGAAGAGTTAAATATCTTGTTGGAGAGTTACTTAAAGAGATTTTAAAAGTATTACTTAACACTTACATAACATTTGAAAACTTTCTTAACAATAGATAAACATTCTAATAATACAACAATAATTTTTAGCTAACATTAGCTTTACGAGTTAATTTGAATTTTGCCGGATACAAAAACAGAATTCAAAGTTAGAATGAAAAAATTATTAATTGTAGCTTTTTTAAGCTTATGCAATTTGGCTTTCGGTCAGAGCAAAGGTACTGTATCAGGTACGGTTACCGATAAAGAAATGAACGGAGAACCATTACCTTTTGCAAATGTGTTTATAAAAGGTACGTCTATTGGGGGGACAACAGATATTGATGGTAAGTATACGATCAATGTACCAGAAGGTAATCAAACTATTGTTTTTAGTTTTGTTGGGTATCAAACGAAAGAGAAAGTAGTAGTTGTAAAAGCAGGAGAAACAGTTATTGTAAATCAACTTTTAGGGGCTAATCAAGGAGTAGCATTAGAAGAAGTAAAGATTAATGCTACTGTAAATAAAGAGAAAGAAAGTGCTTTACTATTAGAACAGAAAAAAGCAGTTTCAATTGAGACAAAAATAGGTAAACAAGAATTATCTAGAAAAGGGGTAAGTGATGTAGCTACAGCTGTAACTAAAACTACTGGAGTTTCTAAAGAAGAAGGTTCAGGGAGTGTTTTTGTTAGAGGTTTAGGTGATAGGTATAATGTTACTACTTTAAATGGGTTGCCTTTACCTTCTGATGATCCATCAAAGAAAAATATAGATTTAAGTATTTTCTCTACTGATATTGTTGAATATATTGGAATAGATAAAACGTATGCAGCTGGTAATTATGGAGATTTTGGAGGGGCTAATATTAATATTTCTTCTAAAGTTTATAAAGGAAAAGGTTTTGCTAATTTTAATGTTGGGGTAGGATTAAATTCTGAAGCTAACAAGAAAAGTAAGTTTTATGGTGCAGATGGACCTGGAGAATTTGGTTTCTATAAAACAAATTATCCAGCATTTCCGTTAAACAATTATAACTTTACTACAAGTATGGATAGACAGGTAGGTGGAACTCCTGTTAATTCTTCGTTAGCTGTAAAAGGAGGAGATTCTTTTAGTTTAACTGACAATACAAGGTTAAGTTTCTTTGCAGTAGGTTCTTTTGATAATGATTATACATACAAAGAAGGGGTTGCGAGAGGTAATGTTGATGTTGCAGGTATTGCTAGGAAAGATTTAAGGAGAGAATCTTATTCATACAATACGAATACAACTTTAATGGGGAACTTAAGATTAAAATACAAAGCCCATGAGTTTAAGTATAACGGTTTAATGGTAAATAGTTCTAGTAATTCTCATGATGATTATCAAGGTATTTATGATGCTTTTGATAATGCTCAAGAAGGTGGAGCTGTAATCCAAAGACAAACTTTTATTAGAAATACATTATTTGTACACCAATTATTAGGTACTCATAAATTAGGAGATGCTTTTAAAGTAGAATGGGGAGGAGCTTATAACTTTAATAAAAACAGAGTTCCAGATCGTAGACAAAGTACAGTATTACCTCATGAGAATGATAAACCTAATGGTCCTAAATCAATGTTCTTGATCAGTAATGATTCAGATAACCACAGATTTTATTCAGACCTTCAAGAAGAAGAAATAGCAGCTAATGCTAGTGTTACATATAAGTTTGCCAAGGATGCAGAAGATTTACCTAAAGCAAAATTGAAATTAGGATATAGCGGAAGGTTTAAAAATATAGATTTTGATGCAACTCAGTTTAATTTTGCTATCACTCAAGGAATACCGCAACCGTTTATCAATGATGTATATAATTTAGATAGCTATTTCAATCAAACTAATTTAAATGCAGGGCTATATACTATAAAAACATTTAGAGGAGGTTTAGGTTTACCAGGGGTAAATGTATTATTTCCTCAAGTGTATGGAGGGGATCAAACAATCAATTCAGGGTATTTAACTTTCGAATATAAATTTTCAGATGCATTTACTGCAGTAGTAGGTGTAAGAGGTGAGCAAATAAAACAATCTATTCAATATAATACGTCAATATTAGTAGGTAATAGTGAATTAGATAAGTTTGCAGTACTTCCTTCATTATCGTTAAAATATGCTCTTAACGATAAGCATAATTTAAAGTTCGCAGCTAGTAAGACCTATACATTACCACAGTTTAAAGAGAGAGCACCATTTTTATTTGAAGATGTAGTTAATACTTCATTAGGTAATAAAGATTTGTACTCATCAGATAATTACAACGCTGATATAAAATGGGAGTTTTTCCCTAAAAACGATGAGTTAATATCTTTAGGAGTATTTGGAAAATATATTCAAAATCCAATTAATGAAGTTGGTATAAACTCTGCATCAAATGATATTAGTTTTGTAAACTCAGGTGATTGGGGGTATGCAGTAGGTGCTGAAGCTGAAATAAAAAAGACACTTTTTAATTTAGAGGAAGAAACCGAAGATAAAACATTAAATAATAAATTATCAGCTGGTTTGAATGTTGCTTATATGCATCATAAACAGGAATTAGATAGTGAAAAGGTATCTATGGAGAATGATTTTGGGGTAAACTTTAGCAAGAAAGAAGATGGTTTTGCTGGAGCATCTGATTTATTAATCAATACGGATTTAACGTATTTAAGAGATTTTAAAAATGGGATGAATATTCAATCAACAGTAGTATTTAATTATTTTTCTGATAGAATATTTGCTCTAGGTACTGTTGGAGCTGTAGGACCTGAGGTAAAAGGTAATATGGTAGATAAAGGATTTGGAACATTAGATCTAATTTTAAAATCTCAAATCAACAAAAATATCAGTTTAGGATTTTCTGCTAAAAACTTACTAAACCCAACTATTGAAAGATTTCAGGATATTCAAAACATAACTGTATTATCATATAAAAGAGGGGTAGATGTAAAACTATCTGTATCGTATAACTTTTAATTAACAATCCTTTAAAGCAAGGTTAAACTTAAACCAATGGTAAATTAACATTCATGTATTTGTTTTGCCGTAACTTAAAAGATTAACATTATATACTAAGATGAGAAAACAAATTATTACAATGGTTATGATGGCTATGACAATGGCTTTCGTAGTATCGTGTGGGGACGATAATCCTATTCCAACAGGTTCTTGTTCGGATGGTATCCAAAACGGAGATGAAACAGGGGTTGACTGTGGAGGGTCATGTAAACCTTGTTCTAATGCTGATTTATCAGGAGAAATTTCTTCTGAAGTAACATTAGATGCTAGTGTAACATACAAGCTTAATGGAAAATATGAAGTAAAAAGTGGAGGTGTTTTAAATATCCCTGCTGGTACTAGAATAGAAGCTGTAGGAGGAACTT
This sequence comes from Tenacibaculum sp. 190524A02b, assembly GCF_964036645.1. NCBI lineage: Bacteria > Pseudomonadati > Bacteroidota > Flavobacteriia > Flavobacteriales > Flavobacteriaceae > Tenacibaculum > Tenacibaculum vairaonense. The sequence goes on along the minus strand of NZ_OZ038525.1, from coordinate 3,018,693 downwards.
CTGCATACATAGCAGTAGCGCAAGGAGGTAAAATTTTTGTAAATGGTACTAAAAGTAATCCAGTAATAATGACCTCTGGAGCTACTAACCCAGATAAAAAAGATTGGGGAGGATTAGTTGTTTGTGGTAAGGCACCAACTAATAAGGGAGATAACTCTATATCTGAAGTAGCAGGTTTAACTTATGGTGGAACTGTTTCAAATGACGATTCTGGTTCAATTCGTTACTTAAGACTTGAATATACAGGAGCGGCTTTTAGTAATACTAAAGAGTTTAACGGTCTTTCTTTATTTGGAGTTGGTTCAGGAACTACAATAGAGTATGTTCAATCTTATGAAGGAGGAGATGATGGTATTGAGTTTTTTGGAGGTACAGTTAATGGTAAGTACTTAGTTTCTACTAATTCAGGTGATGATTCAATTGATTTTGCAGATGGATGGGCTGGAACAGGAGAATACTGGTATATTTCAGGAAGTGCTAAAGCTGGTATAGAAGGGTCTAATAACGGAAGTAATGGTAATGCTACTCCTGTAACAAATGCTACATTAAAAAACATATCTGTCGTTGGTCCAGTAACAGAAGGAGCTTTGTTTTATAAAGAAGGTGGAGGAAACTTTACAATTGATAACTTTTATATTTCTGGTGTTAACTTAGGTGTAAAGGTAAAATCTACTGATGCTCCAGCTAATACAAGAATCCAAAATGGAGACTTAAAAATGACAAATGTTCAGTTTGCAGAAAATGCAGATGGATTTAAATTAACAGATTATACAGGTGCTAATGATGATTTTATTAAGCAAGGTGTAACAACTGGAGCTGGTAATGGAGCTGCTGCACCTGATTGGGCTGCAGGATGGACTAGAGGTTTAAGTAATAGTGGAGTAAGTAAAGAAAACTTAGCTGGTGAAGTTACTGGTGATGTTACATTAAAATCAGATGTTGAATATCAATTAACAAGTTCATTTGTTGTTAAAGATGGAGGTAAGTTAACTATTCCTGCAGGAACAACTATTAAGGCTGTTGGAGGTACTTCTGCTTATATCGCAGTAGCGCAAGGAGGACAAATTTTTGTTAATGGAGAAGCTAACAATCCTGTTATTATGACTTCTGGAGCAGTTTCACCTAAAGCTGATGATTGGGGTGGATTAGTTATTTGTGGTAAAGCTCCAACAAACAAAGGAACTGATGCAGTTTCAGAAGTTGCAGGTTTAACTTATGGCGGTTCGAATGTTAATGATAACTCAGGGTCAATTAAGTATTTAAGAGTTGAATATACGGGAGCTTCATTTAGTAATTCAAAAGAGTTTAATGGAGTATCATTATTCGGTGTAGGAGCAGGAACTACCTTAGAGTATGTTCAGTCTTTTGAAGGCGGAGATGATGGTATTGAATTTTTTGGAGGTACAGTTAATGGTAAGTATTTAGTATCTACAAATTCAGGAGATGATTCAATTGATTTTGCTGATGGATGGGCTGGTACAGGTGAGTACTGGTATATTTCAGGAAGTGCAAGAGCAGGTATTGAGGGGTCAAATAATGGAAGTAATGGTAATGCAACACCTGTAACTACGGCAACATTAAAGAATATTACTGTAGTTGGTCCTGTAGCAGAAGGAGCTTTATACTATAAAGAAGGTGGTGGAAATTTCACAATTGATAATTTCTATATTTCTGGAGTTAATTTAGGTGTAAAGGTGAAGTCTACAGATGCTCCTGCAGGTACTAGAATTGAGAATGGAGATTTGAAAATGACTAACATTGAGTTTGCTAATAAAGCAACTGGTTTTGAAATAACTGATTATACTGGAGCTGCTGGTTCTAGCTTTGTAAATGAAGCTACAGCTACAGGAGCTGGTAAAGGTGCTGATGTACCAGATTGGACTAATGGATGGACAAGATGGTAGAAAGAAGTCTTTCTTACTGAAAACATAAAAAAACCGAGCATTTGCTCGGTTTTTTTATGTTTTATGATTACCTAAAACTCCAATTCTTATAATCCGTAGAAGCTTCAAGTTTATTTTCAAGTTTATCAGGCAACTCTGGAAAAAAATCAATACCAGTAAGTTTTTCCAAATAATCTATCGAAACAACAAAGCTATACAAAGGCTTATTACTTTCTTGGTGAGGTAATAAAAAAGCGATAGCTTTAATTTCAGGTTTTGTATAATCAAGTAATATTTTATAAAACTGATTAGGGACACTAACTCTATCTTTACCAATCGTTTTTAAATTGGGTTTTAAAACTCCGCCAGTAACTACATACAAATGATTGTATTTCTTAGCCCAATAACGCGTTTTCTGTTCTAGTTTGTTCCAAATACCAGCATTAAAATCATGCTTTTGAGGAGAAATGTTAGAAGTATAAAAAGTCTCGTCATGCGCCTTTTTTGAGTAACGCTTATCACCAGCAGGACAAAGATGTCCTTTGTCATATCCAGATCTTTTATAATTTTTCCAACTAGCAGATTTTGTTCGTACTTTAGGGTCACTTATAAAAAAAGGTCGCTTATGCTTTGTGTAAATAATATCTTTTTTACTTAAAGAATAAGCAACCCATTCCGCTTGTTCATGTGCTTCACTATAAGAAAGCTGATAGCCATTATGTTTAACAATAGCTCCAGTAGTTGAGGTAGGTAGAAAATTAAAAGTCGATTTTTTTTCAGAACGTACTTCTGAGTTTGAGGGAGAATTTGTTTCTTTTTTATCCGATTGCTTTAACCAATAGCTAATCCCAATAGACAGAAGCACTAGTATAACTTTTATTTTCCTTGATGTACTCATGATTGTTTTAATAAAATTTCTTGAAAATCTTCCGTTTTTTCTACTTCATTAAAAATTTCTTGAAATTTTATAGGAGGAACAGACAGTTTGCGTTTTACCAAATCTAACCAAGCACCATACACAGTAATAATAGCAGCACGTTTTCCTTTGCTATTAAAAACCTCATGTTGAATTTTCCATCGTTCACCCTTACTTGAAAGTCCAACTACTTTTAAATTTACAGAAATGTCTTCACCCATATGAATTTCTTTTAAAAACTTGGTGTTTTCCTCAAATAAAATAGGACCAATTTGTTCTTTGGTAAAGTCTTGAATAGTAATGTTGTGTTTATTAAAAAAACGAAGTCTAACTTCAGCAGCATAATCGTTATATGCAGTATGACGCATATGAATATTTGCATCAAAGTCAGCCCATCTAGTGGTAAAATTTACAGAAAAACTCATGTTGTATTTTTTAAAGAGCGAAAATAATTAAATTATATAAGTCTAAGAATCGTTAAAGTTTAATTAGCAATTTCTATTTTAATAGGGAGCTTATAAGTTGTGTTCACAGGAATCCCTCTTTTAGTAGCAGGAGTAATAGTAGGAAGCTTTTGTATAGATGCTTTTAATAAACTGTCTAAAGCAGGAATTTGTTCTAAAGTGTAAGAGGAAGCTTCAATCTCTTTTAGAAGAATAACGCCTTTATTGCTAATTTGTAAGTGTAAAAAAATAGTTTCATCTATAGTTTCTTCAACAGTGAAATTAACGCTGGTCAAGTAATTGGCAATTTTTCTATGCAGCTCTTTTCTAAAACAATTCGTTTTTTCTGTGTCTATTAAGTTTCTACAAGCTATAAAAGCAGGAGAGTTATCCACTTTTGTAAAGTCAACGATAGTATCTATAAGTATTGGTTGGGGTTTGGATGAAAAAGAGAAATAATCACAAGATGAAAAAGTAAGTGTACAAAAAAAGAAGGTCCAATAAAAGAATCTCATCATCTAATTGATTTTGAGATTAAAATACAAAAAATATGATATAGATAATTATTAGATATAAATTATCAGGTATCTAAATATTAGGTTGACTTTTGAAAAATAAAAGCCGAAAAATAATTTCCTCGGCTTTTAAATATGAATCTATTTTGATTGTAACCAATGCATAATATTGAGTAACAATTTATAATTATCAACCGCTTCTTTGGCATTCATTCCTACTTTTATTCTATTAGGGCCAGCTAATTGAGCGGTAAACATAGCAGCTTCACCAAAAAAAGCAATCTTTCCTTTTTTGTAATTCATAATGGCACCTTGTGATAAGTCTTTGGCAGAAAAACGTTTAGTCTTTTCTGAAAAACGCCACATAGTATCAGGTAAATGAACAATTAGATCTTCATTGGCTTTCAAAATTGAGGTAGCTTTACTAGGAGCCTTAAAAGCTTGACCAGTAAACGTCCGTACTAGATTTATATGCTTATGTGGAGCATTATCAGATGCTAATTTAGCGGTAGATAACATTTTATTTTCTTTAGAAAAATCGATAATACCTCTTCTGTCTTTGGTGAATAAAAAACTATCATAAAACTTAAACCCAAAAGTAGCTGCCAATTGCTCACTTGCACCAGCAAAAGGCATATGATCAGCAATTAAAAATAAAGAACCTCCGTTGGCTACCCAATTGTGTATGCTTTCAATTTCTTTTTTAGTAAAAGCACTTTGAGTAGGCGCAACAAATGGTGGTCTACTAGTTTGAGGCAAAGCATTTGAGATAACTAAAACCTTCAATTCTTTTAAAGAACTTTCAGAAAATGTATTTTGAAATCTTTTCACAGTATACCCCGCTTTTCTTAAAATTGTAGCAAAAGGTAAAAAACGATTGTTAATGGTATGAAAGTTTCCATGAGCCTCGTCTACATATATTTTAGTAGCGTAGCTTCTTTTTTCAATTGTGGGTATAAATGTTGTGTCTGGAATCTGTTGTGAATAAGCTAAAGTCTGTGTTAAAAGCCAATAACTTAAAAAGAATAACCTTTTCATACTTATTCAACAACAAAAGTAATAGGCAGTGTATAATGAACATTTACCCTTTTACCGTTTTTTTCACCAGCTTTCATTCTGGGTAGTTTACTAATAATTGATTCTGCATGTTCTTTTAAGGTAGCATGTGGAGCCCTAGCCTTAATGTCTTTTACTTCTCCAGTATTAGAAATTATAAATGAAGCATAAATTCGTTTTTTACCTACAGGTAAATTCAAAGTATTAGCATGTTTTACATCAAAATGTTTTTGAACAAAAGAAATCATTGTTTTGTTAAAACAACCTTTATCCCCATCAGGACAATCTGGAAAAGTAGGAATTTTCTCTAATGAAGCAAAAGAAACTTTTTCGTTACTCAAAATTGGTAAATTTTCCTTTGGTTCTACCATTTTCTCTGAGGAGCTAGGAGATGATACTTTTGTGTCGGTGTTATTACAAGAAACATAAAATAGCATGCCTAATACAGCTGGGACTAATACTAAATACTTTAGTTGTTTACGGTTTTCGGATTGTTTTTTTGTCATCATAATAATTCGTTTTTTGATTAATGAATGTTTATAAAATTGATTAATGAATGAAATAGAAGCTACCTGAAAAATATCAGATAGTAAATTGTTGATATATGCCTTTTTAGAGCTGAGTTTACTTACTTCAGCATCGGATATATATTCATGAACTAAAGAAATTCTATGTTGTAGTATGTAAATCATTGGATTAAACCACATGAAAATTTTAAGAAACTCAAAAAATAATAAGTCTAAAGAATGCTTTTGTTTACTATGAATTAATTCGTGATGTATAATTTGTTGTTGTTGATCTTTTGCGATACCAGTACCAATAAAAATATAATTGAAAAAAGAAAAAGCCTTAGTTTTACCATTAATTAAAACTAAAGTATACGAGTCTTTTTTAATTTTTTTGTTGTTGGTAATCAATCGAAAGATGGTAGATAGTTTATGTATAAATAGACCTAGAAAAAGAATAGAAACCATCCAGAATATAAGACTTACGTAATTGATTTCTTGATACCAAGTAGAGGCCTCAATAACCTTTTGTGGTGATATAATTACTTCAGGTACTAATACTAAATACTCATTTGAAGTTTTCTTAAATAAAGAAACGTTTATAAAAGGTAAACAAAAGGAAAATATCGTTGCTCCTAATAAATACCATCTATTGCTAGAGAAAAAAGTTTCTTTACTTAAAAATAAATCGTAACAAAGGGTAAACAATATTTGAAATAGTAATACCTGAATAATGTAATCAATCATAGCTAGTCGTTTTTATTTACTTCTTTTAAAATACTTTCTAACTCATTTATATCTACTTGATTTTCTTTCATAAAAAAAGAAACCATACTTTTAAAAGAACCTCCAAAATAACCGTTCATAAGTTTATGAATACTTTGATTACTATACATGCTTTTTTCAATTAAAGGAAAGTAAACATAGCCTCTACCTTTTTGTTTGTGGCTCACAAATTCTTTTGTTTCTAAAATTCGAATAATAGTAGAAACCGTATTATAAGCAGGTTTTGGTGCTGGTATTTCATGAATAATATCTTTTACAGAAGCCTCTTTTAACTCCCATAAAACTTGCATAATTTGCTCTTCTGCTTTTGTTAATTGTTTACTCATTTATTTCAATTGTTTGATATTCAATGAAACAAATATAACTAAAAAATTAGTTTAAACTAATTTTTTAGTTGAAATGTAACAAAAAAGAGTTGATAACGTCTTAATTATAGTAATACGAATAAAAAATACTATGGATACATTTTTATTGATATTAGGGTTTTTACTTACAGGATTAGGAATATTGGGTTCTTTCCTTCCTGTATTACCAGGCCCTATAACAGGTTGGGCAGGGTTATTAGTACTACATTTTACAGATGCAGTACCAATGAATACCACTTTCTTAACAATCACAGGCGTTATTGCACTTTTAATATTTATTCTAGATTATTTTATACCAGCAATGGGAACTAAAAAGTTTGGAGGCACTAAATATGGAGCTTATGGAACAACCATAGGTTTAATAGTTGGTTTATTATCACCCATACCATTTGGAATTATTATAGGAGCTTTTGTAGGAGCATTGGTTGGTGAATTGTTGTATGATGGATCAGATGTAAACAGAGCATTAAAAGCTTCTTTTGGAGCTTTCTTAGGTTTTTTAGCTTCAGTAACTATAAAATTTTCAGTAGCGGTATTATACTTCGTTCTTTTTGTAATAAAGTTTTGGGAGTATAAAGGAGGCTTTTGGGCGTAATTTGATAGTAGTATTTCAAAAGCAAAAAAAAAGCAACCCATCTCAGGGAAGCTTTCCATTGGTAACAAAACCATAGTGCTTTTCAGCACTTTAACAACACAACTAAACGCTGCTTTTAAAAAAGAGCAGCCTGCAAATATACATATAATTTTGTGTCTGCCAAATAAAAAAGTAATTTTTCACGGAAAAAGTCTTAATAGCTATTTCGGTTTTAAATTTATAGATAAGCTTAAAACACCCAATTTTATTGAACATATTTAGGTTAGAAATGGTATTACATACGTTGGTTTATGTTGTAATTGATTGTATCTTTGCGCTTTTAATTTAAGAAATCTTATAAAGTTTAAACAATGCAATTATCAGAACAAGAAGTTGTACGTAGAGAAAAACTTACCAAGTTACGTGAGTTAGGAATCAATCCATATCCAGCAGATTTATATCCATTAGATACCAATTCCAAACAGATTAAACAGGATTTCACTGAAGGGAAAAAGGTGATAATTGCTGGAAGATTAATGTCTCGTCGTATTCAAGGAAAAGCTTCTTTTGCTGAATTGCAGGATAGTGAAGGAAGAGTACAAGTTTATTTTAATAGAGATGAAATTTGTACAGGAGAAGACAAGACTTTATACAATGAAGTATACAAGAAATTACTTGATATAGGTGATTTTATTGGTGTAGAAGGAGAGTTGTTTACTACACAAGTGGGCGAAAAAACAGTATTGGTAAAGAACTTTACACTATTAAGTAAAGCATTAAAACCATTACCATTACCTAAAGTAGATGCAGAAGGAAATACTTTTGATGGATTTACAGATCCTGAAATGCGTTATCGTCAGCGTTATGCAGATTTAGCTGTAAACCCACATGTAAAAGATGTATTTGTTAAACGTACCAAGTTATTCAATGCCATGCGTCAGTTTTTTAATGATGCTGGTTATTTTGAAGTAGAAACACCAATATTACAACCAATTCCAGGTGGAGCAGCTGCAAGACCTTTCGTTACGCATCACAATGCATTAGATATTCCATTATACATGCGTATTGCCAATGAGTTATACTTAAAACGTTTAATTGTTGGTGGGTTTGATGGAGTGTATGAGTTTTCTAAAAACTTCCGTAATGAGGGAATGGATAGAACACACAATCCAGAGTTTACAGCTATGGAGATTTATGTAGCTTATAAAGACTATAATTGGATGATGGACTTTACTGAAAAGCTATTAGAACATTGTGCCTTAGCAGTAAATGGAACAACCCAAGCTACTTTTGGAGAGTATGAGGTAGATTTCAAAGCACCGTATGCACGTGTTACCATGGCAGATTCTATTAAGCATTTTACTGGTTTTGATATTACTGGAAAGTCAGAAGATGAAATTAGAGAAGCAGCTAAAGGAATGGGTATTGAAGTGGATGATACCATGGGGAAAGGAAAATTAATTGATGAGATTTTTGGTGAAAAATGTGAAGGAAACTACATTCAACCAACATTCATTACAGACTATCCAAAAGAAATGTCGCCTTTATGTAAAGAACATAGAGACAACCCTGAGTTAACTGAACGTTTTGAATTAATGGTGTGTGGTAAAGAAATAGCCAATGCGTATTCTGAGTTAAATGACCCAATAGATCAACGTGAGCGTTTTGAAGCACAATTAAAATTAGCAGCAAGAGGAGATGATGAAGCAGGTGAATTTATAGATCAAGACTTTTTACGTGCACTTGAGTACGGAATGCCACCAACTTCTGGGTTAGGAATTGGTATGGATCGTTTAATTATGTTCTTAACCAACAATCAATCTATCCAAGAAGTACTGTTCTTCCCACAGATGAAACCGGAAAGAAAAGCGCCAACTGTGGAATTAAATGAGGATGAAAAATCGGTGTTAGCTTTATTAGAAAAGACCGAGAAGATAGATTTAAACGAGCTAAAAGTACAAAGTGGGTTAAGTAATAAAAAATGGGATAAAACCATTAAAGGGTTAACCAAAAATAAACTAGCTAAAGTAGAAAAAACAGAAGAAGGTTTGTTTGTAGAAATAGTGTAAGTAATTATAAACGAATAAAATAAAGAAGGAGTTTACGAAAGTAAGCTCCTTTTTTTGTGAGAGTTATTTGTGTTTGAATAAGAAAGTTCTCAAAACAAATTGATACATTTGACAATAACCGAACTTTAAAAACTATTAATGAAAAATATTGTCTTCGTAATAGCTTGCCTATTAATAGCCTCTTGTTCTAATAAGTATCAAGAAATATCAAATTCAGAAAGTGATTATCAAATCATACCCAGACCTCAAAAACTAACCATAGCCAAAGGTCGTTTCCTGTTAACCCCAAAAACAAAAATAATTTGTGAGCCTAGTTTAGCACAAGAAGCAACTTATTTATCAGAATTATTAAAAGTCTCATTAGGAAACAATTTAGCTATAGAATCAACAACTAATAGTCAAGGAAATATTACACTACAACTAGATAATAGTATAGAAAACTCAGAAGGATATACGTTATCAGTAAATTATAATGCTATTATCATTTCAGGAAAAACAGCAAAAGGTGTTTTTTACGGGATACAATCTTTGCGACAACTGTTGCCCATAGAAATTGAGAATGCTGAGGGTATAACTAAAGAATTGACTGTTCCTGCGGTTGAGATTGTAGACAATCCGCGTTATACCTATAGAGGCATGCATTTAGATGTTGGACGTCATTTTTTTTCAGTGCCATATATAAAAAAGTATATCGATTTAATAGCAATGCACAAAATGAATACCTTTCATTGGCATTTAACCGAAGATCAAGGTTGGCGAATAGAAATTAAAAAGTATCCTAAACTAACCAAAATAGGAGGTTTTAGAAAAGGAACAGCTATTGGATTAGCGGGGACAAGAAATGCACCGTATACCTATGATACCATTAGATATGGGGGCTTTTACACGCAGAAAGAAATTAAAGAAGTAGTAAAATATGCTAAGACCAAACATATTACTATAATTCCAGAAATAGAATTACCAGGGCATTCATTAGCAGCATTGGCGGCGTATCCTGAGTTTGGAAACACCAAAGGCCCTTTTGAAGTAGCTAAAAGATGGGGAATCTTCCCACAAGTGTATGCGCCAACCGAAGAAACATTTCAGTTTCTAGAAGATGTGTTAACAGAAGTAATGGCACTTTTCCCCAGTAAATATATCCATATTGGAGGAGATGAGGTCTTGAAAAAAGAATGGAAAGAAAGTGCCTATGCACAAGAATTAATGAAAAAAGAAAAACTTAAAAATGAAGAAGAATTACAAAGCTATTTTATACAACGAATAGAAAAGTTTTTGAATTCAAAAGGACGAAATATTATTGGATGGGATGAAATTTTGGAAGGTGGTTTAGCACCCAATGCAGCCGTAATGTCTTGGCGTGGAGTTGAAGGCGGTATTGCAGCAGCCAAACAACACCATGAAGTAATCATGACTCCAGGTACACATTGTTATTTTGATTATTACCAAGTACCTGAAGAAGCACAAGAGAAAGAACCCATAACAGGAAGTAAAAGGCATACAAGTGTAGCAAAAGTATATGCTTATGAACCAACTCCAGCTGAATTAAATGCTGAGGAAAAAAAATATATCCTTGGAGCGCAAGGAAATGTTTGGACAGAATACATGCCTACTTGGGATTTGGTAGAATATAGAGTATTGCCTAGAATGACAGCTTTATCTGAAGTAGTATGGTCAACAAAAGAAAATAAAAATTGGAAGGATTTTCATAAACGTTTGCAACACATTGTAAAACGATATGACCTATTAGGATATAATTACGCAAAACATAGCATTACAAAAAAATAAAAACATATATCATTTACGCCTCTTTTAAGTTGGGGGATAAAAACCATTCTTTCGGATGGTTTTTTTATTTGAAAAAAGTTTAACTTTATGAACATCAGTTTGATGTGAGGTGATTATGACAGTTGCAATAACATCAATACTACTTTATACTAACCATAAAACAACTTAACCATGGCTACAATTTATTATTTAAATGATGTTCCTGTATTTGAGGACGAGGCAAAAGAAAAATTATATTCAGGAGAACTTTCTTCGCTAGATAAAGCGGTAAGATCTGGAGGTGAAATGAGTTTGCAATTTGAAAACGGTTCTATAAATGCAAATGAATTATCTCCCATTGATTTTACACCTATTGGAATTGGAAAACCCTTAAGCATTGAAATTTTAACGGTGTACTCAGGAGATGCACCCGGTAGATTTTTAGGTAAGAAAGATATGTTAGTAACTACAGGAGTTAAATCAGTAGGGACATACGAGTCTGCTCCCAAAGCCATTAATCAAATTGTAAAAAAAGTAGAAGATAATAACTATTATGAACCATCAGCTTTTAATGAAGGATCACCAATAGTATATTATACACCAGCTTTAGATATGAATACAATTTTATGCTCTTTTCATCTGGTAGCAGATACTTTTAATGAAAGTATCTTTGAAAGTGTATCTAATTTATTAGCCAAAGCAGGAGGTATTCCTGTATTTGCACCAGCAGCAAGTATTTTGCTAGCAGGAAGTACGCTAACATCGATCGTGTCTAAACTAGGAAAAGCAATATTTGAAACCAAACCTTTCTTTAGAGGAGATTTTACAATTAGATTAGATACACCTGGGCAGTTGCCTACTAAAGCAAGATATGTTTTGATAACAGATAAAAAGTTTGAAAAAGAATTTATCAATTACAGACCTAAAAGCGTACAGGTAGGTGATAGTACTCAAGTAAGAGTAGTGCATAAAACAACACAAAAAGCTTATGAAGGAGACGCACCATATGTATTAATATCCTTAGATGGAAGAGAACGAGAAGATTTAAAAAACTTCAAACCAACGCATGCATCAGCAGCTATAATAGAACAATTTTACGGAACGGATGCTAATTCGCAATCAGTAGAAGTAGTACAAGACGCATTAATGTTGTATAACGATTATCATTATTTTGAGAAAGCGCAAAAACAAAAAGAAAAATTGGAAAACTTAGAAGAAGGTAGTGATGCTTATAAAAGTGTAAAACTATTATATGATGCTTATGTAAAAAATATAAATTCGGATATTTTTACAGAGAACGTATAACAAAATATTATAAATAATATAAAGAGTGTAGAAAAATGTTTGCACTCTTTTTTATTACCATAAAAGTTGTTGATACAATTTCTATTCAATAGTTTTGGGTTTAGTTAAGTTCACTTTTTTTATTGACTATGGGTAAGTTTTTTGCATATTTCGGTACTTTTTACGAAGTGATAAAGCAATAAAAATTATCGAGAACGATTCATTTGTACAAAATGGATATTCATAAAAGATATTGCAATTAAAGTTTTTGGAAAAGTTTTAAAGAATAGTGATAAGCGATTAAAAGCAGTGCTTTTCAAATCTTTTTCGCAGTATAGAATTTAATACCGTTAAAAAATCTTGAAGCCTTGGAAAGATTTTAGGGATTAAATTCGGTTTTTAGCTAAAGCTAAAAAATACATTGAAAAAGTGCCTTTTCTTTTGGTTCGTTTTCTTTGGGCATGCAAAGAAAATGAACAAAGAGTTGATAAAAAAATACTAGCCATTGAGGTTTAGTTGTATAATGTATAAAAAGAAATGAGTTTTATTGGTAGCTCTCAATGCAGTTTTGTAGTGCCTTTTGAGTAAGTAATGAACAATAAAAAAGTATAATTTATGATAGAGTCCAATTCGCTTTGGCAAGTAGCATTACGTAAATTCAAACGTAATAAAACAGGTGTTGCAAGCTTTTTATATAGTATACTCTGTGGTTTTGTAGCAATATTTTGTTACTGGCTAGCACCAGACAATAGCAATTCGGCAAACCAAATGCATTTAGAAATCCATTCAAAATCACCAGGTTTTACTGTTACTATGCTGCTAATTCCGAATGTTAAAAAAGAAACTACCTCATGGTGGACTACCTTTATAAGCGGAAAACAACATGTGACTACTGAATTACCCATACAATCCTATAAGGTTTTAGATAAAGAATTAGAAGTAATTAAGTATGCAGATGGCTTACCTAAAAAATATGCCTTATCATTATTTAAAAACGCGCCAGAAAAATACATTCAAGAAAAAACATTTGTATTAGGTACGGATAAATACGGACGTGATTTATTAAGTAGATTATTAATAGGAACAAGAATTTCTTTCTTTATAGGTTTTATTGCAGTATTTATTTCTCTTATAGTAGGAATTCCCATAGGAGCTATAGCAGGATATTTTGGAGGAAAAGTAGATGATTTTATTATGTGGATTATAAATATCACATGGTCAATTCCTACATTATTATTGGTAATTGCTATTACACTAGCATTGGGAAAAGGATTTTGGCAAGTTTTTATAGCGGTAGGTTTAACCATGTGGGTTGAGGTAGCGCGTGTAGTAAGAGGACAAGTAATTACAGCTAAACAACAACAATACATTGAGGCAGCTAAAGCACTTGGATTTTCAGATTTGAGAATTATTTTTAAACATATCTTACCAAATATTTTAGCACCTATCATTGTAATATCAGCTGCTAATTTTGCCGCAGCTATTTTAATAGAAAGCGGATTGAGTTTTTTAGGTATCGGAGCACAACCACCAACACCATCTTGGGGAGCTATGATAAAGAATCACTATAACTATATTATTTTAGGAAAACCGTATTTAGCTATTATCCCAGGAATGGCAATTATGAGTTTAGTAATGGCATTTATGTTGTTAGGAAATACCTTAAGAGACGTGTTGGATGTGAAATCATAGACATTTATGTGTGCAGTTTTAATTTTTTAAAGGGATACTTATTTTTCCAGGAATTTCAATGGTAATAGAGTCTAAAGAAAATAAAGTTTCAATTTCAAATGAATTGTCGGATTTACTTTCGGGGATAAAACTATATTCAAATTGAGCATCTGTATAGTTTTCATAAATTAAAGTTCGTATTTTTTTATCACCTTTTTTCGTTATTGCATAGATATTATATTCTGGTAACTTTTGAATTGATGAAAAAACAAATTTAAACTTATTAGGTTTATTTGTTATTAGCTCATTGTTTTCTGATATTCCCCATAGATTAGAATTAATAAGTCTTTCATATGTTTTTTTGTTCAAGGAATCTAATAATTTTTTATTCAATTTTTCTAATTTAGATATTTTAATATTTAATTCCTCTAATTTTTTATTCTCACAAGAGATTGTCAGAACTAAAGCTAATAAAAGTATAATGTTTTTTTTCATTTTTCCAAAATTGAGTATGCTAAGAAAGGTAAGAATATTAAATTTCATGTTTCAAATTATCAGCTCAAACCAGAGACTCAATATCAAACTTACAACTAGTGACCAATTGCTAAAAAGTTTTTACACCTCAACCCCAAACCCTCAGACATCTGCCCAAGAACTAATAGCTAAAAGCTTTTACACTTCCACCTCATACCTTAAACCTTCCGCCAGCCTATAGCCAAAAGCCAACGGCTAAAAGCTAAAAGAAGCCAATACTATGCTTTCACTGTAATCTGAACTACCAACCCTTCATTAGCACGAATATTAAATACCGTTTGATCTTCAAAAATTAAATACTGACCTTTAATACCTACTAACTTGCCTTCGTAAGCCTCTTGCTTCACTATGTTTAAGCTTTTAGGTTTTTCAGGATACTGTTCCACAGGAAAATTAATAGCAGTCTCTTTGTTGTTTTCAATAAAGTAAGATTGTACTTCTTCAGGAATAAAAGGACGTAATTTTTCTTGCCAATCGTTTAAACTTTCATCTTCAATATCATTTTTTAGCATCTTACGCCAGTTGGTTTTGTCGGCAACGTGTTCCTTTAAAGCAACTTCCGTAATTCCTGCTAAATACCTATTAGGCACTTCTACAATTTCAATAGCCTCATGTGCACCTTGGTCTATCCATCGGGTAGGAACCTGACTCTTTCTAGTAACACCAACTTTAACATTACTTGAGTTGGCTAAATACACAATATGTGGTTGTAATTGTGCCTTTTTTTCATACTCTAAATCTCTGTCTTCAATCCCCAAATGTGCCTTACTTAACTCAGGACGCATAATCCAATCACCAGCATGAGCGGTTTCAAAAAAACACTTTTTACAAAAACCTTGACGATAAATAGGTTTTTCCAACGTACAACTTAAACATTCATAAGTAACAAAACGCAATTCAAGAGTTTTATGAAGTAGCTGATTCATGTTTAAAAAATCAGATTTCATATCTAAATAATACTGTACGGTATCTAAATGCTCCGTAGCCATTTTTTTTAATACTCCTTGATATTGCATTTCTTAAATTTTATTACTTTTAGCTAAATTTTTTGCGGTTATCGGTATAATTACATAATAACAACTACAAAACACAAACTTAAAAAATATATGGCGTTTACGTTTATAAATTCAATCATTTCTTGGTTTTTAAAAAAACGAAAACATCAAGTAGAACTTTTTTTAAAATACCCTATTGATGTACAAAATGAAGTTCTACATAAGTTATTAAATACTGCTAGAAGTACGGAAGTAGGTAAACAATATGGATTTCCGTCTATTGGTTCGTATGAGGAATTTGCTACAAAAGTACCTATTCAAAAGTACGAAAGTATTGAACCTTTGATAGAGCGCTGTAGAAAAGGAGAGCAAAATATATTTTGGCCTTCACAAATTCGTTGGTTTGCTAAATCAAGCGGAACTACCAATGCAAAAAGTAAATTTATACCTGTAAGTGATGAAGCAATAGAAGGTTGCCATATGAAAGCAGGAAAAGATATGTTGTGTTTGTATATTAATAACAATGAAAACGCACAGCTATTTACAGGAAAAAGCTTGCGTTTAGGAGGAAGTTCAGCTGTTTATGAAGATAATAATTCCTATTTCGGAGATTTATCAGCCATTATCATAGAAAATATGCCTTTTTGGGCAGATTTTAGTTCGGCGCCCAAACAAGAAGTGGCTTTAATGAGTGAATGGGAAACAAAGATGGAAGCCATTATTGATGAAACGATTCATGAAAATATTACAAGTTTAGTAGGAGTGCCGTCTTGGATGTTGGTTTTACTAAACAGAGTATTAGAGAAAACAGGAAAAGACAATATTTTAGAAGTATGGCCTAATCTAGAAGTGTATTTTCATGGAGGTGTAAATTTCAACCCATACCGAGAGCAATATAAAAAACTAATTCCTAAAAAAGATTTTAAATATTACGAAACCTATAATGCTTCTGAAGGTTTTTTTGCAATTCAAGATAAAAACAATTCCGAAGAACTTTTGCTAATGTTAGATTATGGTATTTTCTATGAGTTTATTCCTATGAGTGAATATTGTGGAGAAAGTTCAAAAGCCATTCCGCTTTCTGAGGTAAAATTAGGAGTCAATTATGCAGTAGTTATTACTACCAATGGAGGGTTATGGAGGTATTTAATAGGAGATACGGTAAAATTTACATCAATAAGACCGTATAGGCTGAAAATAACTGGAAGAACTAAGCATCATATCAATGTATTTGGAGAAGAGCTGATTATTGAAAATACAGAGGAAGCGTTAAAAGCTGCCTGTGAAAAAACACAAGCTACGGTTAAAGACTATACGGTAGGACCAGTTTTTATGAATGGAAATAAACAAGGAGCGCATGAGTGGGTTATTGAGTTTGAAAAAGCACCAGAAAGCATTTCGTTTTTTACGGAATTACTAGATAATTCGCTAAAAAGTTGCAATTCAGATTATGAAGCGAAACGCTACAATAACATGACGCTTACTATGCCCAAAGTACACCAAGCTCGTGAAGGACTATTTTATGATTGGTTAAAAGAAAAAGGAAAACTAGGAGGACAGCATAAAGTGCCTAGGTTATCTAATAAAAGAGAATTTGTGGAAGAATTGTTAAAATTATAGTTTTTGTTTTATTGTTATGAATTCAAAATACAGCTTGTTGCGTGTTGAGGTGTCATGTCGAGTGATTTTTATGATGACAAGGAAGAAAAATTGTGCTTCGGTTGTACTCAGTAGAACTATCGAGACATTATTGTGTAATTTTATTAATTGAAATCAAATTATATATGCTTTCAGAAAATCCCTCTTTAATACTTGAAAACCCAGAATTTGCGGAAGCCTTGCAAGAGGTAATGGTGTTTAAAAAATTTCCTAAGCATCATATAATTCATGAAGCTGGACAAATATGCAATCACTTTTACATTATTACTTCTGGAATTGGACGTGTTTTTTATTATAAAGAAGACAAAGATATAACGGTTCATTTTGCAGCCGAACAGGAAAGTATTACTGCTATTGATAGTTTAATTCAACGAAAAAAAAGCAAATACCATATTGAGGCTTTGGAAGATATGGAGGCTTTTGCAGTTCATATTGATGAATTAGAAAATATATTTGAAAAACACCCAAAATATGAACGTTTTGGACGTTTGTTTTTACAGCAAATTTATATTGAATTAGTAGAGCGTATAGATGATTTACAATTGCATACAGCTCAAGAACGTTATACTATTTTGCTTCAAAAAAAGCCTTATTTATTTCAAAGAGTTTCGTCTAAACACATCGCTTCTTTTTTAGGAATGACCGCAGAAACACTAAGTAGAATACGAGCAAAGTAGTTTCTTGATAATTGTCAAGTATTTTAGAATTCTAAGGGAATACCTTTGTAGTAATAACAAAGTTTACAAGCATTAACAAGTTAGTGGTTTGTAAAATAATAATTTATTTACTACATGACTATAGCACAAAAACTTCAAGACTTTTACACAAAAAATAATTTATCTACTAATGGAGGAGGAGAAGATGATTGGTTTTACTTGCACTTTAAACTTTTTAGTCTCAAATTACCCAATCCTTCTTTTAGAAAAAAGATTATTCATATTCATGATGTACAACATGTATTGTATGATTGTGATGTAACTTGGAAAGGAGAAGCTTTTATCGCAGGATGGGAAATTGCTACAGGAATGTGGAAACAGTTTCCAATAGGTATTATGAGTTTATGGGCAATGGGCTTTTCATTGTTTGTTTATCCTAAAGAAGTTTTTAAAGGCTATGTTGAGGGCTCCAAAGTAAATGGACTTATTGATTTGAATATTTCAAAAGAAGCGTTGTTGCAATTAACACCTCCAGAATTAAAGGAAAAGTTAACAAAAACAAGACCTCAAAGGTTTGTATATATAAAGTATACTTTTTGGGTACTGGTTAGCTCTCTTATTTTGTTAGCACCAGTTTTGTTGTTGGCTACTGTAGGTTGGTTATTGGTATTCTAACGGTTTAACTTTTATATTTATGTTTTATAATTGTACTGAAAATTAATAAGTGTAATGACAGCTCAAATATCTGATAGTTTTGTTTTTAAAGAAGAATCTTATTCATTAACAGGTTTTACAGAGGAAATAGATTTTCATCCTGAGAACTATAATATTTCAATTAAATCTGTTAGTTCTGCGTGTTGGAGAGGTTTTGTTAGAGAATTTAGTATTGAGAATGATGAACTGCTTATTAAGAATTTTAATGTAAATAATGCTGAGGTGGCTGTTAATTTTTTTCAGCCAATTATCAATGGTATAGTACCTAAGCGTAACAAAGGAAAGTTTAACTTTTTTAATAAGAGTTATGAAAATATTGACTTGAAAATCAATTATACTGGAGCTATTTTAATTGGAAAAGGATTTATTAGTGAGTTGTATGTCCATATGGGATTTCATCCTGCTTGGAAATATGAAACGGTTTATGAATTGACTTTTGAAAAAGGAAACCTGATAGCGTATATAGATTTATCAGAAAAGCTAAAAGAGGTTAGAAAGGAATACAAAACTCAAAAAAAGAAAACAGAGGAGAGTGATATTTCTGAATGGATTAAAGAAACATTTAATCAAAAATATACAAAGGGATGATGTTGTTTTATTGGTTTAAAAACAACAGAACATGGTAAGCCTAAAAACTAAAATAGCACCCGATAGAGGTGCTATTTTTAATATATGATGTATGTTGTTTAAGAATTAAGACAATCCAGAAATTACGCCTTCATTATCAATAGACATTCCTTCAGAAGCAGGAATAGCAGGTAAACCAGGCATACGCATCATTTTTCCTAAAATAGGAATGATGAATTGTGCTCCTGCTGCAATTTCTATTTCTCTTACAGTTACTGTAAATCCTTCTGGACGACCGATTAACTTGTCGTTGTCTGAAAAAGATTTTTGAGTCTTCGCCATACAAACTGCAAAATCATTAAAACCTAAACGATCAATTCTTCGTAAGTTTAATTGCGCTTTTTTACTATACTCTACTTTATCAGCGCCATAAATTTCTTTAGCTATGGTTTCTATCTTTTCGGTTACAGGACTTTTCCAGTCATATAAAGGTTTGTATTGTGTTGCTTTATTTTCAACAACATCGACTACCGCATTCGCAAGGTTTTTAGTTCCTTCACCGCCTTTAGCCCAACCTTCAGAAACAACAGCTTGAACACCTAAAGCAGCACAAGCCTCAATAACAAAGTTTACCTCTTCTTTAGAGTCAGAAATAAATGAGTTGATAGCCACTACTGGTTCAATATTATATTTACGAATATTTTCAATATGCTTCTCTAAGTTTTTAAAGCCTTCTTGAACACGTGCTAAACTAGGAGTGTTGTACTCTTCTTTTGGTGAACCTCCATGGTGACGTAAAGCACGAACGGTAGCAACTAAAACCACACATTTAGGATTTAAACCAGCATATGCCGATTTAATATTTAAAAACTTTTCAGCACCTAAGTCAGCTCCAAAACCAGCTTCGGTAACTACATAGTCAGATAAAGATAATCCCATTTTAGTAGCAATAATCGTGTTGGTACCTTGTGCAATATTAGCAAAAGGTCCACCGTGAATAATTGCAGGATTTTCTTCTAAGGTCTGTACTAAATTAGGTTTAATAGCATCTTTTAGTAAGATAGCCATCGCATCCTCAGCTTTTAAATCTCTAGCAAAAACAGGTTTTTTATCAAAAGTAAAACCAATAAAAATATTTCCTAAACGCTCTTTTAAATCGTCAAAACTAGTCGCCATACATAAAATAGCCATTACTTCAGAGGCTGGCGTAATATTAAAACCATCTTCTCTAGGTATTCCATTAGCAGTACCTCCTAAACCAATGGTGATTTGACGCAAAGCACGATCGTTCATGTCAATCACACGCTTCCATAAAATGGTTCTAGGGTCAATATTTAAATTGTTAGTTTTACTTTGTAAGTTGTTGTCTATTAAAGCAGATAATAAGTTGTTAGCTTTTTCAACTGCGTTAAAATCACCTGTAAAGTGTAAGTTAATATCCTCCATAGGTACTACCTGAGAGTAACCACCACCAGCAGCACCACCTTTAATTCCAAAAACAGGGCCTAAAGAAGGTTCACGTAAAACTACGGTAGCTTGTTTTCCTACTTTGTTTAACCCTTCAGTTAACCCAATAGATACGGTAGTTTTTCCTTCTCCAGCAGGAGTAGGTGTTAAAGCAGTAACCAAAACTAAATTATTTTGAGCTACTTTACTATCATCAATCAAATTTAAAGGAAGTTTAGCTTTGTACTTTCCGTACATTTCTAAATCATCTTCTTCAACGTTAAGCTTATTAGCAATGTGTTTAATATGCTTTAGTTCTTTAGCTTGCGCTATTTCAATATCAGTTAAATGCTTTGCAGCAACATCTGAAGTATTTGCCATTATTATATGTATAAGTTGTTAGAGTTGTTTGCTGTGCTTAAAAAAGCATGTAAATATACATAATATAAAAAGTTTGGCTGTGTAAAAATGCTGTCAAATCTTCGTTAAATCCCTGCTAATGGTATAAATATACCAAAAGAATTGCCAAATCTTTTTTGAAATACTATATTTGCGCGTTTAAAAATAAAGTCGATTTTAAATTATTAAAAAATGCAAAACAAAGGTCTTATTAAATTATTTGCGGTCCTTTTTGGATTGGTGAGTATTTACCAGCTGTCGTTTACATTTTTTGCAAACAAAGTAGAAAGTAATGCTGAAAAGTTTGCCAAAGAAAATGTATCAGACAATAACGGTAGAGCGTTAGCTACATTCGAAAGAAGGTACTTAGATAGTGTCGCAAATAAAGAAGTAGTAAATTTAGGAGTTGCCAAATACACCTATAATGATATCCGAGACAAGGAAATGAACCTTGGATTAGATTTAAAAGGTGGTATTAATGCAATTTTACAAGTATCTGTAAAAGATATCTTGATTGGATTATCTAACGATTCTAAAAATACAGTTTTTACTAAAGCGTTAGCAAAAGCTGATGAGGATCAGAAAGATAGTCAAGACAATTATTTAGATTTATTTTATAGCAATTTCGTTGAATTATCGGAAGGTAAAGTTAAGTTGAGTGATCCAAGTATATTTGGAACTAAATCGTTACGTGATAAAATCGACTTTAACAAAACTAACGAGCAAGTAAAATCGACTTTACAAGAAGAAATCAACACCTCTATAAACACTGCATTTGAAGTATTACGTAGCCGTATTGATAAATTCGGTGTGGTACAACCAAGTATCCAACGTATTGGAACCTCAGGAAGAATTCAAGTTGAATTACCAGGAGCTAGAGACATTGAACGTGTTCAAAAATTATTACAAAGTACAGCAGAATTACAGTTTTGGGAAGTATTTACTAATGCTGATGTAATTCCTTTCTTAGCACAAGCTAATGGAAAGTCTATTGAGTTATTGAAAGACAAAACTGCTGAGAGCACTGAAAAAGCTGTAGATTCAACTAAAAAAGGAGATAGCATTGATGATTTATTAGGAGAGTCTAAAGATTCAACTAAAGTACAAGATCAAAAAATGTTATTTAGCTATTTAAGTCCTAACCAACAACAAGTAAGTTCTGTAGTAGGATTTGCTAAGGTTCAGGATACGGCAAAAGTAAATAGCTTATTAAGAAATAAAGAAGTAAGAGCATTATTACCTAACAATTTACGTTATGTAAAATTCTTATGGGATTACAAGCCATTCACTCCAGAAAAAGCAGAAGGTGCTGAAGCTGATGATGACAATGCAGCTATTATTAGTTTATACGCAATCAAATCTAACAGAAAAGGTGAAGCACCTATTGAAGGAGATGTAATAGCAGATGCTAAACAAGATTATGATCAATTAAGCAAGCCTGTAGTATCTATGATGATGAATGGAAATGGTACTAAAAAATGGGCTAAAATGACTAGCGAAAACGTAGGTAAGTTTGTTGCAGTTGTTTTAGATGATTATGTATATACTGCACCTGTTGTTAATGGAGCGATTACTGGAGGAAGTACACAGATTTCTGGTGGACAAATGACCGTAAATGAAGCACAAGATATTGCAACAGTATTAAAAGCAGGGAAGTTACCAGCGCCAGCTCGTATTATTCAATCAGAAATAGTTGGTCCATCTTTAGGTAAAGAATCTATTAATGCAAGTATGTGGTCATTTGCTTTAGCAATTATCTTGGTATTAGCATGGATGGTATTATATTATGGTAAAGCAGGTTTATATGCAAACGTAGCTTTATTAGTAAACATCTTATTTATTTTTGGAGTATTAGCATCGTTTAATTCGGTATTAACTTTACCAGGTATTGCAGGTATTATCTTAACCATTGGTATGTCCGTGGATGCGAACGTAATTATCTTCGAAAGAATTAAAGAAGGATTATTTGGAGGAAAGAGTTTAGATGAATCAGTAGATGAAGGATTTAGTATTAAAGGAGCTTTATCTGCCATTATTGATGCAAATATTACTACCTTATTAACAGGGGTTATTTTATACTCTTTTGGAACTGGACCTATAAAAGGTTTCGCTTTAACATTAATGATTGGTATTATAACATCATTGTTTACAGCAGTATTCATTACTCGTTTATTTATTGATGGAGCGGTAACTAAGGGAACTGATTTAACATTCAATACAAATATTTCTAAAAACTGGTTTAAGAATATTAGCTTCGATTTCTTAAAGAAGCGTAAGTTAGCATACATTGTTTCAGGATTCTTTATTGCTGTTGGTTTAGTATCTATGTTAACCTTAGGTTTAAAGCAAGGAGTAGATTTTAAAGGAGGTCGTTCGTATGTAGTACGTTTTGACAAGGCAATGAAAGCTAATGAAGTGGCTGCTACTTTAAAAGATGCTTTTGGAACTGCACCAGAAGTAAAAACATATGGAGCAGATAACCAATTAAAGATTACTACCGTTTATAAAATAGACGAAGAAGGTAGGCAAGTAGACGAAGAAGTACAAAGTGCTTTATACAAAGGTTTAAAAACGTATTTAGGAGATACTTCTTATGAGAATTTCAAACCAGGATTTGAAAAAGCTGGAAATGGGATTATGAGTTATATGAAAGTAGAGCCTACCATTGCAGATGATATTAAAAATGCGGCATTATTAGCGGTAATCGGATCGTTAATCGTTGTATTCTTATACATCTTATTACGTTTTAGAAAAGTAGCGTTCTCTATTGGAGCCGTAGCTGCGGTATTCCATGATGTATTAGTAGTATTAGGAGTATTCTCTTTATTATACAAATTCATGCCATTTGATATGGAAATTGGGCAGTCATTTATAGCAGCAATTCTAACGGTAGTTGGATACTCGTTGAATGATACCGTGGTAATTTTTGATAGAATTAGAGAGTATGCTAATAATAGTAATTCATTTACAGCTAATTTAGTAGATAAAGCATTAAGTAGTACCTTAGGAAGAACGATAAATACATCGTTAACTACGTTATTAGTAATGTTAGCTATTTTCTTCTTTGGAGGAGATAGTATTAAAGGATTCATGTTTGCCTTAATTGTTGGGGTAGTCGTGGGAACATATTCTTCTTTATTCGTAGCAACACCAATTATGTTTGATGTAGCTAAAAAGAAAAAAGAAATTAAAGAATAGATTATAACAAGAGAAAATAAGAACCGTTTTGAATAAGTTCAAAACGGTTTTTTCATTTAATACCAAGCACCTATCTTTGCAGTCTTATGAACACAATTAAACTTCACGATTTATATTTTAAAGAATTCGTTTCAAAAAACGAAATAGCAACTATTGTTAAAGAATTAGTAAAAGAAGTAAAAAATGATTTACCTGAAGGAGAAGTACCTTTATTTGTAGGTATTCTTAATGGTTGTTTTGTTTTTGCTGCTGATTTTTTAAGAGAATTTGAAGGAGATTGTGAAATTTCATTTGTAAAATTGGCTTCATATGAAGGAACCAATTCTTCTGAGTCTGTAAAAAAGCTAATAGGAATTAATGAAGATTTAACTGGGCGTACTGTAATTATTTTAGAAGATGTAATTGATACAGGTACTACGTTACAAGAAATCTACGAAATATTTCAAAATAAAAATTTAAAAGAATTAAAAATAGCAACACTTTTCTTTAAGCCAGATGTTTATAAGAAAGAACTACCCATTGATTATGTTGGTAAAAATATTACTGACGCTTTTATCGTTGGCTATGGTTTAGATTATAATGGTTATGGAAGAAATTTGCCTGCTGTTTATCAATTAACAACACAACCCAAAATGAAAAACATTGTATTATTTGGCCCTCCAGGTGCCGGAAAAGGAACACAAGCTACTATTTTAAAAGATAAATATGATTTAGTACATATTTCTACAGGAGATGTATTCCGTTACAATATTAAAAATGAAACAGATTTAGGAGTATTAGCTAAAAAGTATATCGATGCTGGAGATTTAGTGCCAGATGAGGTAACTATTAATATGCTAAAAGCTGAGGTAGAGAAAAACCAAGAAGCAAAAGGATTTATTTTTGATGGTTTCCCACGTACAGAATCTCAGGCGGAAGCTTTAGAGGTTTTCTTAGAAGAAAAAGGAGCACAAATTAATGGAATGGTTGCTTTAGAAGTGCCAGAAGATTTATTAGTGCAACGTATTTTAAAGAGAGGAGAAACTAGTGGAAGAACAGATGATACGGACGAAGAAAAAATTAGAAATCGTTTTAATGAGTACAATACTAAAACGGCTATCCTTAGACATTTCTACGAAGAAAAAGGACATTATTATGGGGTAGATGGTGTAGGAACTATTGAAGAAATTACAGAGCGTTTATCAAACGTATTTGATACATTATAAATAAGAATTCAACTCTCTGCTATTGTCAGGTTGAGTGGAGTCGAAACCTAACTAAATACGGAAATTAAGTCCGTGTTAGTTGAAAAAACGAAAAAATGACTGAAGGAAATTTTGTCGATTACATAAAAATATACGCTTCTTCTGGAAAAGGAGGAAGAGGTTCTGCGCACTTACACAGAGAAAAGTTTGTGGCTAAAGGAGGACCAGATGGCGGTGATGGAGGAAGAGGTGGACACGTAATTGTGCGTGGAGATAAGACTATGTGGACACTTTTTCATTTAAAGTTTAAACGTCATTTTAAAGCAGAACATGGTGGAGATGGTGGAAGTAGTAGAAGTACAGGAAGTGATGGAAGTGATGTTGTAATCCCTGTGCCTTTAGGAACTATTTTTAGAGATGCTGATACTGATGAGGTATTGTTTGAGGTTACAGAAGATGGGGAGGATGTTGTTTTATTAGAAGGAGGAAAAGGAGGAAGAGGTAATTGGCACTTTAAGTCTTCTACCAATCAAACACCTAGATACGCCCAACAAGGAATAGAAGGACAAGAAGGTTGGTACAGAATTGAGCTTAAGATTCTTGCAGATGTAGGTTTAGTAGGTTTTCCAAATGCTGGAAAGTCAACTTTATTATCTGTTATTACGGCGGCAAAACCCAAAATAGCAGACTATGCTTTTACAACTTTAAAACCTAACTTAGGAATTGTAGAATATAGAAATCACCAAAGTTTTGTGATGGCAGATATTCCTGGGATTATTGAAGGCGCTTCAGAAGGAAAAGGTTTAGGGCATTATTTTTTACGGCATATAGAGCGTAATTCAGTGTTGCTGTTTTTAGTAGCAGCAGATAGTGATGACATAAAAAAGGAATATGAAATCTTGTTAAATGAACTTCGTAAGCATAACCCAGAGCTGCTAGATAAACAGCGCTTGTTAGCGGTTTCTAAATCTGATATGTTAGATGAGGAGTTGCAAGAAGAAATAATGCAGGAACTACCAGAAGATGTCGATTCGGTTTTTATCTCTTCAGTTGCTCAAACAGGACTTATGAAATTAAAAGATAAAATTTGGCAAATGCTAAATTAGAAAGTAAAAAGCTCGTTGTCTTATGATAACGAGCTTTTATTTTTATTCTAGAATTTTGTGTTTTTATTATTGGTTAAATCCATAGGTGTTTAAAGCGCTACTAATTTGTTCTTCTTCTGTGGTATCAGGATATAAAATGTATTTCGGAGCAATAATGGGTTTTACTTTTTCTATAGTAATATGTGTAATACTTTTAAAAGGAAATTTACCTTCCGTTATTTTAAGTAATACTTTTTCCATAACTTCAAAATCTGAATTAGAGCTGTCAACAAGAGTTGCTTTTCCCTTAATTTGAAATCCTTTTTGAACTAAAATATCGATAAAGCTAATACAAATAGAAGTATTGTACTTAATGTTTTTAATTGTTTGTGGAGAAGCTATATTAGCTACAATAATACTATTATTTTCAAAGTAGTTAAAAACTTCTTTTGGTGAAACATTAGGGATTCCTTCTTTTGAAACAGTAGCCAACCAACACAAAACGCTTTGGTCTATAGCTTTTTTAATCTCAGTAGTTAATTGCATCGGAGCTTGTATTTAAAATATTAGGTATTGAAGTGGTTTAAACTTTTTTGCTGCAATTGAAAAAAGTTTAAACCACTTCATTAAGTCAAATATAATTATACTAAGGTTTTTAGCTTTTTAAAAAACGTTAAATCTCTAGTACTATTTTAATAAGTTAATCTTGAATTCTAGATAAAAAAAAGAGCTACTATTTAAGTAACTCTTTCATGTTTTTTACATTTTAATAACTTTTTGCGAAGAAAAACTAGTCTTTGTTCGCAGAACTAAGGTATAAACCCCTTTTGATAAAACTGAAGTATCAATAGTGTTCGTGTTGTTTTTTGACATGACTACTTTTCCTGAAGTATCTATTAAAGATAACTTTTGAAGTTGGTCTTTGTTAATGTCAATTTTTAATTCATTTTTAAATGGAATTGGATATGTTTTTATACGTGATAAGTTATATTCATTAATGTTAGCAGTACAACTTTCACTAAAGTTTGAAACACTGTCAAATTTAAATAAGGCTCCAGTCCAATTACTAGTACTGTATGATGAGTTATCAACATTAATACAGCTTAACGAGTTATTAGCATTGGCTTCAATTTCTTGAAAGTTAGTGTTATTCCCATTAGCAATGTTTAGTGATGTAAGATTATTAACAGCGCAATAAAGTTTTGTTAATTTAGGACAATTACTCAAATCTAAGCTAGTAAGTTTATTACCACCACAACCAAAATTAGTCAATTCAGGATTTTGACTAACGTCCAATGAAGAAATTTGAAAGTTATTGTAACAGAAAAACAAGCTAAGTTTACTGTTGTTGGTAACATCAATTTCTGATAATTTATTAGTATGACAATATATTTTAGATAAACTAGTGTTCTTGCTTACGTCTAACGTAGTAATATTATTAGAGCTACAATCAAAATATTTTAATGATAGGTTGTTACTAATATCTATTGAAGTTAAATCATTGTTGTAACAATAGAAAGTAACTAGTCCTGTATTCTTAGTAACATCTATTGAGGTGAGTTGGTTACTATAACAATAGAGATATTGAAGTTTAGTGTTTTTGCTTAAGTCAAGACTGGTAAGTTGATTGCTGTAACAAGCTAAACTAATAGCGTTAGTGAAAAATTCAATTCCAGTTAAATCAGAAATGTTTTTGTTTGAAACATCAATACTTCCACTAAAAGCATTTGCTTCTGATACTTGTATTTCACTATCATTATTAGTGTTAATTTGAGAGTTAGCTACTAGTGACGATTTAAAGTTTGAATCGTTAAAAGTAACAGTTTGAGAACTTAAAGTTAAAGGAATAGCGCAAAGGAAGAAAAGTAAAAGTTTTCTCATAATTTGGGGAATTAATTATTAATTAGACAGGGTAAAAGGTAAGTATTATTTTAAAACTCTCCGAGCTTTTACAAAGGCTTTTTTCCAATAATTGTCATCCAAAGAATTAGTGATTACACCTTTTGAAGTAGTAGAGTGAATAAAGATGATAGAATTGTTTTTTACTGAAGTAACCAAGCCAACATGGTTAATTTTTCCTTTTAATCTATTAATATTAAAAAAGAGTAAATCACCCTTTTTAATATTTTCTAATAGTACATTTTGACCTTCATTACTCATTGATTGAGAGGAACGAGGTAGGGGTACATCAATTTTTTTAAAAGAAGTTTGAACCAAACCAGAACAATCCATTCCTTGAGAGGTTGTGCCTCCAGCACGATAAGGAACTCCTTGATAACTTTTAGCTATTGATATTACTTTGGTGACCAAGGAATTTTGTGGTACGGGTTTTATAATCCTTTCCTGTCCTGTATTAAGAAAACGATTGATAATAAATATAATAATACACAATAAAAGAAGTAATTGTCGTTTCACAATTCTAAATGTAAAACAAAAAAAAGACTTTTAAAAATGGTGTAAACGGTATGGTTTTATAAAACTCGTTTAGCTTTAATAAAAGCACGTTTCCAGTATTTTTCATGCAAAGAACTTACTAAAACGCCTTTAGAGCTAGTAGCGTGTATAAAACGTACATCACCTTTTTTTACTGAAGTAACTAATCCTACATGATTTACACTTCCGCTTTTTCTTGAAGTTTTAAAAAAAAGTAAGTCCCCTCTTTTTACCTGTCTTAAAGAAATAGGGTAGCCTTTTGTGTACATTAATCGTGAAGACCTTGGTAAGTCAATATTACGTTGTTTAAAAGAAGTGTAAATTAACCCAGAGCAATCCATGCCTTTCCTAGTCAACCCTCCATATTTATAAGGAGTGTCTTTATAAGTTACGGCAGTCCAAACAATTTTATCAGCAATAGTTACCTCTTGGTTTTGAGAAGAAGAGTGTGAACGTGTTTTTTTAGTTTTAGTGGAAGCCACTTTCGTAGAAGACCCACATGATATAATAAAGAGGCAAAGTGTAGTTAGTAAAAGTAGTTTTTTTATCATTGGTTAGTTTTTTAATCCATTCACAATCAATTTTGCTGTTTTTTCAGAAGCACCTTTGCCGCCTAGCTTTTGTTCTAAATCAAAGTAATCAAGGAATAATTGTTCTCTAGATGTAGGTTCTAAAATATGACTTAATTCCTGTTTTAGTTGTTCTTTATTAAAATCCTTTTGAATTAGCTCCGTGACCACTTTTTTATCCATGATTAAATTTACTAAAGAAATATATTCTAAAGTGATAATTCGTTTAGCAATTTGATAGGAAATACTACTTCCTTTATAACAAACCACTTGAGGTACTTTAAAAAGAGCGGTTTCTAAAGTAGCAGTACCAGAAGCAACTATTGCTGCATGAGAAATACTCAATAAATCATATGTTTTATTAGTGATAAGTGGAATGTTTTTATTCTTAAAAAATTGCTTGTAAAAAGCATTGGTCTGGCTTGGAGCACCAGCAATTACAAATTGATAGTCAGTAAAATCATTAGTTAAAGAAAGCATTGTAGGAAGCATTTTAGAAATTTCCTGTTTTCTACTTCCTGGTAATAAAGCAATAATTTTTTTAGTACCTAATTTATAAGTGTTTCTAAAATCACGATCATCAACCTGTGTTCTTCCATCAATACCATCAATTAAAGGGTGTCCAACAAAATGAACATCATAATTATATTTTTTGTAAAAGTCTTTTTCAAAAGGAAGAATTACAAACATGGCATCAATATCACGTTTAATACTCTCTACTCTTCCAGCTCTACTAGCCCAAACTTGAGGTGAAATATAATAATTGGTGGTAAAGTTTTGCTGTTTAGCCCATTTAGCAATTCGTAAATTGAATCCCGAGTTATCAATAAATATAATAACGTCAGGATTAAATTTTGCAATGTCTTTTTTACAGAAAGAAATAAAGCCTAGAATTTTTCTAAGATTTATAATCACCTCCAGAAATCCCATAAAAGCTCTTTCTTTATAATGAGTAACCAAAGTTCCTCCAATAGCCTGCATTAAATCTCCTCCCCAAAAACGGATATCAGCTTTAGGATCTTCTTCTAAAAGAGCCTTCATTAAATTGGCTCCGTGTAAATCTCCAGAAGCCTCACCAGCTAGTATATAGTATTTCATTTAACTGTGAGTAATTATAAAAACTTTAAAATAAAAGTAAACAAAGCTGTAAAAATAGTAGCAACTAAAACCCCTCTAGCTCTATAGTCTTGTCTCTTTTTTAAGAAAACAAAAAACACAAATAAATTAGGGATTGCAGAAAGTGCAATAACAGTTCCTAAAACACCACCTTGTTTAACTTGATTAAGCGTTGTTGAAAAATCTGACTGAGATATATATTGTATATAAATGAAAAATCCGCAAGCAGTAGCAAATAGTGAAACTAGAAAACCAATCAGTATTTCTTTTTTTATATGTCCCATGAGTTTAATTTTTGAATAGCATGATGAGCGGTCATATCAAACTGAACAGGTACCACAGAGATGTATCCATTTTCTAAAGCCCAAATATCGGTGTCTTGTCCTTTGTCTTTGTTAATAAATTCACCAGAAAGCCAATAGTATTCTTTACCATATGGACTTTTTCTTTTGTCAAAAGTCTCTTTCCAATATCCATTTGCTTGACGACAAACTCTGATTCCTTTTAAATCTTGTTCTTTTAATTTTGGGATGTTAACATTTAAAACAACACCTTCAGGTAACCCATTTAAAATAACATTTAACGTGATTTTTTCAATGAATTTTTTAGCAGCTCTAAAGTCAGCATGCCAATCAAAATCTAATAAAGAAAAACCTATTGCAGGAATACCTTCAATGCCGGCTTCTACAGCAGCACTCATAGTACCTGAATAAATTACATTTATAGAGGAGTTAGAACCATGGTTAATACCTGAAACGCATAAATCTGGAGTTCTGTTCAATATTTCATTTTTTGCCATTTTAACACAGTCGGCTGGGGTACCAGAGCAACTATATTCTATTTGTGGTCCATCATCAATAGTAATAGGGTTACAATGGAGTACATTGTTAACAGTGATGGCATGTCCCATTCCACTTTGAGGGCTATCTGGGGCAACTACCACAACGTCACCTATTTTATTCATGATTTCAATTAACATTCTAATACCAGGAGCGGTGATTCCATCGTCATTGGTAACTAAAATTAAGGGTCTTTCTTGCATGTAAACTGAGTTTTACAACAAATGTAAGATAAAAATCGAACATTATTTTTAACATTTTGTAAAGATAGAAACCATTATATAATCCGTAAAATTGTAACAATCAAATGAAAAGGTATGGTAAGGGTTATAGTTTATGTTACGGTTTTTATAATCGCAACTTTTTTTTCGAAAATAAAAGCGCAAAATCAATCTCAAATTCCATGCTCTTCTATAGAGTATTCTCAATTTAACTTTTGGATTGGTAAATGGAATGTGTACAATACAAAAGGTGAACTTATAGGAATTAACAATATTGTTAAAACGCCTAATGCCTGTGCAATTCAAGAAAACTGGGAATCTAAGTCATCAAAAAGTAAAGGAACAAGTTATAATTACTATAATAAAAAAGATAATTCTTGGAACCAAGTATGGATAGATAATTCAGGATTTTCATTAGTTTTAAAAGGAAATTTTGAAAATGAGAAGATGATTTTAAAAAGCGATTTAATTACTGGAGAAAAAGGAACATATAAGAATGTGATAGAGTGGAAAAAGAATGAAGATAACTCTGTAACTCAAACTTGGAATTATACTGATGAACAAGGAAAAATAATAAAAGAAGTTTTTAAAGGAATATACAAAAAACAGTAAAACTAGTAAAACTGGCATTATTTTAGTAGCTTAGCAACTATTGTAAACTATAGCGGGTTAAAACGACAGAAGATTTATGAAGACGAAATTCATTACACACTTTTTATTAGTAGCCATTATTTTATTTACCAATTCATATAACGCATTTGCCGTTAAAAAGGAAAGTGATCCTGAAAAAGATAGGGTTATTATTTATGTGTTAAAAAATATTTTGAGTAGGTATCATTACGTGCAAAAAAAATTAGACGACAACTTTTCTGAACACGTTTATGATTCTTTTATAGATGGTTTAGATCCAAGTAAAAGATATTTTACACAAGAAGATTTAAAGGAGTTTTCTCAATATAAGTACTTAATTGATGATCAATTAAGAAATACAAACATTGATTTCTATAAATTAGTTTATGGTAGGTTTTTAGAAAAAATTAAAGCCGCAAAAGTAAATTATAGAGCTTTATTAAAACAATCTTTTAACTACAATAAAAAAGAAGAAATTAATGTTGATTATGAAAAGATTCCGTTTGCAAAAAATGAAACTGAGCTATTGGATTATTGGAGGAAACAATTGAAATTATCCGTTATTAGTAGAGTAGAGGATAAAGAATCTGCTCAAGCTGAGAAAATAGAAAAAGGAGAAAAGGTTGATGTTAAGAGTTTTGAAGAGATTGAGGAAAAAGCTAGAGAAGAGGTGTTAAAGAATATGGATGATCTATATATAAGGATAGATGAACTAGAGAACTCTGATTGGTATTCAACTTTTTTAAATAGCATTGTAAGTGGATTTGACCCTCATACAACATACATGTCTCCAAGAATTAAATCTAGATTTGACCAAGATATGTCTGGGAAACTAGAAGGAATTGGTGCTCGTTTACAGAAAAAAGGAATGTATACGCATGTGATAGAACTTATTTCCGGTGGTCCAGCATGGAAGCAAGGAGAATTAGAAGCGGAAGACATTATTTTAAAAGTAGCACAAGGAGATGCTGAACCTATTGATATAGTTGGAATGCGTTTAGATGATGCTATTAAATTTATAAAAGGTAAAAAAGGGACTGAAGTTAAGCTTACCGTTAAGAAAAAAATTGACGGATCTACTAAGATAATATCTATTGTAAGAGATGTAGTAGAGTTAGAAGAGACATTTGTTAAGTCAAGTGTAGTAGAAAAGGATGGGAAAAAATATGGAATTATAAATCTTCCAAAGTTTTATATTGATTTTAGTGATTTAAATAGAAGAGATGCAGCTAAGGATATGGAGAAGGAAATTGAAAGATTAAAAGCTGAAAATGTAGAAGGTTTAATTGTTGACTTAAGAGATAACGGAGGAGGTTCTTTAAAAACAGCTATTGAGATAGGTGGTTTATTTATAGATAAAGGACCTATTGTACAGGTTAAATATAGAGG
This sequence comes from Tenacibaculum sp. 190524A02b, assembly GCF_964036645.1. Classification (NCBI taxonomy): domain Bacteria; kingdom Pseudomonadati; phylum Bacteroidota; class Flavobacteriia; order Flavobacteriales; family Flavobacteriaceae; genus Tenacibaculum; species Tenacibaculum vairaonense. The sequence continues at coordinate 2,985,227 of NZ_OZ038525.1, read as the reverse complement.
TGAAGATCCTTTGGTGAAAAAAGATACTGATGAAAAAATACAATGGGATGGGCCTTTAGTAGTTATGGTGAATGAATTTTCTGCATCTGCATCTGAGATTTTTGCAGCGGCTATGCAAGATTATAAGCGTGGTGTCATTATAGGAGGAAAACAAACTTATGGTAAAGGAACGGTGCAAAACATTTTACCTATCAACAAGTTTTATCAACAATACCCTAAAGATTTAGGTGCATTAAAAATGACTATTCAAAAATTTTACAGAATAAATGGAGGTTCTACTCAAATAGAAGGAGTGTATTCAGACGTATCATTACCTAGTAGGTATAGTTACATGGAGTTTGGAGAAAGAGATTTAGATGGAGCCTTGCCTTGGGATAAAGTAAAGCAGGCAAATTATAAATTAAGAGATTCTTATAGTAACTTCACTGATGTTGTTTATAATAGTAAGCAAAGAGTTAACAGTAATAAAAAATTTCAAAAAATTAATGAATATGCTAAGTGGTTAAAGAAAAACCAAGACGAAACCACTTATACTTTAAATTATAATCAATACAAAAAAGCAAGTAAGGAGAAGTCTGAACAAGGTAAAGAGTTTAAAGAAGTGTTTAAGTTTAAATCAGATTTAACTTTTAATTCGCCTAAATATGAGTTTAAACTTTTTAAGCAAGATACAGTGTTGAAAGAAAAGCGTTTAACATGGCATAAAAACTTAAAGAAGGACATTTATATGGATGAAGCCTTAAATGTATTGAGCGAATTAAAAATGAATAAAAATTACATAGCAGTTAAGCACTAATGTTAATAGTCTTGCAGAAATTAAAAATGCCTTTTGATTATTTTCAAAAGGCATTTTTAATATCATAATAAAATTATTATTGATTTAAATTTGAAATATCTTTACTTGATGGATTTTCGAAGGTTTCTAAGTTAAAGTAAGTTACACTAGCTAAAATGTGATCAAAAATATCAGCCATAATACGTTCGTAATTAGCCCAGACTTTATCTTCACTAAAAGCATAAATTTCTAAAGGAATGCCGTTAGGAGTCGGTTCTAATTGGCGAGACATAAAAAGTAAATTTTGATTGATATCTGGATGAAACTTTAGGTATTCATCCAAGTACTTTCTAAATAGACCAAAGTTTGTCAAGTTTCTACCATTTATAAGTAAAGACTTATCAATATTATTTTTTTGGTTGTAGATATCAATTTCAGTAGTTATTTCTTTTATATACTCAGTAAGTAAATCTATTTTCTTGTAAGTCTCTAATTCATGTTCTTCTAAAAATCTAACAGAATTTACTTTTATCAGAATAGACCTTTTTATTCTTCTACCACCAGAATTACGCATAGAACGCCAGTTTTTAAACGAATCTGAAATTAAAGAGTATGTTGGGATACTAGTAGTGGTATTATCAAAGTTTTTAACAATAACTGAAGCTAGATTTATTTCTATTACATAACCATCGGCAGAATATTTTTCCATGGTTATCCAATCGTTTAATCTCACGGTATCATTAATAGAAATTTGAATACTAGCAACAAAACCTAAAATAGTGTCTTTAAAAATAAGTAAGAGAACAGCGGAAAAAGCACCTAGTGCAGTTAAAAACTTTAAAAGAGATTGTCCAGTAAGTAAAGAGAATGAAGCTATACCTCCAACTGTCCAAACTGTAACCATGAAAATTTGGATGTAACTCTCAAGAGGTTTGTCTTTAAAAGAAGGGAATTCTCTCAGGAAATCTTTGAGGGTTAATAAAATGCTACGGACAAACCAAATAATAAAAAATATAATTATTATTAAAGTTACTCGTTCTATATATAATAAGAGAACAGGGAAACCATTTAAAATAGTCTTTAGAGAAGTGTAAAATATACCAAGAATTACAACCCGAGTAATATTTAAAAAAACACGGTTCTTAATTAGCAGGTCATCAAAAGAAGTTTTTGTTTTATGGGCAATATTTTTTAAAAATCGTCTACCTAAAAAACGTAAAGTTTTAAAAAAAACAAAGCCAAACAAAAGAATAATAAGTAAATTAATTATTAGATTTAAGTATATAGATGTTTGATGAGAAAATGAAAAATAGTTCTTAAATAGCTTGTAAAAATAATTACTAATCATATACTTTTTTAATTCTCAAAGTTAGATATTTCCTCTCCAACTTCTAAATTAAATTTTTTTCTAAAAAAATAAACCGCAGCGTATAACAAAGGAGTGTCTATGGCGGCTATAAGAACTTTAAATAGAACACCGCTAATTAAAAGTCCCCAGAATTTATCCCAATCAATAATTTCAAAAGAGCAAAGTAAAACAAGTACAGTCAAGGTGTCAATAAACTGAGAAGTAAAAGTGGAAAAGTTGTTTCGCAACCAAAGATGTTTTCCTTTAGTAAAGTTTTTCCAAAAATGGTATACTCTAATGTCTATAAATTGAGCAAATAAATAGGCAAGCATTGAGGCTAGAACAGCTAATGGTGCAGCTCCAAAAACATGGGTAAATGTTTTGTTGTCAACTTTTGACCATGTGGTAGCTGGTGCTATTTGAGAAACATATATAATAATTAAAGAGAAAAAAGAAGCGAATATACCAGCAACTACTACCTGATTGGCTTTCTTTCGTCCATAAACCTCAGATAAAATATCAGTAATTAAAAAGGTTATAGGGTAAGGTAGAAGCCCCACTGAAATTTCAAATAATTTTACATCAAATATAGAAACATCTACAGGGTACCAATAAAAGAATTTTTGAAAAATCAAATTAGAAGTAACTAGTGATGCTATAAATAACGAAGCTAAAATTAGATAAATTAATAAAGCTTGTGATTTTTGGTTTGATGTCATCCAGCGAATATAGTAATTTTAAAAATTGTATGTTTGTAGCCATTAAAATAGTTAGAAAACTAATTTTAGATTCTGTCTTAATAAAAAAGAATCTAAAATTTAAAAAAAATATAAAATAGATGAAGGCATATATTTTCCCAGGTCAAGGAGCACAGTTTACAGGAATGGGGTTGGATTTATATGAAAAATCACCACTAGCACAAGAATTATTTGAAAAAGCTAATGATATATTAGGGTTCAGTATAACTGATGTAATGTTTGAAGGAACAAAAGAAGAACTTAAACAGACTAAGGTTACCCAACCAGCTATATTTTTACATTCAGTAATTTTAGCAAAAGTTTTAGGTGATGATTTTAAGCCAGAAATGGTAGCAGGGCATTCTTTAGGTGAACTATCCGCGTTAGTAGCAAATGGAGTATTATCTTTTGAAGATGGATTACAATTAGTTTCAAAAAGAGCATTAGCCATGCAGGAAGCATGTGAAATAAAACCATCAACTATGGCTGCCGTATTGGGGTTAGAAAACGAAGTAGTTGAAGATGTATGTAAAGAAGTAGAAGGAGTAGTTGTGGCAGCTAATTACAATTGTCCAGGACAATTGGTAATATCTGGAGAGATAGAAGCTGTTGAAAAAGCTTGTGAAGTTTTAAAAGAGAAGGGAGCAAGAAAAGCTGTTTTGCTTCCAGTTGGAGGGGCTTTCCATTCACCAATGATGGAGCCTGCAAGAGAAAAGTTAGCAAAAGCAATTGAGGAAACTGAGTTTAAAGAGCCTATTTGTCCTGTGTATCAGAATGTAGTAGCTAAAGCAGTTACAGATCCACAAGAAATTAAAAAGAATTTAATATCTCAATTAACGGCTCCAGTTAAATGGACACAATGTGTTCAAGCAATGATTACAGATGGGGGGAATGAATTTATAGAAGTAGGGCCAGGAAAAGTATTACAAGGTTTAATGAGAAAAATAGATAGAAGTGTAGCGGCTAGCGGTGTTACATTTGAATAAAACTTCAGATAGTATATAATGATATTGTAAAGCAAGCTCTTTTGGGCTTGTTTTTTTATTTAGTTTACATTATAAAATAATTTCCTAGAAAAAAATAGTGTTTAACCTATTGTTAAATAGGTTTTTGAGTTTTGGTGTTTGGGTTTTAAATAAAAAAGATTGATAAAAGGCTTGTGGGGATTAAAAAGGGTTGTATATTTGCAGCCGCTAACGGAGAAACGTAGTTTGCAAAGTTAGTAAGTTCATTGAGGATTAGGAGTAGTAAAGAGTTAAGAAAAGATTAAAAAATAGTTTAAATTTTATTTGTTTAATTGAAGTTAATCTCAGTATCTTTGCAGTCCGAATTTAAAGGAAGGTTCATTAAATATTGTGTTTTATAGCGAATAAAAAAAACTTCAAAAAAGTTTTGTTGGAGTTAAAAAAAGTTATTAGTTTTGCATCCGCTTTTGGAGGCAACACGATCTAAGAAATTTTGGAAAGATTTTGAAGAAAAATCAACTAGTTCGATTCTAGTGTTTCTACAAGAAGTTAATTGAGATTTTGATTGAGATATGTCAAATATTAAGATTAACAAAGTTCATTGAAAATATTGAAATTGACAGCGTAATTTAAGAGTAGAATTACCACAGATTATTTAAGTGATTAAATAATTTTAAAAAATTCTTTTGAAACTTTTACATTGGATAATATTAAAGATTATACAATGAAGAGTTTGATCCTGGCTCAGGATGAACGCTAGCGGCAGGCTTAACACATGCAAGTCGAGGGGTAACAGAGGTAGCTTGCTACTTGCTGACGACCGGCGAACGGGTGCGTAACGCGTATAGAATCTGCCTTGTACAGGAGGATAGCCTTTAGAAATGAAGATTAATACTCCATAATGTTGATTAGTTGCATGATTGATTAATTAAAGATTTATCGGTACAAGATGACTATGCGTCCTATTAGCTAGATGGTAAGGTAACGGCTTACCATGGCAACGATAGGTAGGGGGTCTGAGAGGATTATCCCCCACACTGGTACTGAGACACGGACCAGACTCCTACGGGAGGCAGCAGTGAGGAATATTGGTCAATGGAGGCAACTCTGAACCAGCCATGCCGCGTGCAGGAAGACTGCCCTATGGGTTGTAAACTGCTTTTATATGGGAAGAAACCGTTCTACGTGTAGAACCTTGACGGTACCATAAGAATAAGCACCGGCTAACTCCGTGCCAGCAGCCGCGGTAATACGGAGGGTGCAAGCGTTATCCGGAATCATTGGGTTTAAAGGGTCCGCAGGCGGTCAATTAAGTCAGAGGTGAAATCCTACAGCTTAACTGTAGAACTGCCTTTGATACTGGTTGACTTGAGTTATACGGAAGTAGATAGAATGTGTAGTG